>JAWXVD010000066.1:0-18577 GCA_044425705.1 Eubacteriales bacterium | reverse complement strand
CAGAAGGCTACGATAATTCGCAAGTATTTTTGCACTTTATCGTAGCCATATTTTTTTTGATTGGATAAATTAATTCGCAGTAGAAGGTCAATATAATGTAAGTATATTTCGCAAGTCTACATGAAAGGACAAAGAAATCTATTGTAGATGAAGATGGAAATATTAGAAAAGGTTGTAAAATAATTAATAAAGGTGAGGTGTATGAAGAAATATTATTTACACCTAAAAATGAGGAATTTAAGAGTAAAGAATTTTTGGATAAAGTAAAGATAGGATTTACAAATATTATCAATGAATTCATCAAAGATGAAAAAGAAAAATTACAAGTATTTGAGAAAGATAGCATTTACTTGCCCACCAAGAAAATTGGAAAAAATAATCCGAGAGCTTCGAGTATTGAACTTGAAAATATAGTTCGAACAAGTTGGAATCGAACTGCTGATCGTGCATTGTTAAGCGAGATACCAGAAGAGAAAATCATGGAAGTCAAGAAAGAAGAAGTGCATTGCAAAATACGTGAGAGTATTCAGAAACAGGGAATTCAGAAAGGGTTACTAGTATCTATTATATTGAATGCAGTTACTTGTTTGGAAAGAATGTTGCTGAAGCATTTAGATGTGCTATATGCGGATATTTTGGAAGAAAAAGAAATAGAGAAACCGATGGAGAAGCCAGTGCCATCGAAATTAGTAGTAGAATATTTTACACTACAACAGAAATATAATAAACTCCAAGAATTTAATAAAAGGATCTTTGGACATGAAAAGAAGAAAGCATATTTGGAGATAGAGTTAGAAGAAGCAAATGGTGTATTTAAGTGGCGAAAGAGAAATGAGTTACAAGAACAAATTCAAGAAGAGATTAAACAGATAGAAACAGTAGAAAGTCAATTATTGTATACGCTTCATAATTGGGGATATGAGAATGTGAAAGACTTCCTTAACACTTATTATAAAGCAGGGCAAGAGAGTGAAGATTATGATAAGGCTGTGGTACAGTGGGAACGAAAGAATGGTAATCCAACCGCAGGAATGACCATTGTAGAAAAACTAGAATACACATCGAAAGAAAATAAAAAGAGAGAAAAATCAGAGGTGGAAATAGATAATTATCAGAGAACAACTAATAAAGGCAGAGGAAGATAAGGAGACAGTGAGAATGGAAAAACATATTATTGGAGAAAATGGAATTGGCTACACATTAGGAGAGGATGGGATATATTATCCCAATCTCTCTATACCAGAAGGAACGCATTATGTGATCGGAAAATATGGAAGAATGAGAGAAGCTTTTATAAGAGAACATAGACGTTATCAGTGGTTACAATTAATTATGAATGGGGAATTGAATCAGCACTTATATGAGGTAGACAAGATGCGTTGGGAGCAGATAGATAAGATGGTAAAACAGATGGCGAAGACGCATGGCTTGACGGAGCAGATGAAGTCAAACCGGCAGTTGTATTGGGTGGGAATGATGAATAATTTTCGTAGTGTTGCAGAGGAGATTGTGTTAAAGGAACTAGTGTTTGACTAGATAGTAAGAAAAAAGAGATGAGAAAATCGCTGGAGTTAAATGAGCATGTATAATATTTTATTTTTTTCTAAGATTGAATGAGCATATAATGAAAATCCAAAATATTGTACAGTGAAATATTTTTATTGTAAATAATCTAATATTTATAGGCATCTTAGTTTCAATTCAGCATAGTTATAATGATGTTCGGTTTTATGTAGTAGAAATAAGTATTAAATGATATAATAAACAAATAAATGTTAATTATGAGGTAAAATGAGAAATGAAAAATAAGAAATCATTAAAAAGTCTGGGGTTAAATAAGGAGGATGTTGATAGAGATTTATCAGAGTATTATAAGATGATAGAGGATATGTCAGTGTCTAGAAAAAAAGTTTTGGAAAATTGGGAGACGGTTGAAGATTATGTGGATACACTTTATTTGTTGAAATTTGTTTACAAATTATATTATAAGAAAATGGATGAAATTACAGGTGTTTCATCTTTTTATTCTAAATATGCTCGACTACCATTTGGATGGGATTATGATACTAATGATTTTGAAGAAACAATGAGATGTCATAAAGAGAAGATTGATTTTTTGGAAAAATTGAGAAAAAACTTTGATAGTAGTAAATATAATGTGAATTATAGTGAATTTCAAACTTTTTATAGAGATACTAAAGGAAAGTTAAGAATGTCTACGATTAAGAAGTATGGATATAGTGATGAACTTTTATTTTTACAGGAACTATATTATACATATATAGAAAACGAATTATCTACAAAAGAGTTAGCTATGTACTTCAAGAAAAATTCATCAGTAATGATTTACCAGTTGACTACTTTAGGAATTATGATTAGTGATTGAAGAATCACAAAAACGTGTAGCAAAATTAGGAAGAAGAAATTATAAAAAAGTATTGGAACACGGGCGTAAAACTATGATACAAAATAGTTATGAAACAGGTATGGCGGGGAGCAAGGCTGAAAATATTTGCAGAGGATTACTAGGAATACAATTACCAATAATATTAGGAGAAGATTATTATTCGATAATTGGGATTAACGATAAAAGTATAATTGCACCATTTGAAATTGATATACCAGTTGTAGTTATCGAGAAAAGAAGTGAGAAAATCTATAAATTCGCAGTAGAATTTAATGGTACATATTGGCATAAAAATGATCAAGAAGATGAAAGAAAGAGACAACGTTTAATTGATTGTGGATGGCAATATATTGCTTTAAATCATAATGTTGCAGTATTAGATAGTAAATACAAAGAAGTATTTGAGGATGACATTGAGTATATTTCTAATATGATTAAGCGTAATATTGCAGAAAAAAACAGATAAAGTTCTGTCTATGTTTACGAAGTGTAGTTTTACGGAGGGGTAATGCAAAGAAAAAACGAAATATTGAGATTGTTTAAACAATTGAAGGAGAAAAATTCAGTTGAAATTGAGAGTAAGATAATTGATTTTAAGCAGATAATAGAATTGTTTTCTACAACTATTGATTATGAATCACCCGATGAGTATCTTGTTATAGATGATACAACATATATGTTAGAACATTTTCAAGTTTCGATTTTTGAAAATGATGACGGGGGAGATTTATACTCAATAGCAGTTAATTCTGATGAAAAGCAGCTTTATAGTAGATTTAATAAAATTAAAGCAATTAATCTTAACCCGAGTGTTGAAAACTTATATTTGAGTACAAAGAAATGTGTAGAAAAGCATATAAGGAATTATTCTAGATATTTAGAAAATATAAAAAAAGTTAATGAAAATAGAAACTATAAACTGATTTTTTTGATAGAAGATATTAGCAATGATATTATTATAGATGATAAAGAAGGATATGTTACAGCATTGTTTATTTTTGAGATTGTTAATGAATTAGTAAAATATGAAATGTTGGATGGAGTGATATGTTTTAATAAAACAATGTTAGGCAATTTTGTTATCTGTAAAGATAAAGAAAGTATGAAGGCGGAATTGATGTCGTTACCTAAGAAAGACAATTTGAAGATTAAAATATCACTAAATCAAATATTTTTAGATGTGTGTAGAACAAAAGGATTTCTGGGGAATATGAACGATGAGTTGAGTGTTACAGATTCAGTAGAAGTTTTGAAAAACAATTAGAAGATAGGTAAAGTGCATTTGAATTTGCAGACAGTGTCTGCAAAATTGAGGAGGTTATATGTCATCAGAAAATAATGAAATGATTATACTAATAGATAAACTGAAAAATAAGATAAAAAAAGCACAATATCGTGCTATGCTAAAGGCTAATGCAGAAATGATACAGTTGTATTATGATATTGGACAAGATTTAATTAAACAGTCACAATATGGAAATCAATTTATTGATACATTGGCTAAAGAATTAAAAATTGCTATGCCTAATATCAAGGGATTCTCAGCGAGAAATTTAAGATATATGAAAAAATTTGCAAATGAAATCCAAGATATAAACTTTTTGCAGACAGTGTCTGCAAAATTACCATGGTCTCATAATATAGTATTGATTGAGAAGTTGAAGACTATGGAAGATAGGTATTGGTATGGTGAAAAGATTATAGAAAATGGATGGTCGCTTAGAGTGTTAGAACATCAAATTGCAACAAAATTAATTGATAGACAAAGTAGAGCAGATAAAGTGCAAAATTTTGCATCACGATTACCTTCGGTACAAAGTGAATTAGCAATTCAAACTATGAAAGATCCGTATATTTTTGATTTTGTGGAATTTCATGAGGGGATGTTGGAGCGAGAAATGGAAAATATGCTGGTTGCTAATATTACTAATTTTCTACTAGAGATGGGGACAGGTTTCGCATATATTGGACATCAAAAGATTATAAGAGTAGATGAGGAAGAGTTTGCACCGGACTTATTGTTCTATAATACACAGCTACATTGTTATGTGGTCATTGAATTGAAAATGACAAAATTTATACCAGAGTACGCAGGGAAAATGAACTTTTATTTAACGCTTATAGATGAACAGATGAAAGCTGAATCAGACAATCCATCAATTGGCTTAATCCTTTGCAGAAATAAAAATAAAATGGTGGCGGAATATGCACTAAAGGATACAAGTAAACCGATTGGCGTATCTGAATATAAGTTTACACAAGAAATACCAGAACTATATCGTCGTGCTTTACCAGATGCAGAAGCATGGGAGCAACATATACAAATGGAAGATATTATGGGCGAAGTGGAAAAAGATGATGAAAGTTAAATATTTAGGTAAAACGGAATTTCTAGTTTTAACAAATGAAAAAATCTATGATGTATTATCTATTGAAAAAGGGTGGTATAGAATAATAGATGATTCTGGGGAAGATTATTTGTATCCACCAAAATATTTTGAGGAAATTTTATTTAAGAGTGAATAAGATTTATAGGTGGATGTAAAATGAGGGAAGCTATGAGTGTGTGGTTAATGAATTTAGAGAGTTATCTAAAGAATAAAAAAATTGAAAAGTGTCCAATATGTGGTAGCAGCGAAGTAGATGTTCAAGAATTGGATATAGGAAGAGGATCTATTACATTTAGCTGTAAAGAGTGTGAATCTTTTGTGCATTTTGATAAGAGTAGTAAAGATTATTAAAACTAATGATAGAGACAGTAAATATTGTTTTATTTCAAAATGAATTGGCTACATTTTGGCTACAATATTTCCATAAAATAAAAATACTACAGAAAATAGACAACATAAAATCGTATAAACATGTTATGTTCCCACCAATTACACAGCTTTCTACAATTCCAAAAAGCGTGAAGGTGGACGTACAGTAGGTTCAGGAGGTGTTGCTATAGCGTCATTATAGCTAGCTATTTTACTATTAAGAATTTATAGAATATATTGTTAAATATTCAAAAATAGAGTAATATAATATGTAAGTATGTGTTTTGAAGGAGAATAATATGGTGAGATTAACTTCGTTCATTTATTGTTTAAATGCTGAAAGAATAGTATTAAAAGATGGAAAACAAGATGGAATAAATGCAATGCGTGTTTTATCTACGTTGATGCCTGAGTTTATTCCAAGTGCATTTTCATTTTCAATTGTGTTTTCTATTTTAGGTGCGGATTTAACTAAAGAAAATAAAATTCAAGTAATATTTAAAAAAGAAGACGGAGCTATCCTTTTGGATACGGAAGAGATTGTTTTACCGCCAAATATTGTTGAGAAAGATACAACAAAAATTCCAGAGGAATATGTTGGGTTTGATTTAAGTATGGATTTTCGGAATGTGATTTTTGAATCAGAAGGAGTATATTGTACGGATATATATTTTAATGGTGAATTGCTAGATACAAATAATATTTATGTAAGGAGTCGAAAGTAATGTATAGTATGGTAAGTGGTGTACAGTTAAATGGTAATTATATTAATTATAACAATAATTCTCATGATATGGTGAGCAACATAGCTACATGGACTGGGTTTATTAACTGTGCAAAAAATGCTATATTAGAATTGAATCCGTTTTTTGGAGAGGGAAAAAGTGAACAAAAATGTGGTACTATAAATGAAAGTAGTTCTACAATAGTAATTGATTTATTGAAAATTAAAAATATACAAAAGATTGATGGGATTTCATTATTAAGAAATGATTGGAATGGAAATGGGGCATTACCATTTAATGAAGCATTAATCAAATGTTTTTCGAATGTGATTAATGCGGTTATTAAATTTGTCTTTTGACTAAAATGCATTGTGAAGAATACGGCAAAGAATATGCAGTATTTAGCGAATGTAAACGGCTTATGGATGTCGTGCATCCATAAGAGGATGGTACTTTAAACCCAGATAAATCAAGGCTCTCCAAGAAATTGGAGGGTCTTTTATGTGTAGTAAAATAATAAAATAGAAGGAATTAAAGCCTATAATATTAACTTAAATGAAAGACTGGCTAGAAAAGAGAAAAAACATTTTGAAAGAAACGATTTTCCAAATTATTTTAAGTAAATTTTAGGTAAAGCTGTTATGATAATAATACACTGTAATAAAATGGCTAGAGGAGGTATTAGATGATATGAAATATAATACAAATTTTAAATGTGTTAAACTAGGATTTATGATGATAGTGCTATGTATGTGGTTGGTAGGATGTGCACAAAAAGATGAGTCGGCGGACATATCGGATAGTATAAAAGAGACCACAACGGAAGAGAATGCAATGGAAGAGACCACAACGGAGAACAGAGAAACCACTTTAGATACAGAAGTAGAAGAGGTTGATACTAGCGCCGTCGAGTTAGATATTGTGTTTTCCACAGTAGAATATAAAAATGCGGATTATCAAGAAAGCTTTGAGGGGGAAAACATTGTTACTTTCTCAGATGGAGAGGAAATCTATATTACCGAGAGTGGAATATATGAGTTTTCGGGCACCTATGAAGAAAGTACTATTGTAGTAAATGTAGATAAGGATGTAGATAAGGGAATTGTGTATCTACTATTGAATAACGCAACAATTTCAAGTGAAAATGGAACTCCAATTTATATTATGGAAGCGAAAAATGTTGTCATTTTATTAGTGGATGGCAGTAGTAACTTTATTAATCAAGGGGAAATTACAACAGACGATGAGGAGTTTCCTAGTGCAGCTATTTATTCGAAAGCTGATACGGTGATTGCGGGTACGGGAAGTTTAGAGATTACTACATTATATAATGATGGAATAAATGGTAGAGATGATTTAATTATCGAAAATGTAAGTTTGAATTTGAATACTGCAGGTGACGGGATTGTGGCAAAGGATTATTTGGCATGTTCTGATGTGACGATTGAAATGATAGCAGGTGGAGATGGTATAAAATCCACAAATGATGAGGAAAGTGACAAAGGCAGTTTTATCATCACTAGTGGTACTTTTTTAATAGAGGCACAAAAAGACGCAATCAGTGCTGCAAATACATTGCAGATTGACGATGGGGAATTTGAACTATCTTCTGGTGGAGGATATGTAGAAATATTAAATAGTATTACCGTTGGAGAAGGCTCAGGAAATACGATACAACCATCTAGTCAATTAGAATACAGCATGAAGGGACTGAAAGCATATAATATGATTCTAAATGGTGGTACAGTTAAGATTTCAGCATATGAAGACGGTATTCATGCCAATAATGAATTGGAGATTAATGGAGGAACACTTACTATTTATTCTGGAGATGATGCAGTGCATGCTGATAATACCTTGGTAATTAATGATGTGACTCTGGGGATAGGTGTGGGATATGAAGGAATTGAAGCGGATATTTTAATTATAAATGGCGGTAATATTTATGTAGCGGTGTTAGATGACGCAATTAATGGTGGAAGTAGTGATGGATATTTAGAAATCAATGGAGGAAACATTTATTTGTATTCGCTAGGTGATGGACTAGATGCCAATGGTGATTTGACGATAACTGGTGGTGAATTTATTTTTGAAATAGAATCTATTTATTCGGGTGGTGATAGTGAAGTAGATGCCAGTGGCACTTTAACTATAACAGGGGGAACATTTATGGATGTGGATGGCAATGAAATTGATCCAACGAGTCTTTCTTCCCAAGGAGGAATGAGCAATAAACATGGTTCTTCCCGTAGGTAATGAAAAATCATAAAACATAAGTACACTTTTAAAGGTAACATTAGATCATTGGCTAATGTTACCTTATTAGCATCATAATTGCGTCACAACATAAAGTTATAATAAAAAAGATTGTGTTTGAACACATTAAGATACATTGTTAAATACTTAAATAAATTGTTGAAAAACATTGCACAGTAAAATGAAATGGGTTATATTAAACATAACTTTTAGCCTATGGTTGAATATTTACTATTAAACTAGAATTGTATGGAAACAGTGATATACATAAGAAAGGTACACAACACAATGAAGAACATAAACAAAAAAAATTTATGGTTTATAGGGATTTCGGCAATCATAGTGATTCTACTAAATATCAGATTATTTGCGCCTTTGGAAACAATTGAAATTTCCACAGCGGAATTGTATGAACAAAATAGTAACCAACCGATAAAACTAGTTGGTGATATGGGCATTAGTATGGTAAATGATTCTGGTGAATCCTTCAATATTTTTTCCATGGTACATGAATTAAAGACAGGAGCCTATACAGTAGATGTTTATTATGATTCTAATGTGGATGGTACAGATAATCACACCAATAAGGTGGCAGAATTATCTTTTGTATCTTATGAGAATCCTTCGGCAATCGCTTTTGATATGATTCAATTGGCAGATGGGTCGCAAGTATATTCCACGCGCATTTGGAATCAGGCTTTAACAACAGTAGAAGATTTGACAATGAAGATGACTTATTATGGGCAAGGTGATCTTACATTAAGTAAAATTGTAATAGAAGAGTCGTTCCTGTATAGAATTATGCGTTTACTAGGTACGATTATTATTGTGGGTGCTATTGCATCATTAGCATACTTTTTAGTAATTTCGTCAAAAACAGAAAAATCAATAAAAAATGCAAAGTACACAGGAGTTGTTTTGTGTTCTGTGATTTTTGCAAGTTTACCTGTTTTTCAAAACTATTTGATTCACTCAGGAGATTTATTCTATCATTTAAATCGTATTACTTCTTTGGCTACAGAATTAGGAAATGGAGCATTTCCAGTTAGAATCGCCGTAGAAGATTTGAATGGTTATGGGTATGCGAACTCCTTGTTTTACTGTGATATATTTTTATATTTACCAGCAATTTTATTTCATTGTATGTTGCCACTTAGAACTTGTTATCAGCTTTATATTGTAATTATTAATATAGCGACGATTTTAATTGCATATTATAGCTTGCATATCATGATAAACAATCAAAGACTCAGTATGTTGGGCGCTGTATTGTACTTACTAGCACCATATCGTTTTACGAATTTATATAATCGTAGTGCAGTGGGAGAGTATACAGCAATGACATTTTTGCCATTGATTGTAGCGTCAATGTACCTGATTTATACAAAAGAAAAAATTAGATATCAAGATTGGGTATTGCTTTCCATAGGGATGAGCGGTTTAATTATGTCTCATATTCTCAGTACACAGATGTGTGTCGTATTTTTAGCACTTACTTGCGTGATTTTATGGAAAAAAACATTCCAACCAAAATGCTTTCTTGCTTTATTAAAAGCAAGTGGACTCACTATTTTATTAACAGCATGGTATACGATACCTTTTATCCAGTCCATGCTTACGTCTATTCAAGTAATGGGATATGATGCAGGGAAAATTCAAAGCCATGGAGCCTATTTGATGCAATTATTTTTACCTTTCGTATCAGCAACAGGATATTCCATGTCCAATACATTGACTAGTGACATGCCGATTACCCTTGGGATTTCAGCAATTATTGGTTTGGTCTGTGTTTGTTATTGTTGTTTATATGGAGAAAAGATAGCAGGTGAAAATAAGAGTAAATATCAAAGCATGATTCTTATGACGGGATTAGCTATGTTAGCTATTGTATTCACATTACAAGCCTTCCCATGGGATAGTTTGGAAGGTATGGTGGGTACTAAGGTAGCCACATTAATGGCACAAATACAATTCCCATGGCGATACTTAACCATTGCAACGGTATTAATTGTAATAGGAACCATTTTGGCATTATACATATTGAAGGATATCAATAAGAAATATTATACATATGCAACATTTTTAGTAGCAATAGCAACTGTACTATACTGTAGCTTTTTCTATTATGGATTTATGGAAATTAGCTATTGTTTTTCTAATGCAAGTGAACCAGATATGGATTTTTCTGTAACGTATATGGGATTTGAATATTTATTAGATGGAACAGAAAGTAGTCTTTTAAATAGCTCCCAGGTGAAAGCATCTTCAGATGCAGTAATGTTGGAAGACTATATAGAAGATAAAGGAGAAAAATATCTAACAGTATATAGCATGTCAGCCAATACAGAATATGTGACGTTGCCGATTTTAAATTATGATAATTATCAAGTTGTCAATGACTGGACGGGAGAAAGCTTAGAGATTATTAATGGAGAAAATAATTGTATTTCTGTAGAAATAGATCCCTACTTTGAAGGTGTGTTAAAAATTGAATATGTAGCGCCAATTTTATGGAGAGTAATGGAGGTTGTCTCTCTGTTGACGGTATTAAGTGTGTTTGCAGTTCCTGTTTATCAAAAGAAGAAAAAAGGGTGAAAATAAGTTTTTACCCTCAGCATCTGTGATTTCACCCTTGCAAGCAAGTGAAATCACTGGACTTAAATATGATGAAACTAAATCAGTAGCTTAAGAAAAAAAAGGATACGTATGAAAAAAATTGAAGAAATGATTGAAGAATATGGAAGTCATCTGATAGGACTTATGATTATTGGGATTACCGTAATTTATTGTAGTTTAATGTTTAGTCCTAGTATCTGGACAGATGAAGCATTTACTTTGCAGTTAATTACAGAAAATATGCAAGGAATTACCTTAGGAACAGCGAATGATGTACATCCACCACTATATTATTATTTGGTGAAATTGCCTACATATCTTGCAGGAAAAAATTTGATAGTATTAAAGATTTTTTCTATTGTTCCAATGATTTTAACATATATTTTGTTGGCAGTTAAAGTGACAAAATATTATGGGAAACTAGCAGCCTTTTTGGCAGTCCTTTTTCTTGCGTCAATTCCTTGTTCTATGGAATTTTCGGTGCAAGTGAGGATGTATTCCTTGGCACTTCTATGTGTAACAGGAAGTGGGATATATGCTTATGAATTTTGGAAATCAGAGAGGAAGAATGAATCTTCTGAAAATGTAACGTTACAAACAAATAAAATCACAGGAATAAAGGAAGAAAAAAATTGTTCGTCCTCAGCGTTTGTGATTTCACCCTTGCAAGCAAGTGAAACCACTGGACTTAAATATTTAATCCCCTTGATTTTGTTTAGTGTGGGAGCAGCATATACACATTATTTTGCTTTTGTTTCTATCATAGCGGTGAATGGTTTCTTGTTTTTGGCACTTTTGTTTTCTAAACGCAGTTTATTATTAAAGCATGTTGTAGCAATCATCATGATGTTTATTTTATACATACCATGGATTCCCTATTTTATAGAACAAGTAACAAATGTTACTTCGGGATATTGGATTCCTGAAATTACAAAAAGTACTGTATGGGGATATTTGACTTGGACATTTGGTTTAAGTGATTATTCGAAAATAGTATATGTCTTTCTGGCAATAGTTATTATGTTGCTTGGAGTTGCAATTTATAAAAAGCAAGTGGCTATGATATTGGCCTTTTTGATTCCGGTTATCACAGCAGCAGTAGGTCTTGTGGCGTCATTATTGACAGAACCTATTTATAGAGAACAATATTGGTTTCCAGCTTTAGGGTTATTTTCTGTGTTTGTTGGTGTTAGTGTGAAAAATCTGATATGTAATGATGTAGGTGAAAAGCGAGAGAATGAAGTATTAAGTTCCAAACAAAATAAAGAACATACAGTGAATAGGTGCAATAAAGTATTGCTAGTTACCTTTACGGTTTTTTTACTATTTGTGGCAGCTATTCAATATAAGGAATGTTTCATACAAGAATATAGAAGTAATTATGCACAGCAAACGATTGATCTATTTGCTAGTAATGTAGGAGAAAACGATTACGTATTATATAACTGGGAAGCATTTGGTTTCATTTATAAAGAACAATTTCCTGAGTATCAGCTGGAATATAGCGAGACTTTTGACTATAATACTGAATTCGAAACATGTTGGCTTATGGGAACTAGTTATCAAAATCTGCCACAGGCTGAGATGTTAGCAGAAAAAGGTTTGGTGATGGAATCTGTAGGAATATATGGTATTGAGCATAATGATTTTGAAGTGTATAAAATTTATAAATGGGAATAGATTATGTGCTATTAAACGGAAGAGATTTTGAGGAAAGAGTGCATTGTTAGGCAAAACTTATAATGAATTTTTAGAAAGCTAACGCAACTATTATAAAATAAAGAACAATATTGACAGAATTATTTGAATTATACGAAAAAATATGTGAAATTAGAATATTGTAAGATGATTTTTGTTTTGCTATAGTATAGCTAAATAAAGAGCAACGGTGCTAGGAGGTTATTCCAAGTGCTGTTGCTTTTTTATGTGTATGAAGAATGCCGGACTGAGAGAAAGTGATGGTAATTAAGATGAATGAATATTTATATTTTGCGGTGATATTTTTATCTAATATCATTCAAGCCATAACAGGTTTTGCAGGAACCATGTTGGCAATGCCTATTTCTATCAAATTGATTGGAATGAATCCGGCAAGAATTGCATTGAATGCCGTGGCAACAGCAGCTAGTATCTATATTGTGGCAAAAGATTATAAGCAAGTGAATCTAAAGATGTTAAAACGTGCTTTGTTATGGATGACAGTAGGAACCTTGATATCTATGATTGTATATAGAACGATAAACACGACTATACTTTTATATCTATATGGGGTGGTGATTATTGGTATTGCATTACATAAATTGTTTATAAAAAATCAGGTCAGTATCAAACCGTATTTCATGAATATTATTTTGATTCTTGCAGGGATACTACAAGGATTGTTTGCATCGGGAGGTCCATTTTTGGTAATCTATCTAGTATCGAATATTAAAGATAAGCATGAATTTCGTGCAACCGTATCAGCAATTTGGATTGTATTAGGGGCTGTATTTGCCATACAAAATATGGAATATACGACAATATCTGATGTGAGAATTTCTTCCCTATCCATGATACCGCTTGTGCTAGGAGTTATTTTAGGGGATCAAATTCATAGGAAAATTCCACAGGAAAAGTTTATGAAAATGACATATGTATTATTATTGATATCTGGATTTAGCGTCTACATATAGGTTGAAAATAAAAAATTTTTAACTAGTAATTTGTCTCTATGGAGAAACACCTTTCATAAATGAAAGGGATATAAGTTGCCAGACTGAGAGAAAGTGATGGGGATTATTATGGGGATTATACTTCGAGAGGTAATGAATCAATTTCGTGATATGGAAGTGACTTTAATTGCAGGAAATAATGGGATTTATAATATGGTAACCTGGATTCACATGGTTGAAAATGTGGAACTAGCCACATTTTTAGAAGGTGGTGAGCTTGCGGTTACTACAGGAATCGGGATAGGAGAAGGCGTGTCACTTTTTGATATTGTGAAAGGGGCATATGATAATCATGCCAGTGGTATGATTATTAATTTAGGGCCTTATATTGAAGAAGTTACACCAGAAATTCTAGAATTTGCAAATAAACATGATTTTCCTGTTTTTCAAGTTCCATGGAAGATATATATGGCAGAGATTATGCGGATGATTACTCATGAAATATCAATTTCAGAGATGAGTAGTTTAGAATTAGAAACTGCTATGAAAAACGCTATTTTTATGCCTAGTCAAACAGAGCTATATCTGGAGCAGTTGACCAATAAAATGTTTGATAAAGAGTGGAAGTATAGAATAGGAATTCTAAAAGTGTTTGAGAATAATGAGCAGAAAGAACTTGCAAAAAAAGGGATGTTGCAGAATAAGAATATTTTGCAAACTATCTTACGGCATAACTTTAAACATACAGTAGTCATGATAGGGAATGATGAAATTATCTTGGCTATGGCGAATTATGGACTAGAAGAGATAGGACAGATTCTTGACTATGCCAAAAATCAATTTTTTTCAAATTTATCACAGGAGATGTATGTTCGTGGAACAGTTGGTGGAGAGTGCTCAGGAATAGGAAATATTTATAAAAGCTATCAGCAAGCAAAAAAAATATTTGATATCATTTGTGAGGATAAAGGAGAAGAGTTTGTGTTTTATGATACAGTAGGTATTCATAAGCTACTTCTAGCAATTGATGATAATGAGGTGATTACCCAGTATATAGGTGATATCATTGATCCGCTTCGCATACAGGATGAAGTCAATCAAACAGATTTATTGCCTACGTTAAAATGTTATTTAAAACATAGTGGCAGTGTAAAGGAAGCTGCTGCAGAGCTTTTTGTACATAGAAATACGATAAATTATAAGGTGAAAAAGATAGAAGAGCTGTTGGGTGCTAGTTTATCAAGTGTAGAGATGCAAACGAAGTTGAACCTAGGATTGTTACTTTATGATATGTATGCAAAATAGCGAATGATGTGCTGTGGCACAATGAGATTTGGAATATCATACATAGTAATAAAAATAATAGATGATATCATGAATGCAAAGAGCAAGGGAGTTCAAATTACTAATGGTTAGTAATGAGAACTCTCTTTTTGTATGGTGAAGGGGGAAAAGTTATGAAAATGATTAGAGCGATTATTAGACCAGAGCAAGCTGATAAAGTTGCTGATGTATTATTAGAAAACGGTTTTCCATCGATGACTCGTATGGATGTATATGGAAGAGGAAAACAGATGGGAATCCAAGTTGGTAGTGTGTTTTATGATGAATTACCGAAACATATTATTATGATGGTGGTCCATGATGAAGACGAAGAAAAGGTAAGTCAATTAATTATGGAATCTGCATATACAGGTGATGATGGAAATTACGGGGATGGAAGAATTTTTGTATCATCAATAGATAAAGCATATACAGTAAGTAGTAAAACGAGTGGATTGTAAAATAAGGGTTGAAAATGAGGTTTCTCGACCAGCAATTTATACGGCATGGTTCAAAATTGTTAGACTGAAAGAAAGTGAAGGGGATTAAAATGGTAGAAATATTTGCAATCATTCGGCCACAAAGATTAACAGAGACGAAAAATAAATTAGTTGAAATTGGATATCCTGCTTTTACTTGTATGCAAGCAAAGGGGAGAGGAAAAAAACCAATTGATTATTTTTTAGCAGATGGCACCCATATCAGAACAAGCTTGGTTTCTAAAAGAGTGCTGATTATCGTAGTACCAAAGGAAGTGGCGAAAATAGTAGTGAAAGCCATTATGTGTGTGAATTCAACTGGTAATCCAGGGGATGGAAAAATTTTTGTGAGTCCTGTAGAAAAATCATATAGAGTGAGAAGTCGTTCACTTATTGAATAGATGTAGTAGGAAAGAGAGGAAATTACGATGAAAAAGAAGAGACAATTAAATACAATCTCTTGTATATCAGTTGTTACAATATTTGTACTGTGGTTTTTGTCAACACAATATGGATGGGTAGATGGGAAATTGATTCCATCACCAAAACAAGTTTTAGATGCATTTATATCGATTTGTGCAAATTATAAAGGATATACACTACTTGAACACATCAGTGTTAGTATGAAACGATTGTTTTCAGCATTTGGATTAGCAGTTGTTACAGCGGTACCTTTAGGATTGCTAAGTGGATTTAGTGAAAAAGCAAGGGCTGCATTTGAACCCATTATTGAATTTTATAGACCGTTACCGCCATTGGCGTATTATACACTATTAGTATTAGCCTTAGGAATTGACGATGCATCAAAAATTGCATTGCTATTTCTAGCATGTTTTGCACCTATTTATGTATCTTGTGTATCTGCTGTTATTAAAGTAAAGGTAGATCATATTAATAGTGCATATACCTTAGGAGCAAGCAAGTTGCAGGTGTTTAGAGATGTTATTTTCCCATCTTGCCTACCAGACATGTTTACTGGAATTCGTACTTCGATTGGAGTAGGATACTCAACATTAGTTGCGGCAGAAATGGTTGCAGCAAATGTGGGGATTGGTTGGATGGTTCTAGATGCAAAGAACTGGCTAAGAAATGATATTGTGTTTGCAGGAATTATCGTCATGGGAGCAACGGGAATTTTTATTAATTTTATTCTGAATATGGTAGAAAGAAAATTTGTACCATGGAGTGGAAAAGCGTAAGAGGAGAATATGAAAAAATTCCAAGGAAGAAGAGTAACAGATAGTTTGCAGTTATGTGTTCAAAAAGGAGGATTATGATTATGAAAAAAATGAGTGTATTAGTAAGTTATGTGATGTTGATGTGTATGGTGTTTTTAGCAGGTTGTACCTCTCAAGCAGCCAGTACAGAAGCGACAAGCGAAAGTGCAGAGGTAGTGGCAGCAACAGAAGAAGTAGAAACAACAGAAGAAGTAGAAGCAACAGAAGAGGCAGTAGAAGTTGCAGAAGTAGCATTACCGGATAAAATTGTAATTGGAACACAATCTATGCCAAATGATGAAGGAATTGCAAAGGCAGAAGGATATTTTGAAGAAGAATTAGGTAGCGCAGTAGAAATTGTTAGCTTTGATTCAGGTGCAGATGTGATTACTGCCATTGCAGCAGGTAGTATTGATTTTGCATTAGCAGGATCTTGTCCAGCTACCATTGCTATCAGTAATGGATATGAAGTGGAATGCATCTGGGTTCATGATGTATTAGGATCTGCTGAAAGTCTAGTAGTAAGAGCAGAGACAGGTGTAGAAGAAGTAGCAGATTTAGCAGGTATGGTAATAGCTACACCATTTGCATCTACAGCACATTTTTCAGTATTAAAAGCTTTAGAAACAGCAGGATTAAGCGTATCAGATGTGACCTTACTGGATATGCAACCAGATGAAATTTATGCAGCTTGGGAAAATGATTTGATTGATGCTACTTATGTATGGGATCCAGTATTATCACAATTAAGTGATGCAACATGGTTATGTACAAGTGGTGATTTGGCAGAAGCAGGATTTATGACATCAAATGTAGAATTAGTAAACTCAGAATTTGCAGACTTATATCCAACAGTAGTAGAAGGATACATCAAAGCTTTAGATAAAGCCGTAGCCTTATATCAAACAGATAAAGAAAGTGCTGTAGCGGTCATTGCAGGAGCATTAGAAATAGAAGCAGATAGTGCAGTAAGTCAAATGGACGGATCAATTTGGTTGTCAGCTGAAGAACAATTACAAGAAAGTTATTTTGGAACAACTGATGCGAAAGGAGCATTGGTGGAAAACTTCTATGACACAGCAGAATTTTTAAAAGAGCAAGACAGTATTCAAGAAGTGCCAGATTATAGCGTAATAGAAGCGGCGATTAATCCAGAATTTATCGAAGCTGTGGCAGCACAAAAATAAAGAAGAAGGGCTGGTTATTATCATGGAAAACGAAAAAGTAATTGTTTCGATTAAGGACGCAACATTAGAATATGATAGTGAAAAAGGGAAAGTAGTGGCATTAGAAAATGCTAATCTGGATATAAAAAAAGGAGAATTTATCTGTGTGCTAGGTCCCTCAGGATGTGGTAAAAGCACCTTATTAAATATTATTGCAGGTTTCCATCAACCAACCAAAGGAAGTGCTACAATGGAAGGGGAAGAAATTACGAAGCCTGACTGGAAACGAGGTGTGGTATTTCAAGCACCACCATTATATCCATGGTTAAATGTATACGAAAATGTAGCCTTTGGTCCTAAAAAACGCAAACTACCGAAAGAAGAAATTACAAAAAGTGTAAATAAATATCTTGATGTAGTAGGACTTACCGATTTCCATGATAAAAAACCTTATGAATTATCAGGAGGTATGCGACAGAGAGCATCCTTAGCAAGAGTGTTAGTGAATCAACCGGAAATGATATTGATGGATGAACCCCTTGGTGCATTAGATGCATTGACGAGAGCTAATATGCAGGCCTTAATCAGAAAAATATGGAGTAAAACAGGAAATACAATTTTCTTCATTACTCATGATGTAGACGAAGCATTATGCTTAGCAACAAGAGTAATTATTATGTCTGCCAGACCAGGGCGAATCGTAAAAGAATTTCAAACTGAGTTTACCTATGATATCGGTGGTCCAAATCAAGAAGCAGCTAAGTATTCTAGAAAATATATGGAGTTGCGAGAAGAGATATTGAATATTATTAATGAACAGTAAAAGATATACTAGAAAATAACGCTATGGGAAAGATAGCGTTATTTTTGTGTTCTAACCACCACAAAAATATTCTCACGAATCTTGGCACTAGAGTTATTAGAGGTACCCTAAGTAAAATAGAATGAAATTTAAATATTTCATATGTGAGAAAATGA
>JAWXVD010000245.1:0-3259 GCA_044425705.1 Eubacteriales bacterium | reverse complement strand
ACCTCATTAGTATCATCAACAAAAATATCTTCTAAGTCTATTGCATTATCATTTACAACTTCTTCCATCTCTTGAGTGATTATAATATCATCTTCAAATGTTGGGAAAGCTTCTATAGGTTCTATATTTTCAACAACTTGAATTGAATCTTCTTTAGCAGGAGCATCTCCAAAGATATCAGATAAATCTATCACAGGATCATTAGACTGTTGAACAGTTATTCCACCATTTGATTGTGGGATAGCTTGCTGTGGCATCGGTTGCGCTGGTCTTTGTTGTACTGGCTGTGCAGGTTGTTGCATTGGCGCAGATACTAGTTGTCCTGGTACTTGATGTCCTTGTGGCGCTGGTACTGGTTGTCCTTGTGCATTTGTATATACTCTTTGTACTAATTGTCCTTGTGCATTTACATATGTTTGAACATGAGCTTGATTCATTGGTTGTTGTGGCATCGGTTGCGCTGGTCTTTGTTGTACTGGCTGTGCAGGTTGTTGCATTGGCGCAGATACTAGTTGTCCTGGTACTTGATGTCCTTGCGGTGCTGGTACTGGTTGTCCTTGCGCATTTGTATATACTCTTTGTACTAATTGTCCTTGTGCATTTACATATGTTTGAACATGCGCTTGATTCATTGGTTGTTGCGGCATCTGTTGTACTGGTCTTTGTTGTACTGGCTGTGCAGGTTGTGCAGGTCTTTGTTGTATTTGTTGAGTAGGCGGAGCAATATTTGGCTCAGGTACAGCATTTACCTTTTGTTCATTACGTACTGAATTCAATAAATTATTAAATACATCATCTACTTCTTCAACATCAACGAATCCTTCTTTTACAACAACTCCACCATTATTTTGCGGATTTACTTGTGCAGTATATTTTGTAGGAGCAGTCGGAATTCTCGGTGCATTAGCAGAGGTACTTTTTCTAATTATTGGTTTATTTCTAAAATCATTATTTGTATTGTTGTCCATAGTTTTCAATTGTAATATATTATATATCAAGTAATAAATTGCAATATCCCCCTTTTTTAAAAGTTCTTAATTAAATATAAGTACTTATTTATAACATATTTTCTCTTTTTTTACAATTATTTTATAGAAAAAAAGACAAAAAAAGATAATCTTACGATTATCTTATGCAACTGTTCTTCTTTTAAAGTTTCCAACTATCCTTTTTACAGGACATGCAATAATGAAAACATGAGGATCAATCTCTTTTGTTAAATCAACTAATTTATATAATTCAAATGATGATACTACAACTTCAAGTACATATTTCTTTTTATGAGTATAAGCACCTTCACCATTCAGCATAGTAACTCCTCTACCAAATTCTCTTAATATCATAGAACTGATCTCTTCACCATCATCCGTTATTATTTCGATTTTCAGATGATTGTATGCAGTATGGATTTTATCAGTAACTAATGAAGTTGTGATAATACGTACTATTGTATATAAAGCGATTGCCCAACCAAATATCCCACCAGCAATAAGTGCTATAGATACATTGAAAATTAACGAAAAATTTCCAATTGAGATATTCTTTTTAAGAGATAATGCTTGTGCAAACACATCAATACCACCAGTTGATGCTCCTGCTCTTAGAGCTATTGCACCACCTATACCAACCATGCAACCACCTAGAAAAGCCATAATTAAATTATCAGATGCTGCAATCCCAAAATCAGGAACTTTAATAAATCCAAGTGTTAGAGTAGACTGAATTATAATTGATAACAATGAATATAATGCAAATTTTGTTGAGATGAATTTGAAAGCAATAATCAATATAGGAATGTTAATCAAAAAGATCAAGATACCAATTGATATTGTTTCACCAGTATTTTTCTCAATTATATTTACGATTAATTGGACTAACCCTGTAATACCACCAGAATATAATTTCGCAGGTTGTAAAAACCAAATCAATCCTAGAGCATATATACAAGACCCAAGAGCAACTATGAAAAATCGTTTATATTCACTTTTAATTACATTTAAAAATGCATTTCCTTTTTTTTCTTCACTCATATTATTTCACCATCGAACCAGGTTTC
The DNA here is from genome assembly GCA_044425705.1 of Eubacteriales bacterium. Lineage (GTDB taxonomy): Bacteria > Bacillota > Clostridia > Lachnospirales > Lachnospiraceae > JAWXVD01. The sequence goes on along the minus strand of JAWXVD010000245.1, from coordinate 1,203 downwards.
AGCCCATCAACTTCAATAAGTTTTAATGTTTTATTGTCTTCGGCACATAAAATCATACCATATGATTTTACCTTTCTGATTTCAATTTCTTTCAAATTTTTGATAACACAAACATTTTTACCAACCATTTCCTCTGGCGTGTAAAACTTTGCAATCCCACTTACTATTTGTCTAATTTCAGTACCAATATCAACTTTTGAAACTAAAAGTTTATCAGCACCATCATGCTTTTTACATTCTAATACTTTACCTATTACAATTTCAACCTTTGCAAAATCATCAATTGAGATTGTATTAGTAGGTTCTACTTTTACTTCTTCCTTAACAAACATCTTTTCAATATCTTTAATATCTAATCTATTGAATAGTATTGTTGGTTCTACAGTTTCATAACCTTTAACAGAACCAAACTTCAATGATTTATAATCATTTGCTTTAGTATTTAATTGTTTGAATATCTCTTTAGTTGTATTTGGGATGAATGCATTTAAAATGCTACTTGTAATTCTAATAGTTTCAAGTAAATTAAATAACACATTTTCTAACTCTGACGCTTTAGATTCATCATTTGCTAAAATCCACGGAGCAGTCTCATCAATATACTTATTTGCTCTTCTAAGAACAACAATAACTTCTTCAATTGCATCACTAACTTTAAGTTGATCCATTAATCCATCAACTTTTGATTGTAGTTCGTTACATTTGCTAATTAAATCTTCATCAAACTCTGTTGTTGCTTTATTCTTTTTAACACCATTTGCAAAATATTTTCTTTGCATTGTAATTGTTCTTTTAACTAAGTTACCTAATGTGTTAGCTAAATCAGTATTAGTTCTTTCAACTAATAATTCATGTGTAATTGTACCATCTTGTGCAAATGGCATCTCATGTAACACGTAGTATCTAACTCTATCAACACCATATGCCTCAACTAATTCATTTGTATATAATACATTACCTTTAGATTTACTCATTTTATTCTCACCAAATAAAATCCACGGATGTCCAAATATTTGTTTTGGAAGTGGTTGCTTAAGTGCCATTAAGATAATCGGCCAGTAAATAGTATGAAATCTTAAAATATCCTTACCAATTACATGTACATCTGCAGGCCAATATTTTTTGTATAAATCACCATGTTTTCCATTTACATCAAAACCTAATCCAGAAATATAATTACTTAATGCATCAATCCATACATAT
>JAWXVD010000244.1:0-3260 GCA_044425705.1 Eubacteriales bacterium | reverse complement strand
AATTATTTGTGCCACAGATGCAGGACGTGAGGGTGAGTTAATCTTCCGACTTGTATATGATAAAATCGGTTGTATCAAGCCAGTAAAAAGACTTTGGATTTCTTCTCTTGAAGATGAAGCAATTAGTAATGGTTTTTCTAATCTACATGATGGAGAACAATTTGAAAATCTGTATCAAGCAGCACTGTGCAGAGCAAAAGCCGACTGGCTTGTAGGCATCAATGCCACAAGATTGTTTTCTGTTTTGTATGGGCAAACCTTGAATATTGGTCGTGTTATGTCACCCACTCTTGCAATGATTGTGGAACGAAATTCCCAAGTGACAGCCTTTAAATCAGAGGCACTCTATACTGTAATGTTAGATTGTGGTGGTTTTACTCTTGCTAGTGACAAACTGAAAGATAAATCCCAAGCTGAAGCTATGGCAAAAGCTTGTCATAATCAAGATGTTCTTATTGAAGCAGTAGAACGAAAAGAAAAAGCAGAAAATCCACCCAAACTTTATGATTTAACCACCTTGCAACGTGAAGCCAATAAACTACTAGGTTTTACAGCAGAACAAACCTTGCAATATACCCAAAGCTTATATGAGCAAAAGTTAGTGACTTATCCTCGTACTGATAGTAGATACTTAACAACTGATATGAAAAACTCCGTTCCTGCTGTGGTAAGTGCCAGTGCAGGAATTTTTATGTCTGATAATTCTAGTCTATCTATCAATGTGGAGCAAGTGACAGATAACAACAAGGTATCGGATCACCATGCGATCATTCCAACTATCAAGGTGAAAGGCTTTGATTTGCAGTCACTCCCACTTGGAGAACGTGAAATCTTACGATTGGTTGCAATGCGACTTTTGACAGCTACAAATGAAAATCACATCTATGCTGAAACTGTGGTAACTGGAAAATGTAGCGATTATAGTTTTGCTACCAAAGGTAAAATAATTCTCTTTGATGGATTTAAGGCAATTCAAAAGCTATACAAAGAAACCGAAGAAAAAGCAGATATTCCACTACCCGAATTTGCAGAGGGTAATAGCTTTAATGCTAATTCTTCAATCAAAGAGGGCAAAACTTCACCACCTAAGAATTTCACCGATGATACACTTCTTTCAGCTATGGAAAATGCAAACAATGCAGAAGTTGATACAGATATGAAAGGGATTGGAACACCTGCAACTCGTGCCGGTATTATGGAAAAACTCATTAAAACTGGTCTTGTAGAACGTAAAGGCGATAAGAAAATCAAGTATTTTATCCCTACACACAAAGGCATTGCACTTGTGACAGTATTGCCCGAAGATATTCAATCCCCACTACTAACAGCTGAATGGGAAGAAAAACTAAAAGAAATCGAACAAGGCAAGTTATCATCTAATGCCTTTTTAGAAGAAATTTCAAGCATGACTACTTCTCTCGTAAACACCTATGAATGTATCAAGGGAGCAGATACTTTATTCCCTAGAGAAAATGTAGGTGCTAGAGTCGGCACTTGTCCTCGATGTGGAGCTGATGTAACCGAGAATAAAAAAGGCTTTTGCTGTTCTTCTAAGGATTGTCAGTTTGCAATTTGGAAAGAGAACAAGTTTTTCACAGCTAAGAAAAAAACAGTAACCAAAGCTCTTGTATCAGAACTATTAAGTAAAGGTAAAGTGAAAATGAAAGGCTGTTATTCAGCTAAGACTGGTAAGAGTTATGACTGTATCGTAGTGCTTGATGATACTGGTGGTAAATATGTAAATTTTAAGATGGAGTTTGGGAAAAAGTAGAAGTTTGGGTAGTTTGCGAATGGATTTAATTTGTTGAATGGTGTAAAATGTTTCTGTAAGATTATTTCGATAATCTTGAAATAAGTAAAATATGGTTGAAATACCATGCAATTTATATAACATGTGTAGTGATGATTGATGAGAAGGAGAGTAGTATATGGATTTTTATGTAAATTTTTTTCTATATTTGGGGATATATAGTTTTATTGGTTGGTGCTGTGAGTGTATATATTGTTCACTGGGAAGTGGAAAAGTAGTAAATAGAGGTTTTTTGTATGGACCTTTTTGCCCGATTTATGGGTTTGGCGCACTTGGAACAATATATTTATTGCAGTGGGTTCCGCACAATATATCAACAATTTTTATTGCAGGAGTTATATTGACATCATCATTGGAATATTTTACAAGTTGGGCAATGGAGAAATTATTTAAAACAAGTTGGTGGGATTACTCAGATAAAAAGTTTAATATTAATGGGCGAGTTTGTCTTCTAAATTCAACTTTATTTGGTTTTTTATGTGTAATATTAACTTTTGATTTGCACCCTAAAGTAAGTGCAATACTGGAACTTAGAAATCTGGATTTTAAATTAGGCTTTCTATTTGCATTTTTTATTTACTTGGTAGCTGATTTTAGTGTGACATTATATAATGTTATAGGCATTAATATACAACTTGTTAAATTAGAAGATATTAAGGACAGCCTTGAAGCTAAATATCATGAAATGGACTCGAATTTAAGTTTGGGTGAGTTTCACATAAGAATAAAGGAATTAGATATTCATGATAAAATGATTGAAGAATTTGACAGATTAATAAAAAATAATACATTTTATCAACGTAGACTTATGGCAGCATTCCCTAATATGAATAAAAATAAATATAAGAAAAAGCTAGAAAAAATATTAGATAAGAGGTTGAATTCTAACAAAAAAGATTTATAGGTTGATTTTCTATTGCGAACAATAAACTACTTTTCATTAGATGATAGAATGTTGTTGCAATGTGAAAACCAAAAAAAAGTGTCGTTGTGCATTATGAGCAAACCTCGAACATTATCCGAAACATGAGTATCATACGCAAAATAAATCTAATTAAATACATTAAGTCTAACCACTTCTACGGAGGTGGTTTTTCTATATCCAAAAACAAGAAAGGAGCTATATAATATGGCTGAAAACGATGTAAAACAATCTCCGAAAGAGAGATTAAAAGAAATTACCGACAGCATTGAAACTGGGATACAAGAACTTTTCGAGAGTGAAAAGTATATGCAGTATCTTAAAACAATGAGCAGATTTCACAAGTATTCCCTTAACAATACCATGCTCATTTCAATGCAAAATCCCGATGCGACTTTAGTTGCAGGGTTTAACAAATGGAAAGATACTTTTTCTCGTAATGTGAAGAAAGGTGAAAAAGGAATTAAGATTATTGCCCCAACACCTTACAAAATCAAAGAAGAACGAGAAAAACTTGATCCAATCACC
>JAWXVD010000243.1:0-3262 GCA_044425705.1 Eubacteriales bacterium | reverse complement strand
CAGAATTTTTTCCTGCCATTTTCTAACTATCCCTTTCTTCGCACAATACCTATTCTTATGCTGTTACTACTGGTCTATTTTCAATCACGCCGTCAATTAAGCCGTATTCTTTGGCTTCTTCAGCAGTTTTCCAATTGTCTCTTTCTGTATCAGCAGCAATTGTATCATAATCTTGCCCTGAATTTTCTGCTAAAATCTTGTTTAATTTTTCTTTTGTTTTTAAAATATGTCTAGCTGCAATTTCAATTTCTGTAGCTTGACCTTGTGCTCCACCAAGTGGTTGATGAATCATAATTTCTGCATTAGGAAGTGCAAATCTTTTTCCTTTTGTTCCACCGGTCAATAAAAATGCTCCCATACTTGCTGCCATACCTATACAAATAGTAGAAACATCACATCTAATATATTTCATAGTATCATAAATTGCCATACCTGCTGTAACTGAGCCACCTGGACTATTGATATATAATTGAATATCTTTTTCTGGATCTTCTGCCTCTAAAAATAAAAGCTGTGCTACAATCAATGAAGCAGTTACTTCATTTACTTCTTCTCCTAGAAAAATAATTCTATCTTTTAAAAGTCTTGAATAGATGTCGTAAGATCTTTCTCCACGACTTGTTTGTTCTATGACATAAGGTACTAAACTCATTTTGGTTTCCATGCCCCTTTCAAAATGTTATAAATGAAATTAAGAGTGAAAGACAACTCTTTCACTCTATTTTCATATTTAAGTCAGGTGATTTCACTTGCTTGCAAGGGTGAAATCACTGACGCTAAGGGTGAAAATTTGTTTTCACCCTTTTACAATTAATGTTCTTATAATAAGTAGCAACTATTTATAATGCATATAGTTCTCTATTTATTATTTCTTATCTACTGCACTTTCAACTACGAATTCAACAGCTTTTGTGATTGCTAAGTCAATCATGATTTGTTCTTTTCCAACTTCTCCAACCATTTCTTTCACTTTATCAGCTTCCATTTGATACATTTCAGCCATTCTTACTACTTCTTTATCATACTCTTCTTCACTAGCTACAATTGATTCAGCTGCAACAACTGCTTCTAACACTAATCTAGATTTGATTCTTTTTTCTGCTTGAGGTTTTACTTGCTCTAACATAGCTTCTGCTGTTAAACCTGTAAATTGGAAGTATTGTTCAATTGAGATTCCTTGGCTTTGAATTCTTTGTGCGAATTCTTCTACCATTTGTCTTTGTTGTGATTCAACCATTGCATCTGGAATTTCCATTTGTGCATCTTCAATAATTGCATCAATTACAGCATCTTCTTTTGCATTTTTAACATCTGCTTCTCTTTTTTCTACTAATTTTGCTTTTACATCTGCTTGATATTCAGCTAAAGTATCAAATTCTGAAACTTCTGCTGCAAATTCATCATCTAATGCTGGAAGTTCTTTTTCTTTAATCTCTTTTACTACTACTTTAAATAAAGCTGGTTTTCCTGCCAATTCTTCTGCTTGGTATTCTTCAGGGAAAGTTACATTTACATCAACATCTTCTCCAATATTTTTACCAATTAATTGATCTTCGAATCCTGGAATAAATGAACCCGAACCAATTGTTAATGGATAGTTTTCACCTTTTCCACCTTCAAAAGCAACTTCATCTACAAATCCTTCGAAATCGATTACTGTTTCATCACCATCTTTTACTGGACGATCTGTTACAGAAACGCTTCTTGCATTTTTTTCTCTTTCTTGTTCCATAGATGCATTTACTTCTTCATCTGAAACTTCTACTTCTACTGCATCTACTTCAATTGCTTTGTATTTTCCTAATGTTACAGTTGGTTTTAAAGCAACTTCTGCTGTAAAGATAAATGGTTTTCCAGCTTCAATTTGAACTACATCAATTTTAGGTGAAGATACGATTTCTTCTCCACATTCTTCACTAGCTTTTTCATATGCTACTGGAATGATTTCATTCGCTGCATCTTCAAAGAAAACTTCTTTTCCATACATTTTTTCTACCATTTGTTTTGGCACTTTCCCTTTTCTAAATCCAGGAACACTAATGTTTTTTCTTTGTTTTTGATATGCACTTTCACATGCTTTTTCAAATTCTTCTGGTGCCACTTCTATTGTAAGTTTAGCCATATTTTTTTCTAATTTTTCTACTTGTACACTCATTTTATATACTTCCTCCTTAAATTTCAAAGTAACATCTTATCTAACGTCACAATCATTTCAAAATTATAGCACACAAATACTGATAATGCCAGTGTTTTATTGCATTTGTTAGGGTCAATTTATAACTATTCAGCCATCTACTGAAGAGTCACACTTAATTCATTTCTTCTGTCTTGATGAATTTTTGTAAAGGTATCCAGATAAGATATGCCAATACACCACCAATAAGAGCTGTAATTAATTGCGTTAATGAAAATGTCACTCTTGCAGCTGCTAAAACAGTCTGTAATGCTTCTGGTTTTGGTAAATAACTAGCAATATTATCTCCAAACATAGGGAATAATATAAATGAAGTCACACTACCCATAAAGGAAGCTTTTACGACTGCACCTACTACCATACCAATTGGTAAACCTGCTTTTGTTTTGATATTTTTCTTACAATAATATGTACACCATACTAAAATTGCATTGCCTAACATAATGACAGGAAACATGGCTGGAATGCCTGCCATAATTGGCGAACCAGTTATAAAAAAGGCTGTCACTGGTGTAATGATTGCAATCATTAATGCACTATTTACACTAATTGCTAATGTTGCAATAATCAATACTGTGTTAATAATTGGTCCAGTAATATAGACTGATAAATTTTTAAATAACTGACTGATAATACAAATAGTAATTAGTACTGCTGTTTGTGTAATTTGTTGTGTTGTAAATTTTTTCATTTTTTTCTTTTTAACTTTCTATTTTACTTTTTTATTTTACTTCTTGTATCCAACCTTCTATTTCTTTTAATTTGCCCATTTGGATTCCTGTTAACGTATCATATAATTTTTGAGTAATTGGTCCCATAGCACTCATTCCACTAGGCAAACAAATTTCTGTTCCATGGTTCACAATTTTACCAACTGGTGAAATAACTGCTGCCGTACCACAAAGACCTGCTTCTGCAAAATCTTTTAGTTCAGATAGTGCAACTGGGCGTTCTTCTACTTCTAATCCCAAATATTCTTTTGCTACAATCATCAAAGAACGACGTGTAATTGATGGGAGGATACTGCTTGATTTTGGTGTCACCACCTTATTATCTTTTGTTACAAAG
>JAWXVD010000242.1:0-3303 GCA_044425705.1 Eubacteriales bacterium | reverse complement strand
AAAAAATTCCGTCCTTATTTTATGCCATTCTGTCCTCTTTATTATCCTATAAAAAAGTAAGAATATACTATTATTTTAGTTAGTGGACTGCATATAAAAGAAAAACCAACCGAAACATAATGTACCGATTGGCTTTTCACTCATTTTTAATTTTCAAAGAAATTTTTTCTTGATCTCAAAGATTGTTTAGTCGCATTTACAACATCTGAGATAACACGGATTTCATATTCTGTGCAGTCCACTAACTTTTCTGTTATTTGATTTAGAAAAGTTTCTTTAGCACCTGCCATACTATCACATAGAATGTCATTCGGCGTACATCCAAGAGCTGCACTTACTTTTAGTATTGCCTCAATGCTTGCTTTGGCTGAACCTGTTTCTATATGACTGATATGTGTCACAGAATAGTCAGACATTTCTGCCAACTTTTCTTGTGAAATTTTCTTTGACTTTCGGATTTTGCGAATACGCTCACCGATTGCTTGGTAATTAACTTCCATAATTATGCTCCTTTACTCTATATATGTATTGTAAAGGCAAATTGCTTATGTTATAATAAACTATACTAGCAAATTGCCAGTATAGTTTATTCTTGTGGAATAATATTCAAATTCTTTGTGAAGTGTGGTATAATACTTATATCATCAAGCATAAAGGAGGGATAATGTTATGCTAAGAATTGCATATTGTGATGATATGGAAAAGGATAGAGAACGCATCATGATTTCTCTTGGACAGATCGAAGATAAGTGGGGTGAAGAATTTGAGTTATCTTCATTTTCCAGTGGTGAAAGTTTATGTGATAGCATAGCCAAAAAGCACTATGATATTATTTTGTTAGATATATTGATGAATGGCATCAATGGAATTGAAACAGCCACTCGTATTAGAGCAATGGGAGAGGAATCTTTAATCATCTTTATATCAAGCTATGACGAAAGAGTAAAAGAATTATTTAAACTTGGTACGATTGGATTTTTAGATAAGCCACTTCAAACAGGGGAATTAGAAGAAGCACTCCTATGCGCATCTACTATCTTGAAAAAGGATGAGTCTGTCTATTTTACATTTAACAAAAACGGATCAACACAGCATATTCCTATTAAAGATATTATATATTTTGAGAATTGCAAGAATGAAGTCATTCTTCACACCTTAAAAGAAGATATGCGTTTTTACGATAGTATGAAATCCGTTTGGGCAAAGTTGCAATCTAATGACAGATTTATAATGCCCCATAGAGCTTTTATTTTCAATTTAGGTTATGTATCTATAGGGATAGATAAGGTTACTTTGAAAGCGACAGGAGTAACGTATAACATCGGAAGTAAATATAGTAATGATACTCAAATTAGACACATGAAATTTTTGGAAAAGAGGTGTAGATAGTTGGTAATTCCATCAGAGCTTCAAATCATTTTATACTCAGCTATCAATATACTGTCACTATATACATTATATAGTGCTTTCAATATTTTATATAAACCGAAAAAGTATAGTTTTAAATATAAAAAATACATAGTATATATTATTTTTTTCCTAATTGGGATAACGACGTTTGGATGGAATAATATACCCTATTTCAATATTGTTACACAGATAATTTCAGTGCTTTTGATTTCTTCTGTTTTTGAAATCAATATTAAGGTGAAATTTGTTTTAGCACTTTTGTGGACTGTTTTCAGAATGATTATAGAGTTATTTATTGGAATTGTATTGCAACTTATATTTAGCATAGCTTTCCGTGAATTACTACAAAATGATTTCCTTAACATAGTAGGCTCTATAATTTGTCAACTTTTTATACTAATATTCATAAAAGCCACACAAATTGTTATATTGCATAAAGGAAATTCTGAAAATATACTTTCAGAAACCTCATTGCAAATATGTATTATTCCACTTTGCAGTATCATCATATTGGTTTCCTATACTCAGATTTCATTCCAAGATAGTTTGAACGAATATATTACAATCTTGTCTTTATCGCTTATTGTACTGATGAATGTGTTTTTCTTTTATCTGTTTGATAAATTGAAATCGGCTGAAAAATTAAAGTATGAAAATCAACTCTTGAAAAATCAATCAGAGTATTATTATCTTCTTGACCAAAACATAAGTGATACGTTTGAAAAAGTCAGAACACTCAAGCATGATATGAAACACCATCTATTATACTTAAAGTCTAAAACCGAAGATAGTATAGATCAATCAATGCTGGAGATTAAAGCGAGTTTAGATGCTTTAATCCAAGAAACTTTAGAAAGTGACTTCATAGAATATACGCAAAATAAAAAGCTCAATAGACTACTCAATTATAAACTTGGCTTAATCAATCAAAGTGATATAAACATAGATATAAAAACCAACATTCTTCAAGATGCACACATTGACGAAAGTAGCCTGTATGTTATTCTTGGCAATGCACTTGACAACGCTATTAGTAACTTTGATAATAACAAATCGGGAAACAAAAGTATAAGTATTAGAATTATGGATGATGATGGGAATTTATATATAAGAATCGCTAATCCACATACAAAGAAACTAAAGTTTAAGAGTGGACTACCTGTTACAGATAAATCTGACAAGATATTGCATGGGTTAGGGCTAAAAAGCATTAAGAAAATTGTTGAGAGTAAACGAGGAGGTTTTAAAATTTCAGCAACTGAACAAGAGTTTGTTTTGGAAATACTACTATATGATGAAATGACGTATGAAAATAACCGCTAAGTTTTAGTGGTTATTTTTTTATGAAAATTTCGTATTTGAATTTTGGCATTTTGTACTTTCGACACTGAATAATAACTAAATCTATGATATACTTTCACCAGCATTTGACTGGACTTAAAGCGAAAGGAGGAATGTGAAATGAAGAAGTTTTTAATGAAATACGGACATATCTTGTCAGCATTCACCTTAATTATTACAACCCATGTAGCCAATAGAAATTGCTTGTTGATTTTTCATCAGCCAAAGCTACCAGATACAGCAAAAAATTTGCGTAAGTTTTAATGTTAAGTAAGAGATTGGAGAAAATAGCCGATTTCCTTGTAGATAATGGAAAGAACGCAAATATAGATAGAGATATAATTCTCTATGGAATAACCGTCGCAATCGAACAAGCGGCTACTATTATTTCAGTGCTAATTCTCGGTTGTTTGGTTGGTCTTGGACGGGAAGTTGTTATCTTTCTTATTTCATTTTCTCTTTTACGAACATACGCAGGAGGCTATCACTGCAAAACAGCCATTCAATGCTACTTTATGTCAGTGGGAACTATTTTTGCTGTACTAATGATTG
>JAWXVD010000241.1:0-3324 GCA_044425705.1 Eubacteriales bacterium | reverse complement strand
CTTTCAATTTGACATTGAAAACAAATAACTCTTTGAATTTACTAACTTTGATTTACATACGCTTCCAGTGCTTTTCAATAATTTCTTCTATCTCCTTAGCTGTTTCGCTATTTGTAAAAGTAAATTTGCTTACCATTACATCTACTTTTTAAAATGTTACACCTCGCTTTCCTAATTTGATTTCTTACTCTAAGTTATAACTTTTACTATTGCAATAATTCTTCACATTCATCTTGATCTTCATTTTGTGAGTGCATCACCTCAAAGTACATTTCTAATGCCTTTTCAATGGTTTCCTCAATTTCTTTTGGAGTTTCATTATCCGTAAAAAATTTTTTAATTACTGTATTTTTCACTTTTACAGGCTTTGGTGCAGTGGATTTTGGTTTCTTGCTTTTTTCACCACTTAGAATTTGTTCTATATGCTTTTCGCTCAGTGTAGACTTCATATAATATTCTTTTAACAGCTCTGCCTTTTTCATATCTAATTTATAGTTATCATTTACCACAAAATCAGCAATGATATTTTGCTTATCTTCATTATCAATAAAGGACAAAGTATAAGCTGTAAGAAATGCTATTCTTTCTTCATCTAGCAACTTAATTAAGGATTCTGATAGACTTGCAATACGAATATATCTTCCTACTGTAGCACTAGATAAACTATTTTCTTTTGCAATTTTTTCTCTACTTTCCAACTTCTGTTCAACTTGAACAGAAGTTGAATTTTCCTTGTAATCATCGGGGTTTAAGAGCATTTCTATCTCTTGTAAAAGGTCATTTCTCTTACCTTGTGATTTCATCGCACCATAATGCTGTGCTAAACAATATGCTCGTTCTGAATGGGACAAATCTGTAAAAGAACGTTGTCTTAAATTGGTCTCTGTTACAATTAAAGTAGCTTCATCCATTGTAAGATTTTCTTTGATAATAACTGGAGCTTTATCAAGTCCTGCTAGTTCTCCTGCACTTTTTCTATTGTGTCCACTCAAAATAATATATTCATCATTCTCATTGTGCCACAAAATGATAGGTGCTAGAATGCCGAGAGTTTTGATACTCTCGGTCATATCCGCTAACCTACCGCCTTCATATAGCTTGAATTTGTGATTCGGAAAGGGTAGCATTTTTGAAAATCCCATTTCTGTTATGCCACTGACTGTTTTCTTTTCTTCAAAATCTATCATGCTTGCAAAATCTTCTAGTTGAATTTTAGGTTTTTCTTTAAGTGCCATAATGTAAAAGCTCCTTTGCAAAGTTTTCATAAGCTATCGCCGCAGGATTGTTTGGCATATATTCGCAAATTGTTTTTTGATATGCTTGTGCCTCTGCCACTTTGATAGAACGAGGAATTTTTGTATTAAATATTCGCATAGAATTACCAAACGTATCATTTAGCATTTGGTTTACTTGTGCTGATAACATTGTTTTTGGTGAATCCATCGTCACCAAAATACCTTCAATTTTCAACTTATGATTACTGTTTGTTCGGATAGACTTATAATGCTTTAACAGTTCTGATAATCCTTGTGCTGATAGTAGTTCTGCTTGTGTAGGAATTAAAATACTATCACTGCACATCATAACATTAATCATTGGTGTTCCAATTTGGGGCATACAATCTATAATAATATAGTCGTATAACTCTCTTAACGGATCCACAATAACTTTAAGTTTGGTTTCTCTAAAATTCACATTACAAAGGTTTCGCTCTAGTACAAATAAGTTGCTGTTAGCAGGAATAATATCCACACCATTCTCATTCTTGTAAATATACTCTGTTGGTGCAGGAAGTGCCTCATCCAGAATTACTTTGTTCAGTAATGTGGAAATTGTCATTTTTGCTTGATTGGGGTTTACTCCACAAATAAGGCTTGAATGACCTTGCCCATCAAAATCAATCACGAGAACTTTTTTCTTTTCTTTTGCAATTAAATACGCTAATGTAGTGCTTGTTGTACTTTTACCAGTTCCTCCTTTTTCGTTGATTATCGCTATTACTTTAGACATAGGTATAAAAATCTCCTTTCACTTTATAAAATTTTGGGTTAGGGTATAAAAATAGGACTAAATCGGTATAACCTCTGTTTTACAGTGATTATCTAATTTAGTCCTATTATAACATCATCAAACCTAACAGCGTGGTTAAATATTGCTGACAACTGATTATGAATTGTTTTCAAATATGTTGGCGATGGCGATTTTCCATTCTTATCTACACTTTTTATTATGATATTTTGCCATTTAATCACATCTGCTGGCTTAATATCATTTATTTGCCTATCTTTGAAATATGGTAATATCTTGTTGTCGATAATACTCTCTTTCGTGAGCCATGTGTTGAGCTTTAGCCTATCTTTTAAGTCGCTTTTATAAACATCTACAAAAGCACTAAAGTTCATTTCTAGGTCGGCAGTTTTTTGCTGTAAAAACTCACGTTCCCATGCTAAAGCATCTTTTTTAGTGGCAAATCCTCGTTTTGTTTTGCCTTTGTTTGCACCAGTAAAATCTCGGTAATAGAAAAACACATACCATTTACCAGTTTTTGAGTCTTTGTACGCTGACATTTTAACCCTCCCTTCTTTGTTTTACATAAATTTTTTCATAGAAGTAATCTCTGCTGACTTTACCAGAAATAGTCAGATACTCATCTTTGCTTAACTCCTTGTTTAACTCACGCACAATTTTATATGCGTGTGCCACTGATATTCCTAATTCCTCAGCTACTTCACTTGCATGCATGAAGCGGCTGTTTGTGGTCATATGTTGTCCTCCTTTATAATTTTACTAACATTATTTGTTAGTGTATTTATATATTACTACGTTATTCTTTTAATCTCAAGTGGTTTTCAAGAAATATTAAGTATCTTTGTTAGTAATTATTGATTTTGCTAATAAAACCAGATATAATAGAATATATATACTAACCAAAATATTAAATACGAGGTGTTTTATGGATATATTAGGAACAGGTAGTAAAATAAAAGAAATTCGTACATTACGTAAAATGACGATGAAAGAACTTGGTTTAGCTGTTGGTTTCCCAAAGTCATCTGCTGACGTTAGGATTGCTCAGTATGAATCTGACGCAAGAGCTATCAAACCAGACATTTTAGAAAAAATCGCTTTTGCTCTTGATGTTAACCCAGATTTTCTAGCAGCACCACAACCTTTAGGTTCTACTTCGTTTATGCAAATACTTTTAATGCTAACTTCCCATATTTTACCTACTCAACACATTCAATTCCAATTTAGCAATCTGAAGTGTTGAGTAATCATTAAAATACCTCTCTATCTACTTTCTAGAAATGCAAGGATTTCACC
>JAWXVD010000065.1:0-18910 GCA_044425705.1 Eubacteriales bacterium | reverse complement strand
TGGCTACATCATAAGCCTTTTTTCAATTAAGTATGCATTTTATTCAGTTTTCAGTGTATACAGAAAGAAAAAAGGCTGTAATTTTGCCTAGAATCTAGGTTTTAGGACGGTCTGGTGGGGGAAACAGATATAACAAGCAAAATGAAAGAAGGATAACATAATGTGTAAATATAACGAATTATTTCATGGTCATAACCACTTACTTTATGAAGAAGATGGTGGAATCATACCGATGAGATTTAGTGTAACAGAATTTCAATATTATTCAGCAATTGGCGAAGTGGAAACTGTTCGTGCTTATATTCCAGCAGGAATTAGATTTTCTTTTTATACAGAATCAGATAATGTAAATATGCGTTTTCGATTATTTAACTTTATTCGTCCCCAAGCATCATTTTCTTTGATGGAAAATGATGAGATGATGGAAGAGATTATCGTCACTGACCAGATGGAACGGGTGGATATCTGCTATCGCAAAAAGAATAAGGGACAAGTTAAAATTGATTTATATTTACCGCATATGGTTGCGGTATCATTAATGAAATTTGATGTAAATGATGCGATAAGTGTACCCAAAAAGGAGAAAACGCTACTTTCCTTTGGGGATTCTATCACCCAAGGTGCAGGCTGTGAAATTTGTGCGAGATCCTATACTAATCAGTTGTCTATAGAATTGGGAATGGAGCTTTATAATAAAGGTGTAGGGGGATATATTTTTGATGCAGATTCCATTGAAAGAACAGTAGAGCCAGATATCATCACAATAGCTTATGGTACCAATGATTTTTCTAGATGGCATGATTTAGAGAAAACCATTAGTGATGCTAGAAAGTATTGTGCAAAAATCAAAGAACTTTTTCCAGATGTACCAGTATATATGATGACCCCTTTGTGGAGAGCCGATTTGTTAGACGAGGAAAAGACATTGTTCCATCAATTTACAAAAGCCTTACTTACTGTGGCGGAGGAATTTCAATTTCCAAGTGTAGCGGGTGAAGAGAGTATTCCACATGAGGAAGTATTGTTTGATGATAAAGTTCATCCGTTAGCAGCAGGATGTGACTTTGTTGCGAAAGCATTGTTGAAGATAATGAAATAAATGATATTATAAAAATAAGCAGCATGCTTGTACATTGTATGCTACTTATTTATCATTTTCATACGTACTATGCAGTAAATGCATAGTACTGTCTGAACAATAACCCAAAACTAGTTACATTTCACGGCTACACCATAAAATGTAACGAACGCATGCCCATTTAAAATCGCCTTACGGCGAGGGGCATGCTAATTGGCTCTTGTAATCGTTCTCTCCACACAAATCAGCGGAGTGATTTGTGTGGGCATGAAATGTAACCCAAAACTATCATTGAATTGTGAAAACAAAGAAAATCACTTGCAATAATACCATTTATCTGATAATATAATTCTACAAAAGAAACAATATTATAACTTTCATGGTCATGAAAGTATCTAAACAATTATGATTACAAGATAAATCATAATATGCATATGTCATCCTAATTCTAGGAAATGAGAAGCTATCTTCTCAAAATCACACAATAATAAAACTAATTAAATAAAAGAATTTTTATGGTCTAGGTCACTTGTGAACAGAAACTCTGTTACTGTATGAAAATGATGGATCAGTAAAAAATCCCATTACCCAATGAAATAAGGGAGTAAAGGGTGAAAAATAAATTCGATAATTTATTTTTCACCCAAGTATTTGTGCCGAAGCGTCACAAATACTACTTATCCTAGAGCCGAATTTGATAGTTGGCTCAGGTTTCTCAGCGTAAACGCTTCGGAATAGGAAAAAATATGTTAGAAATAGGTTCTATGATAGACAGAAAATATAAAATATTAAATAAAATAGGGCAAGGTGGCATGAGCAATGTTTATTTGGCTATGAATGAACGGGCAAATAAGCCTTGGGCAATTAAAGAAGTTCGAAAGGATGGCGTGAAGAATTTTGAAATTGTCAAGCAGGGCTTGATTGTGGAAACAGAGTTGTTAAAGCGATTGCATCATCCCAACTTGCCTAGCATTGTAGATGTGATTGATGAGGAAGGACGATTTTTAATTGTCATGGATTATATCGAAGGGATTCCTCTCAGTGAAGCATTGCAAAATAGCAAAAGTGGATATATGGAGCAGCAGTTAGTGATTGAATGGGCAAAGCAAATTTGCCATGTTTTTATATATTTACACTCGAGAGTACCTCCAATCATATATCGAGATATGAAACCAGCTAATATTATGCTAAAGCCTGATGGCAATATCATGGTTATTGACTTTGGCACGGCTAGAGAATTTAAGGAACATCAAGTGGCAGATACATCAGTACTGGGAACAGCAGGATATGCAGCGCCAGAACAATATGGCGGACATGGGCAAACTGATGTTAGAACAGATATCTATTGCTTAGGCGCCACTCTGTATCATCTTTTAACAGGGAAAAACCCCTGTACATATCAATATGGAATCTTTCCATTTCAAGAATACCCCATACGTTATTGGAATACCAATTTGTCCTCAGGTTTAGAGGAGATTATCTTAAAATGCACAGCCAGACATCCAAAAGAAAGATATCAATCCTCCATAGAACTTCTTTATGCATTGGAGCATTATGAAGCGTTGGATGAAGACTATAAGAAGAAGCAAAAAAGGAAGTTGTCTATTTTTTATAGCAACCTTTCTATTTGCTTTGTATGTACAATTCTTTCGTTAGGATTTCTGTGGACAGCATCCTATAGGAAAGCCAATCAATATGATACTTATATAACAGAAGCAATTTCTACTAGTATAAGTCCAACAGACGTTGAAAAGATTGCAAAGCTAAAAACGGCAATAGAGCTAGACCCTGTACGAGCTGATGCCTATTTTTATTTATTAAATGGATATTCTCTAGAAGAGGATTTTTCAGGAGTGATTTTATCAGATGGGATGATAACAAGTGAAGAGGATGAAATCTTAAGAAATATTTTAAATGGCATTGGCACGAAAACTAGTCAAACAAATATAAGCAGATTTCAAAAGTCAACGGAAGAATATGAACGTTTTTCCTATGAATTAGGAATTGCCTATTACTATTATTTTGAAAATCCTTCTGCAGCAAAGAATTTTGCGAGAGAATGGTTGCAGATTGCATCTAATGCGGCCACACTCTCAGACACAGAAAAAGATAGAGCAACAAAATTAAGTAAAATAGCTGGATATTATACACAAATCGGTGTGGAAAGTAAATCAGGAGACACGAGTATTAGTTATTTGGAGTATTGGAATGATTTGTTGGAGATTTCTCAAGGGAATTTAGTGGAAGCTACCAATAATAAAATGACGGCATTAGCGGTGTATGGGGAATTGGCAACTCAAATTTATACCAATACAGCTAAATTTAAAAGTGCTGGAGTCATAAAAGAAGAAATGGAAGAGCAGTTGGATAATATAGAAAAAAGATTGGAAGAGGATATTATCATTGATGATTCTAACAATCAGCAAATAGCATTCGCATTGAAAGAAAAAGTAGCAGAGGTTGTTTTACAGGCAAGAGTACAAATTGAAATCACTTATGGAGTAGGAGATGCTATCCAATGAATTTTGTCACAATATCAGAATTGTTAATCATGCATATATCTGAAATAGAAAAACAGGTAGCCTTATTGAAATATATAGGTCTGGCATTTGGAATATTAGCCCTTATTTTTTTACTTGTAAGCATTATTATTTTTATAAAGATGGATATTTTTCTTGTAATTAGTGAAAAGAGTAGAAAGATTCAGAGAAAACGGATAGATAAATTGGAAAAGAGTGTAGAACTACCTGAAGGGATAAAAGCCATATCTACAACAAAAAAGGTAGAACAGTATATGAGACCAAAAGAAAAAGTGGAGTTAAATTTTTCATATAGTGAGAATCTTTCTTCTGAGGAGACATTAGAACTTTTAGAAAAAAATAACACTGATAGCAAGGTTAAATTTATCATAATTAAAAATAATATGATACTTCATTCGGATGAAGTTATTTGAAATGAGTGGGAAAGGGACAGGTATGAATATGAAGCATATGTTAAGGAAGGTACAGAGATGGAGTGTAATCCTGTTGATCATTACATTATTGTTGCCAAGTATAGGAGGGGAGAGTTTCTCAGTAGAAGCAACAGAATTATTGGAAGAAGTTAATACAGTAGAAGCAACAGAGTTATTAGAAGAAGTTAATACAGTAGAAGCAACAGAATTATTGGAGGGAATTAAAACAGTAGAAGAATTAGAAGTATCGGAGGATATTCAAAAGGTGGGCGTGCTAGAAATATCGGAAGATATTGAAGAGATAGAAAGTGGTAGTGAAATAATAGATTTACCAATCATCAGCGATGTGACAATTACAGGCACAAACAATGGCAATGTAGATGATTTATGGTATAACGGTAATGATGAATTATGGTTTACAGTTAGTGCCACTAGTGAAAATTCTGAGATAAAAGGTGTATTTGCGATTACAGAAGAAATGGCTGACTTAGAATCAGCAGGCATACCAATGGCAACAGCTGAAAATCACCTTGTAGAAGGAATGATAACAGATGAGGGCACTTGGATCATACCTATTATTGATGCAGATTTTAATTCACGTACTTATTATTTCTATGCTTATAATGAGGTAGGAAATATTGCTGAATATGAAGAAACAAAAACAATCAAACGTGATAGTCAGATGCCAAATACAGATAATATCTTAATTTCATTTAATGGAATTGATATAGATTCTGTTTCTTATGAACAAAATAATATCATTGATAAATTTACTGGTTATATCAAGAATATCTTTGTTAAAACAACGGTAGATGTTACCCTATATATTCCTGATACTATTGTTTATGATAATGGAAGAGCAGTAGTATCAGAAGTGCAGAGTGTTAGTTTTGCGTATAATGGAGAAATGTATATCAATGAAAATCCAACATCTGGAGTAAACGCTTACTTGAATAGCGAAGGAAACTTTGAAAGCACGGGTGATGAGGGTGTGCCTTATCAAATCTTTATGTTTACATTACCAATAAATATTGCAGATACGGAATGTTCTATTTCTGACAAGATAACGATTACATCCGTAAAGGATTGTGCAGGAAACTGGTGTGGGTGTGAGGAAGAATTAAGTATTGTTGGTAATCATTTCATTGTTATCGATAATGCAGTGCCAGTGTTAACAAAATTTGAGGTTAGTGCTAACTCTACAAATATAGATGATGCATTGATGCAAGATAATCTAGATAACAATTTATATTATGCAAAAAATATAGTAGGTGATGATATCAAAATAGAAGTGGGGATTGAGGATGACATTTATTTTAATGTAGAAAATGTCATGATGGAGTATGGGGCGATTTCTGAACAAAATTCTTCTATAGAAACTTGGACGAGAGTAGAAAAAGCTCCAACTTGGACAAGTGATGAGGCAGACCCTGTAAATCATACAGTCATCTATACCTTTGATGGGAAAATATATGGGGAGGTAACGGATACTTTTGCTGGTGAAGAAACCTATGTTTTTCGTGTTTCTTATGAAGATTTAGCTGGAAATGAGATGGTATTGGATGAAAATGTAATAGGTGTTTCTGAAGAGGATGATATAACAGATGATAATATGTCAAAATTTTTTCGGGGAGATAAGCAAATTATTATCGATCATAAAGCACCGGAATTAACCAGTATGACATTTCATACACCAAAGGCTATTTATAATGGGGATACTTCTGTAGAGGTGAATGGAACAAAATCTACTACAGTAACAGATGCCAATTCACGCCTATATTACGACACAGCAATTACAGCTGATTTTATCATATCTGATGGTTATTTCAACAGTGACGATTGTGTGGTTGCAGTACAGGAGAGAAGTGATAGAACTGCTATATGGGAAAATTCTACAGCTTCTTCCATTATCACACCGACCACAAGTAGTGATGGTGCTTTTAACGTTTCCATGAATGATGCAGATGCAGAATATACCTTTACAGTCACATATACTGATAGGGCAGGAAATGTGATGGTAGCAGCTACAACACCAATTATGAATTGTAATGAAGTATACGCAGGTAGTGTTGATAGTGTAGGTAGTTATCAAGCACCAATTATGATTCAAGATACAGTAGCACCAACAGTAGAAGCTACTTATATTGTAAACGAAGGAGAGTCCATATCTTTAGAAGAATTAACGGTAGATTATACTGCTGAGAAGGTAGAAGTTGCAATTGTAATCACAGAGAAAAATATGGAACTAGCGAATACCATGGTTACAGTTATGGCAACTAATATTAATGGAAATACGGAGGGAATCACACAAACAGAAGCAACTAAGTATACAAAGTCGTTATCAGATTTGATCAAGGAGGGGATTGCTGTCATTGATTCTAAAGGTGTGATTATGACACTTACATTAGAAAGTGAAGCGATTTATACAGTTTCTGTGGAGATAGAAGATAAAGTGAGCAAGATGGCTACCTATAATAGTGAAAAAGTAAGTTTTTATATAGATCACACACCACCTATTATCAATATTGTCACCACAAATGGCGCGATTTTGAGTGATGATAGTGACGTCATATATACAGTTATAAATGATGGTATTTTTTCAAATGTGATGAATAAGATTACTTTCGGATATTTTGCCAAAGAAGCTATTGAAGTCAGTATAACAGCACATGACTTAGTGAGTGGCGTGGCAAGTATTTCTTATATTTATACCAGCGTGGATGATCCATCTGGAAAAGAAGGAAATGCCACAGAAAAAGTTATGCTAGTGGAATCAGATAAGAGTGAGGGGACAATTTCATTTGTATTACCTATGTCATTTAAGGGAAATGTAACGGTATATGCAACAGATATGGCAAATAATATTAGTGTATTACAAGAAGCCCCAGGGGTCATTGGTGAAACACAAGGAAAACATGAAGAAACTGCACTTGCAAAGGTGGAGGTGACTTCAGAACCCACAAAAACGGCAGAGTATTATAATGAAGATGTATCAATTACATTTACTACAAAAGATGGATATTCGGGTCTTTACGATGTCTCTTATTTAGCAGGCTCTGACTTAGAGGAAACAAAAGAATATCGTGATGGAGAAGAAATAGAAACAGATGAAGTGACAAGAACCCATACAATTTTGGCTAATAATAATAATGAAAATAATATAGAGACAGGCTTATCGTTTATCGATAATGCAGGGTATGAAGAAGAGGTATCAGAAGATGAACTACCAATCATTCATATTGACACAACAGAACCAATCATAACAGTAGAATATGATAATAATGATGTATTCAATGAAAAATATTATAAGGAACAAAGAATCGCAACAGTGAGTATTCAAGAACGTAATTTTGATCCAAATGATACAGAATTAATGATTGATGGACCTGTGGTAGCCATTTCAGAGTGGAGCCATAGTCGTGGATCTGGATGTAGTGGAGGAGATTACATGAGCACCTATCACACAGATGAATGTATATGGAGTTGTACCATTACCTACAGTGAAGATGGAGATTATACATTTACGTGTAATACCACAGATTTAGCAGGAAATTATACGGAATATGATGAAGTTCATGAATTTACAATTGACCAAACTTTGCCAGAAATTAATGTGAACTATGATAATGATGATGTTTCAAATGAATTCTATTATAATGCTTCACGAACTGCGACGGTACAAATTGAAGAGCATAATTTCCAAGCTAATGAAGTGGAAATCACCATGACAGCAGCTGATGATGGACAACCCATTGCTGTACCTAGTGTAAGTAGTTGGTCAACAAATGGTGATATCCATATAGCATATATCAATTATGATTATGATGGAGAATTCACCTTTGATATTAACTGTATTGATTTAGCAGGAAATGAAGCGGAGGATTACACCGAAGAGCTGTTTGTTGTGGACTTAACGAATCCAAAAGTAGTCATATCAGAAATAGAGCATATGTCGGCAAATAATGGAGTGATTGCGCCTAATATTGAAATCACAGATACTAATTATGATGAAAACGGAGTGAAATTGATGTTGGTAGGCTGTAATAATGGAGAGTTATTATTCCGTAATAATCGAGTAACTATAAATAAGGGGCAAAAAATTGTTTTTGATGATATTCCATATGTGCAAGAAAATGATGATTTATATACTTTAGTGGCTAGTGCAACAGATTTGGCTGGTAATGTATGTGAACAAGAAGTGGTTTTCTCAGTCAATCGATTTGGCTCTGTATATATATTGGGAGATACTATTCAGGAATTAATAGAAGAATATTATGCCAATGAAGAAATGGAATTGCATGTAACAGAAATTAATGTAGATACCTTGGAATTCCAAGAAATCACATATAGTAGAGATGGTAATATTGTTGTTTTAGAATCAAAGGAAAATTATCATGTGGAGGAATCGGGAACAGAGGTCTCCTGGAAATCCTATGAGTATACTATTTTTGCTGAAAATTTTGCAGAAGAAGGGAATTACATAGTTACTATTTCTTCTAAAGATAAAGCTACCAACCAAATGAATAATAAGATATCGGGAAAAGACATTGCATTTATGATTGATAAGACTAGTCCATCAGTGGTTATTACAGGCGTGGAACATGGTGTGCAATATAAGGAATCAAGTAGAATGCTAACAATTGATGTAAAAGATAATATTTTACTGGATAAGGTATACGCATATATCAATGGGAAAAGTGATATCCGAGAATTTACAGCAGAAGAATTATATGAAACAAATGGAATTCTTTCTATTGAAATAGGGGATGCAACTGATTGGCAAACTGTCAAGGTTGTTTCTGTTGACGCAGCAGGTAATAGGGTAGAAACAGAAGAAATCAAGTTCTTGATTACTACTAATATATTCTATCAATGGTATCGCAATAGAGTAGCATTTTATAGCACGTTAGGAATGATTGCGGTTGTCACAGGCAGTTCGATTTATTGTTTTGGAATTTGGAAAGGAAAAATTTGGACGGACAATCTAAAGGGAACCTCTAAAATTTAGGAAGGAAAAATATAAAAAATGAGAAACAATTTGAAAATATAGAAATTATCATTTTTTGTACGAGAAAATACATGGAATATAAATACAAGGCAGTTGCCCACTCTGATATAGGAATCA
The DNA here is from genome assembly GCA_044425705.1 of Eubacteriales bacterium. GTDB lineage: Bacteria > Bacillota > Clostridia > Lachnospirales > Lachnospiraceae > JAWXVD01. The sequence continues at coordinate 9,754 of JAWXVD010000065.1, read as the reverse complement.
GAAAACATATCAATGAAGATTCTGCTATGATTCAAATAGCAGAAACAGATTATGGACAGATTTTATTAGCCCTTATCTGTGATGGCATGGGGGGATTATCAAAGGGAGAGGTGGCTAGCGCCACTGTCATACGTGGATTTTCTAACTGGTTTCAAGAAAGGTTACCTAAGATTTTACATGATTTAGTAGAAGTAAGGGATAATAGTAAATCATTATCTACAGCAGTGATTTCATCCTTGCAAGAAAATAAAAGTAAGAAGCTAGAATTGATAAAAGAAGAATGGAATCAATTACTAGTTGAGATGAACAGAAAAATTTCACAATATGGTAAATTACATCACATACAATTAGGAACCACAGCGGTGGTATTGCTAATCATTCAAGATACATATTATCTTATGAATATCGGAGATTCTAGGGCATATCTAATTCAAAATCTAATTACAAATCAAGAGACTATTCAAAAAACAACCTCGATTATAAAACGAAAAATAAATCATACGGTACATCAAAATAAAAATCAAATCACACAACTAACAAAAGACCATACCTATATTCAGCATGAAATGGATAAGGGTAGAATGACCTATGAAGAAAGTTTAAAGAATAGAAAAAGGAATTGTTTAACCCAATGTATTGGAATTAACAGTGATTTTTCTTGCAATTACTATTTAGGAAACATAGTAAAGGGTAGTGAATTTCTATTGTGTTCTGACGGTTTCCGAAATGTGATTACAAAAGAAGAAATCTATCAATATATCAAGCTGAAAAAGAGGTGTGACGAAAGAGATATGATGAAGGTGTTGGTTTCGTTAGTGGAATTAAATAAGAAACGAAAAGAAATCGATAATATAACTGCAGTATTGATTGCAGTTCAATCGTGACGGGTTATTGTAATAATTATTAGAAAGTGAACTTTGCAGATAAACTATAAATAACATTTGACAATATGGGATAAATACCATATTATTGAGGTGAAGACAAATGATTGAATTTGAAATGATTTTTTATGAAAAAAATAATGGAGAGCAGCCTATAAAAGATTTTTTGTGTTCTCTGGATATGAAAATGCGAGCAAAAATGTTTCGATGTATGGATATCTTAAAGAAAAATGGCAATGAACTTCGAGAGCCGTACACAAAGCCACTGGGTAATGGAATTTTTGAACTTCGTGCAAAACAAGGTAGTGATATTTCACGTGTGTTATATTTTTTTGTAATTGGGAAAAAAATAATACTAACTAATGGGTATATAAAACAAACAAACAAGACTCCATCTAGTGAACTGGAACTTGCAGAAAAATATCGTAAGGACTATTTGAAACGATTTAGAAAGGAAATATAAATTATGTGTGATGATTTTGAAAGATTGTTAGCAGAACAAATGAAAAATTTAGAGTTTAAAGAAGAATGGGATGCGTTAGAGCCAGAATTTAATATTATTCAAGCCATGGTTGATGTAAGAAAGCAAAATCATCTTACTCAAAAAGAACTGGCATTAAAAACAGGTATTGATCAAGCGGATATTAGTAAGCTGGAAAATGGAAATAGTAATCCTACTCTTAGAATTTTGCAAAGGCTTGCTGACGGAATGGGAATGACTCTGAAGTTAGAATTTGTACCAAAAGTAACTAGATAACATTTGACATTTCTACATTACCATGATAAAGTAAAAAAAGAACAAGGGCGTTTTGCATAATTGCAGAGCGCCTTTTTTTATTGAGGAGGAGAGATACATGTTATACGAAAATTTATTAGATCAAAAAGATATCATCAATGAGCTATTAGCACGATATGGTGTGAAGTTTGGTATTTATAAAAATAATACCTTTAATGAACAATTATTTCCCTTTGATACCATACCGAGAATTATTCCGAAAGAAGAATTTGATGTATTGGAAAAAGGTTTGAAGCAAAGAGTGAAAGCACTGAATTTATTTATTAAAGATATTTATCATGAGAAGAATATTGTAAAAGATAATATTGTTCCAGAAGAATTTATTTATGCATCAAGTGGATATTTATCTCAATGCGAGGGTGTCATACCATCGAAAGGAATTTATTCTCATATATCGGGTATCGATTTGGTACAGAGTAAGGATGGCACATGGTACATATTAGAAGATAATTTACGTGTTCCATCAGGGGCATCTTATCCTATGATAGCAAGAGAGCTAACAAGACGTAGCAGTCCTCATACCTTCCATGATAATCAGATAGAAGATAACCGTAATTATGCAGCTTTGTTGAAGAAAACAATGGACTATGTAAATACAGGTGGACATAGTGTTGTGTTGACACCAGGTAGATATAATGCAGCTTATTTTGAACATTCTTATTTAGCAGAACAGACAGGTGCACATTTGGCAACAGGAAATGAGTTGATTGTGGAAGACGATCATGTTTACTTTATTGGCCATACAGGAAAGAAAGAAAAGGTTGGTGTTATTTATAGAAGAATTTCTGATGAATACTTAGATCCTATGTCATTTTGTAGTGATTCTGTGATCGGGATTCCACATTTATATGATGTGTTTAGAAAAGGAAATGTAGCCTTGATTAATGCACCGGGTAATGGGGTAGCAGATGATAAAGGGATTTACTATTTTGTACCTAAAATGATTTCTTATTATTTGAATGAAGAGCCAATTTTAAAAAATGCACCTACCTATCTGCCCTTTTATCAAGAAGATATGGATTATGTATTAGAAAATTTTGATAATCTTGTATTAAAAGACGTAGCTGAAGCCGGTGGTTACGGGGTTGTTTTTGGAAATAAGATGACAAAAGAAGAGAAAGAAAGTTTTATTACATTGATGAAAGCGGAACCACGTCGTTTTATTGCCCAAGAAGTCATCGATTTCTTAGGAATTGATATTGTAGATGATGGAAAGATTGTAGAAAGAAAGGCAGATTTAAGAGCTTTTGTATTGATGGCAGAAGAACCAATGGTTTGGAAAAGTGGATTGACACGTTTTACGAGAAATCCTGATTCATTTATTGTAAATTCATCTCAAGGAGGAGGTTTTAAAGACACATGGGTATTATCTTATTAGAACATACAGATAAATTATATTGGTTAGGACGTTATACAGAGCGTGTATACACGACATTGCGATTGTTTTCGCGTGGTTATGATATTATGATAGATTTAAATTCAGATTACTATGTTAGAGTTTGTGAAAAATTAGATATTCCGAATATTTATAGCTCTAGTGAAGATTTCACTACTAGGTACTGTTTTGATACACAAGATATCAATTCTATTTATAATAATTTGATTCGAGCATATGACAATGCAATCGTACTGCGAGAGGAAATTAGCAGTGAAACACTTGCATACATACAACTGGCTATTTACGATATGCAAAAAGCCAGTATTTCAAAAGCTCCATTGATTGAATTGCAAAAAGTAATGGATGATTTAATGGCATTTTGGGGCATGATTGATGATTGTACAGATAATCGTAATACTAGAAATATTATTAAAACTGGAAAACATATCGAACGATTAAGTTTATATGGACGTTTACATGGTACAAAAAAAGACTTATCAAGAGAAACAAGCCGATTAAAAGGACGTATAGAATTGACAAAACTTGCTTATGATAAAGAAAAACTGCAATACTTAATGGATTTATCTAACAGTGAGGACTTAGATTATGCTAGTATAGTATATGAAGCAGAGCATTTAATTTAACTGCTGGGGAAGGAAAGAATGTACTATGAAGCAATTACGTTTTCATTATCATATGGATCTTACATTTGATACAACAATCAGTAATCATCGATTCACCTTAAAATGTATGCCAAAAGATAATGATTATCAACAAATAAAGGAACTTACAGTTGATGTATACCCTAATCAATTTATTTCTAAGAGTGATGACTCATTTCAGAATGTATGTTTAACTGGATATGCACCACTGGAGCATGACAAATTTTATGTAGATGTGACAGGATTAGTTGATACAGGTAAACAGAAAACAACATATGAAAATAAATACAAAGTAGGCTTTTATAAATATCACACAGCAGTAACAAAGCCGGGTGATGCATTAAAAGCTTATTTTGCTACGTTTCATTTAGAAGAAAAGAAAGAGACTAATGCTTTACAGATAGGAATGAAAGATGCATCAGAACAAATGGTGACTAGAATAGATTCTTCCTATGAAAAAGCCATATATATGATGGAAAAACTACACTCTGATTTTATATATGAAAAAGGAGCGACAGATGTAAGTACTACGGCAGAGGAAGCCTTTGTTTTAGGAAAAGGAGTGTGCCAAGATTATGCCCATATTCTGATTTCTTTGTGTAGAATGGCAAAAATTCCAGCTCGTTATGTGGTTGGGTTGCTAGAAGGAGAAGGGTATAGCCATGCTTGGGTAGAAATTTTTGAAACTAGCTTTGAACATAAGGAAGTAGGTAGGTGGATTGCAATTGATCCTACTAATAATTTAATTGTAGATGATCAACATATAAAGATGTCATGTGGTCGAGATTATTTGGATTGTATGATTAATCAAGGTATATTTTCGGGCGGTGGGACACAGTACCAAAATATTTCGGCTATTGTTTATGAATATATAGAGAAGGAGCAAGACATATTATGATAGAAACAATTGCACAGGTAGGGCTTCCGGTAGATGAAATACTACCGGTTAAAAAAATGAGATTATTGCCACCAAACAATAATCAAAAAATAGAAAATATGAAACGGATTAGCATTGTAACAGGGATTCATGGTGATGAATTAGAAGGACAATATGTATGTTATCAATTGTCATCTTTGATTCAAAAAAATATAGAAAAATTACACGGAATTGTAGATATTTATCCTGCCCTAAATCCCTTTGGAATCGATTCTGTTACAAGGGGAATTCCTGCCTTTGACTTAGATATGAACCGTATTTTTCCTGGTCGTAAAGATGGAGATATGAATGAATATTTGGCAGCAGAAATATTGGAAGATATTGTAGGTTCAGACTTATGTATAGACATTCATGCCAGTAATGTTTTTTTGACAGAGGTACCACAAATTAGAATCAATCAATTGCATGCAGAAAGTTCTCTGGAATTTGCAAAAAATGCAAATGTCGATTTTATTTGGATTCATGGGGAAAGTACTGTATTAGAAGCTACCTTTGCTCATAGTTTGAATGAATTGGGAACCCCTACTTTAGTAGTTGAGATGGGTGTAGGAATGAGAATTACAAAAGAATATGGGAATCAATTAGTAGATGGTATTTTGCACTTGATGAAACAGTTAGGGATTTATGATACAGGTGAAGAAATAGAGGTAAGAAAACCTATTATCTCAGATGGAATGGATGATGTTTGTTTCTTAAATGCACCAGCATGTGGTATTTTTGTTAAAGAAAAAGAACATGGTAGTTTTGTGAAAAAAGGAGAATTGATCGGTTCAGTAGTTAACCCTTTAAGCGGATTGGAATTGGCACCTATTTTAGCACCGTATACAGGATGGCTTTTTACAATTAGGGAATATCCGATTGTGAGTGAAGGCTCTTTGATGGGAAGAATATTGAAAGAAGAAGTGTATCAGAAATAAAGGTACATCAAAAAAGATACTAAAAGAGAAGTGTCAAATACACGAAAAGGTATATTGTAAGAAAAATTAGCAGTTCATAGCAATAGTACTGTGAGAAAGGTTTGGTTATACATATGGAAAAGAAAGTGATTTTTCAAATTCCAGCATTATATAGAGATGATTTTCGAGTGACGGGATATTCCTTTGGTTCGGGAGAAAAGGCGGCTTGTATTGTGGGTAGCCTAAGGGGGAATGAAAATCAGCAATTGTATGTTTGTGCTAAATTAGTAGAAACTTTAAAACATTTAGAGGAAGCCGGGAGAATCATAAAGGGGAAAGAAATTCTAGTAGTGCCTTCTGCTAATAATTATTCTATGAATACAAAGAAAAGATTTTGGGGTATCGACAATACAGATATTAACCGTATGTTTCCAGGATATGATTTAGGAGAGACAACCCAACGAATTGCAGGAGGAGTGTTTGAAGCAATTAATGAGTATACATATGGAATGCAGTTGGCCTCATTTTATATGCCAGGAAATTTTATTCCTCATGTTAGAGTTATGAAAATTAGTGAAGAGCCAGATGTGGAATTATTAGAATTAGCAAAACAATTTGGTTTACCTTACGTGATTTCTCATGAACCAAGACCTTATGATACGGCTACTTTAAATTATAATTGGCAAGTTTGGGGAACTAAGGCTTTCTCTATCTATACTACCACAACAGATACCATTGATAAAAATAGTGCAAAGCAAGCTGTGGTTGCCATGTTGAATTTTTTGAGCAAGCAAGGCATTATCAAATTTGCTGGACATGAAGGGTATGTATCACAGATAACAAGAACAAAGGAAATTGTAACCATACGTGCAAGAAAAGCAGGTTTCTTTGATAGCTATGTAAAAGCAGGAGATTTGGTGAGAAAGAATCAAGTGTTAGCGGAAATTATCGATGCCTATGAAGGTATGCAAATAGATGAGATTGTTTCTGATGTAGATGGTACTATTTTATTTGCTAGAAATGAAGATAAAATGTACGAAAATACAGCGGTATATAAGATTATTCCAAATGGAGACTTCTTATAAATTTTAAAATCAAAATCATGTTGCGTAATGCCATCACACCGTTAAAAATATTGGCTATTGTCAATGGGTATGGTAAAGGAATCATTTTTATTATTTTTAAATAGGCTATATGCCATAAGAGGTATATGTGATATACTACCCTTTGAAGTATAATTTTGTAAAAAACAAAAGAATGTAAAGGGCGGAAATAAACAATGAAAACTAGAATAAAAGAAAATTATCAAGCTACCATTTATGCTTGTTATTTGGGATGTATTGTACAGGGAATTATCAATAATGTAAGTCCTATTTTATTTGCCATTTATCAAAGTAGCTTAGGGATTTCCTTAGACAAGATAGGTTTGTTAATTGCTATTAATTTTGGAACACAAATTATTGTGGATTTATTAGCGGTGAGATATGGCGACCAAATTGGCTATAGGCGAGGTATGGTAGTGGCACATACTACAGCAGCTGTGGGATTGTTGAGTATGGGTATTTTACCAATGATTATGTCAAATGCATTTGTAGGATTGGTATTTGCGACTGTATTAAATGGAATCGGTGGTGGTTTGTTAGAAGTAATGGTTAGTCCTATTGTGGAAGCGATTCCTTCTGATGCAAAAGATAAGGCTATGAGTATTCTACATTCATTTTATTGTTGGGGATGCTTGGTGTTTATTCTTGCATCAACAATTATTCTACATTTTATAGGAAAAGAAAATTGGTTTGTAATTCCTCTTATGTGGGCAATATTGCCTGTGGTTAATACAATTATGTTTGCAAATGTTCCAATTATGAAGTTGGTGGAAGAGTCGGAAAGAGTATCTGTATTAAATCTTTTCAAGCAAAAGATTCTCTGGGTACTTATTTTATTAATGATTTGTGCCGGAGCATCTGAACTGGCCATGTCACAATGGGCTTCTTATTTTGCAGAAATTGGTTTAGGGGTAAACAAGACTTTTGGAGATATTTTAGGTCCTTGTTTCTTTGCTTTTGCTATGGGAAGTGTAAGATTATATTATGGGAAACGTGAAGGTGGAGTAGACTTAAATCGTTTTATTATCGGTAGCTGTATTCTTTGTATTTTTAGTTATGCTTTAGCTGTTTTTGCACCACATCCAATTTTAGGATTAATCGGTTGTGGACTATGTGGATTTTCGGTAGCTATTTTGTGGCCTGGTGTGTTTAGTATTGCAGCAAGGGAGTGTAGAGCTGGTGGTACCGCTATGTTTGCGATTCTAGCTTTTGCAGGAGATATAGGAGCTATGTCTGGACCTGGTATCATTGGGGTAGTTGCTGAAAAGCTTCCGGCATATGGAATTAAAGCAGGTCTGCTAGTTGTGATAATATTCCCAGCAGTGATGTTGACTACTATGTTGGCGTATGGGAAGAAATGGCAAAAGATATAATTCTTAACGGAAAGTCTTATTTTACATATTTGAATTATTTTAAGTATAACGGGGCAATATAACATGAATATCAAATAAAAAACGGGGCAATATAATACCGATACTATTGAAAAAACGGGGCAAATGATGTATTGTATAGTTGGAGGTAAAAATTCATGTATAGAAAAGATTTAATTATAATTGAAGAATGGCTTGAAAATTCAAATAAGGCATTGTTGGTAACAGGTGCAAGGCAAATAGGAAAAACATGGCTTATAAGAGATGAGATTGGTAAGAGTCGTTACACTAAGTTTGAAGTGAATTTTATCGATCAACCAGAGATGGTTGAATATTTAAAAGCTGAGATGAGCGCAGAAGAATTTTTGATTAAATTAAAAATGGTTATGCCAGAAGAGTGTAAACCACAGGAAACAGTTGTTTTTTTTGATGAGATTCAAAAATGTCCAGAAATAGTTACAAAAATTAAGTTCCTTGTTGATGAAGGAAGTTTTAAATATGTAATGAGTGGATCTCTGTTAGGGATTGAATTAAAAGGAATAGCATCGGCTCCAGTTGGATACTTGACTATTCTAAGGATGTATCCTATGGATTTTGAAGAATTTATGGTAGCGAACAGTGTTTCAAAAACAACATTAGATATGTTGAAACAAAAGTTTGAAACGACTAGTCCTGTGGATGAATTTATTCATCAGAAACTTATATCCATGTTTTTTCTATATCTCATTGTTGGTGGAATGCCAGATGCTGTAGGAATTTATGTTAAAACAAAAGATATCAGAGAGGTTGATAAAGTACAACGAGATATCATAACACTTTATAAAGAGGATTTTACACAATATGAACTTGAGAACAAAAAGCTTAAGTTAAAGTCTATATATGATATTATTCCTGCTGAACTTAATAAGCAGAATAAGAAATTCATCTTCACTATGCTGGATAAAGAACTTAAGTTTGATAGGTATGAAAACAGCTTTTTGTGGTTAAAGGATGCGGGTGTGGCATTACCGATTTATAATGTTGATGCACCAGTTATTCCGCTTTTGGCTAGCAAAAAGAGTAATGTATTCAGACTCTTTTCTAGTGATAGTGGATTGCTTACCAGCGAATATCCGTCACAAACAAAAATTGAATTAATTAATAATAATGGAGAAGTAAACAACGGAGCTCATTTTGAAAATATTGTTGCTCAGCAATTAATAGCAAATGGATTTGAACCATATTTCTGTAAAAAGAAAAATATAGGTGAGATGGACTTTGTTATAGAAATGGAAGGAAAAGTTGTTCCGATAGAAGTTAAGTCTGGGAAAGAATATAAATCCCATAAAGCGTTAGATAATTTTATGAATGTGCCAGAATATCACATCCAGAAGGCATATGTTTTTTGTATTGGGAATGTAGAAATGAAAGGTGCGGTGACATACCTTCCAATTTATATGTGCTATCTTCTGAAAGAACAGAAAATTGGTCAGATGATAGTAGAGTTGGATATTGCAGGCTTGTGAGGTGGATAACAGTTTAGCCCCCACCGATAACCTGTTACTAAAGTGCCAGCTTTTCGGTGAGGCAGAGTTGAACCTAAAATAGATAACAGTTCAGCCACCCTCAAAACCGTCACTAAAGTGCCGGCTTTTCGGTGAGGCAGAGCGCCACATAAGAAAAAAGAATAGAAATTGTCTTAGTGAGCAAGCTCCCACGCCAATTTTATTCTTTTTTCTTGCATGGCTGAAC
>JAWXVD010000240.1:0-3351 GCA_044425705.1 Eubacteriales bacterium | reverse complement strand
ACAAATATATTTTGCTGAAAAAATAATAAAAGAATCCCACAATAGATAGCTCAAAAGCAATGAAATATCTACTATTGTGGGATTTTCTATATCCGTTAATTATATTGATGCGTTTATCCTACATGCATTTCACAATTTAAAGCTGGATTTTTATAGTATGTGTACAGAATTTTTCTTTAAATAGTAATGAATTCAACTTCATGCAAGATAATGAATATTATTATAAATCTGGATTACTATAAACATGATAACCTGTTTCATCTGTATAAATTTTCACATAATTAAGATTATTCTTTTCAAACAATTCTACATAATCCTGATTACTTAGAATATATTTAGTTCCTAATGATTCAAGTTGATTCACATTCAGATTTACTTTTATTAAATCTGCACTTATTAAAGTTATCGTTGTCTCCTCTTCTGTCAATACGAATGTCATATGTGCGTATCGATTAAAATAATCTATATAAGTTCCTTCTGAATCTATAATATTCCACTTCTCAATATCTGGATAAAAATTCACTGCATTAAGTACTTTCGCTCCATTTGCCAGCAAAAAATTTTGGTTTATTATAGAATCTGTAGCAATCCAATATCCGTCATTTTCTTCTACGTATTCGGTTATCTTTTCGGATATACTATGACCATAAATTGCACTTGTTCCTCGTACAATTGGATTCACTAAACATCCCGATATTATTGTCAACATTAATATCACGGCAACAACTATATACTTTTTACCGTATACGGATAAAATAAATGTTCCAGCAAAAATTAATATCATTAATCCATAAAATTGCCCATTCATAAATTCTAAATTCGCTGGTGTAATAGCTGATGCATATAAAAGCATGAAGAGCACACTAAAACCAGCTAATATATATGACTTGTGCAACTTTTGATATTTTATACAGTAGTAGATAAACCATACTGTTGCCAATGTAGCGGTAAATCCATATGCAATTGACATTCGATTTATATAGGAAAACAACGTAACCTTAGCAAGTAATTCTGGCATACCCAATAGCATAAACTCTACTTGTATGATCATGGCTACCCAAAGAATACCTCCAACTATCAAATCCTTAGAACTTTCTTTTGTTCGTTTCCAATATAAATACGGATAACTAATTAGTACAAGTACTCCTAGATGATTAAACGTACTAATTTCACAATTATTCCATACATTCGTATCCTTAAACGGTGTCACAAAACATGTTAAATCCGAAAATAAATTCGACAGCGTACCATTCCCACCCGTTTCTATTCGAGCACCTGGATATACAGTAGAATTCAGCAATTCTATTGCTTCATATGAAGTAATTACTACACCCACTAATAGAGCTACCAAAATGATAACTGCAATAATTAAGCGTATTACATCTAATCTACTAAAATATAACCCCTTCTTATCTCTAACTAAAAATCCTACTAATAGGGAAGCTACAACTAACCCGCCTGCTATCTGCAGCGAAGGAAATAATGCTATAATAAACCCAAATGCTACAATTGGTGCTAATACAGTAAAAAACCACTTCCACTTACCTTCAGACATAAAAAAATAATATCCTACCACACATAATGACATTGCCCAAAAAAACACGTCATACATATGTGGCGAGAACCACCATTGCATCATTGGCGAAAACACTAGTGCAATTGATGCCACAAATGACATTATTTTACTTCTATTAGTAATTAACATGCATAATTCAAATGCTACTAGAAGACATAATATCGTTTTAGAACACCAATACCATGATAATCCATATGTATTTCCAAACAAAATATATCCCCATGTAAACGGTTTTGATAATGCTGTAAAATTCATAATTGGTGCATTATACCCTACAAGCATATCCTGTCCGCTAATACTCATTTGATTACTTATTAATCCATAATTATTATAATATTGTGAAAAATAATAGGGAAGCTGAACCGTATATTCATCTGAACGTATACTTCTATATGTTCCAAATAAAATTCCTTCATATTCTGGCAAATCATTAAAAAATAAATTATACTGATTCATTGAACTTCCGTGTAGTTGCAATACAACACATAATATAAATATAATCAAAGCGATTAAATATCGATAAATATATATATTCTCCCAAATTTTTTTTGATTTTTCAACGCTAAAACAAATCCAAATATTAATACTTGTCCCTAAACAATAAATAGGAAGAATTAGTGCTGTATTAATGAAATACATTTTAATAATAAGATACGTTATAAATAATAAAGTAACCGATATACCTAGTTCTATTATTTGGTTTCGAGTAATTGGCTTAACTGATGCAATGCAGGGTATTGCAATCATAAATGCCATCCAAATAACCGTAACTTTAGATTTTGTCATCTGGTATATTATTATCCCCACTATAAGCGTGATTAATGTTATGCTCATGTTTATTATATTTTTCTTTGTCAGTAATGGTTGATGCATACTTATTTCTCCTAGCTGTTTCGCAAACTATCTTTCATTCCCTTTTTTCATCAAATGAATCTGTGTATATTTATACTCAAAATCTTCCCTCTTTCCATGAACTAACACTTCTAAAATCATACCTGAAAAGAATGAAATGATTGCCGCTAATGCAACAAATCCACTTACAATAAGTGTTGGAAAATTCGGAACTAATCCTGTTTCAAAATAAATGATTAACACAGGTATAAACATTATAAATGCCATAAGACCTAGTATGCTTGCTAGCATAGAGAAAAAAACCATTGGTCTATAATTTCTAAATAATTTTGCAATAGTTCTCAATACTTTAATACCATCTCCATACGTATTCAGCTTGGATTCACTTCCTTCAGGTCTATCACGATAATCTATGATAACGTTCGCAACCGGTAGATTATTAGCAACTGTATGTATGGTCATCTCTGTTTCAATTTCAAACCCCTTTGAAATAACAGGAAATGTTTTCACAAATTCATAACTAAATGCTCTATAACCAGTCATAATATCTTGTATATCACTTTTGAACAATAAATTAATACTGCCTCTCACCACCGTATTTCCTATGTTATGAAATGGTCTTTTATTTTCTTCAAAATATGTAGATGATAATCGATCGCCTACAACCATGTCCATGCCATCGTCTAAAATTTTATTTGCCATCTCTTGTGAATACTCTGCAGGATATGTATCATCCCCATCCAACATGATATAGCAATCAGCTTCAACTTCACGAAACATTTTTCTGATTACATTTCCTTTTCCTTGTTGCCTCTGATATCTAACTATCGCTCCTGCTTCCTTAGCAATTTCATCTGTATTATCAGTCGAGTTATTATCATAAACAGTAACTGTTTAGGTACCCACCCTATTGTGCAAAGATT
>JAWXVD010000064.1:0-19021 GCA_044425705.1 Eubacteriales bacterium | reverse complement strand
ATGGGGAAGATATCCCCATTTATATAAGATAAAACTAGTGAAATATAGGCGAAATCTGAAAAAAGTGTTTATAATTTCAGGGATGCCACTTTAAACAGCTAGTTTTGACATCCCAACCAAACATGTAACATTAAAAAAACAAAGGCGTTTTTTCCCCTAGGGAAAATGCGTCTTTTTTAGAGGAAGGGAGGGATGAGAAATATAAAATTGGTCAAAGCGAACAATATCTAGTTTAGGAATTGTATGTTCGTGATAATGCATTATAATTTAAAAAAAGTTACAATGAAACGTAAGAGAAAAGGAAGGTTATTAAGATGGAAAAATTTAAGAAAGTATCATTAACTACGCAAATTTTAATTGCAACAGTAGCAGGTATCGTGTTTGGTTCACTAGTAGGAGAATGGTGTGCTAATTTAGTATTTATTGGAAATATATTTATTCGTTTGATTCAAATGTCAGTTGTATTACTAGTTATGACAGCAGTATCTGCGGCAGTAGGTGGTGGAGATGGAAACAGTGTTGGTAAAATGGGATTTCATACCTTTAAATGGATTATTGGTTTCACCTTAGTTTCAGCAGGAATTGGTTTGTTGTTAGCACAATTTATTCAACCGGGACTAGGTATTACAATCGTTGATGCAGCTACAGAATATACAACAGTAGAAGCTTCATCATTACAAGATACCTTATTGAGTTTTGTTTCTACAAATGTAGTAGAGGCAATGGCATCAGGATCTATGATTCCATGTATCGTATTTGCGCTTTTCTTTGGTGTAGCAATGGGAACATATACAAGAGAAAGTGGAAATAAAAACATTGTAGAGTTTATTACAGGATTTAATCAAATCATTATGAATATTATCAAAATGGTTATGAAGATTGCACCTATCGGTATTTTCTGTTTATTAGCAAATGTAGCAGGTGTAACAGGTTTTTCAGTAGTGATACCAATGATGAAATTTTTAGGAGCATTATTAATTGGAGATTTGATTCAATTTGCATTATACATGCCACTTACTGGCGCACTTTGTAAAGTGAACCCACTTAAAATGCCAGGGAAATTTGCAAAAATGTCTATGATGGCTTTAACTACAACATCTTCAGCAATTTGTTTACCAACAAAAATGGAAGATGCAGTAACAAAATTTGGTGTAAGTAGAAAAGTTGCAGATTTTACAGGTCCTATTACGATGTCAATGAATAGTTGTGGTGCAGTACAATGTTATGTACTTGCAGTATTCTTTATGAGTCAAGCAACCGGAATTACATTAACACCATATCAAATGGTTATGGCAATTTTATTATCTTGTTTAATGTGTATGGGTACAATTGTTGTGCCAGGTGGAATGGTAATTGTTTATACATTCCTTGCAACTTCACTAGGTCTTCCACTAGAAAGCATCGCTATCTTGATTGGTATTGACTGGTTCTCAGGTATGTTCAGAACTATTATGAATGTTGATGTTGACGTTATGATAGGTATGTTAGTTTCAAGTAAATTAGGTGAATTAGATAGAGATGTATACAATGAGAAAAAAGAGGTTCCTTACGTATGATAAATAAAAAGAGACTGTTCAATAGATTATTAGAGCTAGGTGTGGTTGGAAACAAGAAAGATGGACTATATTGTTTGGCTCTTTCTGATGAAGAAGGCCAAGCTCATGAATTAGTAGCTAGATATATGGAAGAAGCGGGATTAGAAGTTCATATGGATCTTGCAGGAAATTTAGTAGGTCGTCTTGTAGGTGAAAACCCAGAGGCACCAGTTGTGATGATAGGTTCTCATATTGATTCTGTATATGGTGGTGGTATTTTTGATGGAAGACTTGGCGTTCTTGGTGGAGTAGAAGTGCTACAGACTATGAATGAACAAGGGATCAAACCTAAGTGTACGGTAGAAGTATTGGCTTACCGTGATGAAGAGGCTACACGTTTTATTGGTAGTTATTCAGGAGCTGGTCATCTAACAGGTGTATATGATAAAGGCATAATGACTCATGCAGATAAAGATGGAAAAACAGTTGTGGAATGTTTAACAGCTTGTGGTATTGATCCTGCACATGTGGAAGAAGCACAGTTACCAGAAGGATATGCGAAAGCGCATCTCGAATTACATATAGAACAAGGTGCAGTATTAGAGAGTAAAAACTTGTCGGTTGGTGTGGTGACAGGAATCTGTTGTCAAATCCGTGGTGAATTTGTCATCAAAGGAACTGCCTCTCATGCAGGAACTACACCAATGAATTTAAGAAAAGATCCAATGGCAGCTTCAGCAGAAATTATGTTGATGATTGAGGAAGAAGTGAAAAAATATCCAAATGCCGTAGCTACAGTAGGCAAAATTGAAGCATTTCCAGGAGGGGTAAATGTGATTCCTGGTAAAGTAAAATTTAGCATTGATATGAGAAATCAACAAGCCTCACTTCGTGATGAAATGTTTGCAGTGATGAAAGAAAAAGCAGAAGCTATTTGTGCAAAACGTCAAGTGGAAATGGAAATTAACATTATGATGAAGGATGCAGAAGGAAAACCTTGTGCAGATCATATTCAAGATAAAATTGCCAATGCTTGTGAAGTAGCAGGATTAGAACCATTTAGAATGCCAAGTGGAGCAGGACATGATTCTTCTGCATTTGCAGATTTTTGTCCAATGGGCATGATTTTCATTCGTTCAAAAGATGGTATTAGCCATAGTAAAGATGAATGGAGCACAGCAGAGGATTGTGCTGATGGTGCCAATGTTTTATATCATACAGTACTAGATTTAGCGATGGAAGAATAAGAGTTATTATTCATTTTAAGAAGGGAATGTTACCCATATGAAGATACCGAAAAGAGAATTGGAAAATTTAATCGATTGGCTCAGTCAGTTTGGTGCAGATTACAATGGTGGAATTTCAAGATTATTGTATTCTCAAAGTTGGCTTGATGCACAGGGTGCATTAAAAGATAAATTTCTTGCATTAGGTATAGAAACAGATTTTGATGAAGTGGGTAATTTATTAGGCAAAATAAAAGGTAGTCAGTTACCAGAAAAAGCAATTCTTACTGGATCACATATAGACACGGTGATCAGTGGGGGGAAATATGATGGACAACTAGGTGTTTTGGGTGGATATTTAGCAATCAAATATCTGCTTGAAACATATGGTCCACCCAAAAAAACAATCAAATTGGTATCTATTGCAGAAGAAGAGGGCAGTCGATTTTCCACAGTATTTTGGGGGAGTAAAAATTTAATAGGTATTGCAGATGAAGAGTCTGTTATAAATATAGAAGATATCAATCAAATCCGTTTTGTGGATGCCATGCATCAATGTGGATTTGATTTTAAGGAAGATAATAAATCGGAATTGGAAGATGTGGAAGCCTTTGTAGAATTACATATTGAACAAGGTAACACGTTAGAAATGGAAGAGAAACAAATAGGAATTATCAATGGCATTGTGGGACAGAAAAGATATAGTATTTCCTTAAAAGGAGAATCGAACCATGCAGGAACCACAAGCATGAAGTATCGCAAAGATGTGATGCAGGTTTTTGCTAAAATTGTCACTAGGACCATTGAAAAAGCAGAAAAATTAGATCCTATGGTAGTAACCTTTGGAAAAATTGTGGTTCGTCCGAATGTAGTGAATGTGATTCCAGGAGAAGCATTATTTACCATGGATTGTCGTCATGTAGATGTAAAAATATTAGAAGAATTTACAGATGAAATTGAATTGGATATGAAGAAAATTGCCAAAGAAATGGGTGTTACCATACAACTTAATTGCTGGATGAATGAATTACCTGTTCTTATGGATAAAACAATTATAGATGTGATTGAAAAATCTTGTGAAAATCAAGAAGTAGCATATAAGTGCATGCATAGTGGAGCTGGACATGATGCACAAATTATTGGAAGTAAAATACCATGTGGTATGATTTTTGTGCCAAGTGTAAAAGGAATCAGCCATGCAAAAGAGGAATATACAAGTATGGATGATTTGATCAAAGGTGTAGAAATATTGGCGGAAACACTTTACCGATTAGCCTATGAATAGAGAAGGAGCAAATAATGTTACGTACAATCGTTAAAAAAGGAAGTTATCAAGATTCAGTCGTTTTAATGCTTTTAACAAATAAGATAGCTGCAATGGAAGGCATTGACAAAGTTTCAATTATGATGGGAACACCATCTAATAAAGTATTATTTAAAACCAGTGGATTAGAAACAAAAGATTTATTAGATGCCAGTGCCAATGACATGGTTATTGTAGTAGATTCTATAGAAGATATGATGGAACAAGTATTAGAAGAAACAGAGCGCTTCCTAAAAAATCAAGCAGCAAAAAATCAAGAAACAGAAAAGAATGATGCAGTGAAAACATGGGCAAAGGCAAAAGAAAAACTACCGGAAGCAAATCTTTGTGTGATTTCTATTCCTGGTGCTTATGCTGCATTAGAAGCAGATCGAGCCTTAGATGAAAATCTGAATGTGTTTATGTTTAGTGATAATGTATCTAAAGAAGATGAATTGGCACTAAAGAAAAAAGCACATAAAAAAGGTTTGCTTGTTATGGGACCAGATTGCGGTACAGGAATTATTCAAGGAGTGCCGATTGCATTCACCAACCATGTATCGAAAGGTAATATTGGAATTGTAGGCGCTTCAGGAACAGGAATTCAAGAGTTAACAACGATTATAGATCGTCTAGGGGCAGGTGTTACCAATGCAATTGGCACAGGTGGTCGTGATCTTGCCAGTGAAATTGGTGGTATTACCATGTTGGATGCCATTAACGCTATGGAACAAGATGATGATACAAAAGTAGTGATTGTGATTTCCAAACCACCAGCAAAAGACGTTAGAGATAAGATGGTAAAACGTTTGGAAGGTTTTACAAAACCAGTGATTACATTGTTTTTAGGTGAAAAACCAGAGGTACATGAAGAAGGATTTTATCATGCCTATACCTTAGATGAAGCAGCTAGAATAGCCGTTGACTTATCAAGAAAAGGAGAATCAAAGGGAGAATTAGTATTATCTGTGGATGAAATCCCAAAAGAGTTTTCTTGTGAAACTTCTTTTAGAAAAGAAGAAATGAAAACTATTCGTGGGTATTATTCAGGTGGTACATTAGCGGCAGAAGCAGCCATGATGATTCGTGATACCTTATCGATTCCAAATACATCTGGAAAAAGTGAAGGATATATGTTGCATACAGATGGTCATGTGATTATTGATTTAGGTGATGATATTTATACCCAAGGAAAACCACATCCTATGATCGATCCAACGAAACGTGCAGAATGTATGAAAGAAGCAGCTACTGATGAAAGTACAGGTGTTATATTATTTGATGTAGTATTAGGTTATGGTTCTCATGAAGATATGGCGGCATCACTTCTTCCAAGCATTATGGAATTGCAGGAAGAAGCCAAGAAAGCCGATAGAACTTTATATTTCGTAGCTACAGTATGTGGTACAAAAAAAGATATTCAAAATTATGATTACCAAGTAAAAGTATTAGAGGGAGCAGGTGTTATTGTTTGTGAAAGCAATCGATTAGCAGTGGAAGCGTCACTTTACTTAATTGGTCATCCAGTCACACAAATTGAAAAACCGATTATGCCTGCAAGAGATGTAGAAAAATCAAGTGAAAGAGCGGTACCTCCAGCAATCGCTAAATTACTGGGTGAAAAACCAAAGGTAATTAATATTGGATTAAAGAGCTTTGCTAACGTCTTGCACGAATTTGATTGTGAAACAGTACAATTTGATTGGGCTCCACCAGCAGGTGGGGATCTTACATTAATAAAAACATTAAATAACTTAAGAAGAATAGAGGATATTGACCTTGCGAATCAAAAAGTAATTGATAAAATTGTTGCAGCTTCACCAGTTCTATATGATGTGGTACCAGCGAAAACAGTTATTGGGGAATTAAATCAAGGCAAAGTATTACTTCATGCAGGTCCACCGATGAAATGGGAAGGAATGCCTAGTCCAATGCAAGGTTCCTGTATTGGAGCAACCTTGTTTGAAGAATGGGCTACTACGGAAGAAGAAGCTAGAATGATGCTAGAACAAGGCGAAATTACCTTTATTCCATGCCACCATGTGGATGCAGTTGGGCCTATGGGAGGTATCACATCAGCTAACATGCCTGTATTTGTAGTAGAGAATGTGACAGATGGAAATCGTGCCTATTGTACTATGAATGAGGGGATTGGTGCAGTACTTCGATTTGGAGCCTATTCTCAAGAAGTAGTAGATAGACTTTGTTGGATGAGAGATGTATTAGGTCCCGTGTTAGGAAAAGCCATTCGAACAAAAGAAGAGGGATTGAATGTAGGTCCCATTATGGCAAAAGCCTTAACGATGGGTGATGAATTCCATCAAAGAAATATTGCAGCATCATTAATATTCTTAAAAGAAATGAGCCCTATTATTACAACACTTGATATTAAGGAAGAAGAAAAAGCGCAAGTAATCAAATTTTTAGCAGATACAGAACAGTTTTTCTTGAATTTAATGATGGCTACCGCAAAGGCCATTATGGATGGAGCAAGAAAGGTGACAGATGGAACTGTGGTGACAGCAATGTGCCGCAATGGTGAGAATTTTGGGATTCGAATCAGTGGAATGGGTGATCAATGGTTTGTGGCACCAGTTAACACTCCAGAAGGATTGTTCTTTACAGGATATTCAGGAGAAGATGCTAGTCCAGATATGGGAGATAGCGCCATTACAGAAACCTTTGGTGTAGGTGGCATGGCAATGATTGCAGCACCAGCAGTAACTAGATTTGTTGGAGCAGGTGGATTTGAAGATGCTTTACAAACAAGTAACGAGATGATGGAAATTTCTATTGATAGAAATCCGAACTATACCATTCCGACATGGAATTTTCAAGGAATTTGTCTTGGTATCGATGCAAGAAAAGTAGTAGAAACAGGGATTACGCCAGTGATTAATACTGGAATTGCACATAAAATGGCTGGAATTGGACAAATTGGAGCAGGAACAGTACATCCACCAATTGCTTGTTTTGAAAAAGCTGTGTTAGCCTATGCGAAAAAGTTAGGGTTTTAGAAAGCTATTGAGAAAGTGACGGATATTTGTATGATACAAGCTGTCTATTGTTCCAAAGAATTATTGGATAAATTGGAAGAAAAGGAATATCCAGTGCATAGCAGTTTTGCTCATGGATTCAATCTATTAATAGAAGATCGTTTATGTTTTATTGGAAATAAAAATTTTGCCTTAACACCCTATGGTATTTTGTTAAAGAAAAGTGATATTGTAGATTTAGCCCAAAAAGTAAAATTGAAAGATATGATTTTTAGATGGTGTAAAAAGGAGCAATACTTCATAAGTGTGAATCAAGAAGAGGAACATTTTATCCGTGAAAATCAAGAAAAAGAAGAGCAAATTATCATTTCTTGCAAGTACACGCTTATATTTTCTAGTTTTTTAGAAAAAAATGAGAAGTTTTCTTCGACTAGTGCTATAGAGTTGATCCAAAGGGAAGTAGACATAAATTGGATGACTGGATTTGGAAAATCCATAAGAGACTTAAAATATGGAAAAGATAATAAGATTTCAAAATTTTTGGATTTTATGAAATACAGTGACCTGATGAATCAAAGGACAGATTTTTATGAGCGTATATCTGTGAAGAAATCATTGCAGATGATAGAAGCAGATGAAAATAAGGACGAAATATTATATTCTTTAATAGGATATGGAAACGGCTTAACACCTGCTGGGGATGATTTTATACTGGGTATTTTGTTTGTTAGAAAAATGATAGAGATAAATGGTGAAAATAAATTTTCCACTTCATCGTCTGTGAGTTCACCTTTGCAAATAAGTGAAATCACTAGACTTAACTGTGATTCTTTCAGTAATAGGAGTGAATTCCTAAAGATAAAACATGATTGTACGCAGTGGGAAGATAGTCTATATAAAATTTTAAGTAGGAAAGTGACTACAGATGTTAGCTTACACCAATATCGATGTGCTTTTGAAAATTTATTTCATGAGGATATATTACTTTTGTATCAAGGTATTTGTGAAAAGAATCAAAAATTGATAAAAACAAGCATCGAAAAAATAGTGCAGATTGGACATACATCAGGAAAAGATTTTTTAGCAGGAATGATAATTACAATGAAGTACTTTGACAGTATTTAGGAGGGGAGGTGTCTATGGATAAAAAGACGGTGGTGATTGCACTTGGTGGCAATGCATTAGGCTATCATTATGAAGAACAGAAGAAAGCAGTGGAGCGAACGGCAATTGTAATTGTTGATATGATTGCTGAAGGACATCAGGTAATTGTAACCCACGGAAATGGCCCTCAAGTTGGCATGATACATACCGCTATGTCAGATTTGACATTAAACTATAGACATTACACAGAGACACCTTTACCTACCTGTGTAGGGATGAGTCAAGGATATATTGGATACAATCTTCAAAATGCAATTTATTCGGAACTAAAAAAGAGAGAAATGAATAATTCAGTAGCATCTATTGTTACACAAGTAGTGGTAGATAAGGAAGACCAAGCATTTATGCATCCTAGTAAGCCAATAGGTAGATTTTTGACGGAAGATGAAGCATGGATGGAAATAGAACATGGAAATCAAGTCATGGAAGATGCAGGAAGAGGATTTCGACGTGTGATTGCCTCACCAAAACCGATAGAAATTGTAGAAATAGATATGATAAAAGAATTAGTTGAACAAGGGAAAATAGTTATTGCCTGTGGTGGCGGTGGTATACCAGTGGTAAAAGGTGATAGAAATACTTTGACCGGAATTCCAGCAGTTATTGATAAAGATTTTGCAAGTGCATTGTTAGCAAAAGAATTAGCAGCGGATTACTTAGTTATTTTAACAGCAGTGGAAAAAGTTGCAATCAATTTTGGTAAAAAAACGCAACAATGGCTTTCTAACTTATCATTAGAGGAAGCCCATGAATATATTAAGCAAGGACAATTTGCACCGGGATCTATGCTGCCGAAAATAGAGGCAGCCATGGAATTTGCATCTTCGGGTAAAGAAAGATTTGCACTGATTACCTTATTAGAAAAAGCTAGGGAAGGCATACAAGGCTTGACTGGCACAGTAATTAGCCAATAAATAATGCACAGTAACGAAATATACTATATAATGCAAGTCAAGATAACTAGATACTAAGGGATTTGTTGTAATTTATGCTATTAAAATCCTAAAAAGATTGAAAAATTTGCTCATGATATAGTGGAAAGTGGAGGACTTGATTATGGTGTTACGAGAATTGTTACAAGAAAGCAAGCTAGAAGGACTTTGCGTATTGAATAAGAGTGCAAATTTAGAAAGAAAGGTAGTTACTGTGGAATCTACAGAGACACCTGATGTGGCAGCTTTTTTACCTGCTGATACCTTATTGATTACAACAGGTATGACATATAAAACAAATCAAGATGCTTTATGTGAATTAATTGAAACGTTAGATCAATTACCTTGTGCTGGTCTTGCTATTAAATTAGGACGTTTTATTCATGAATTAAAGCCAGAAGTGATTGAAATGGCAGATCAATTAGGGTTTCCACTGATACAAATCCCTATGAATATGACATTGGGAGATGTATATAAACAAGCCTTAGCAGTGCTGTGGAATGATAAAAGTGAAGATTTAAATTATGCTTTGAACACACAAAAGAAATTTTCGAATTTGATTTTACAAGGTTCCTCAACAAAAATTATTTTAAATAATTTAGGAAATGCCTTAAAGAAACCTGTAGCTATCGTTTCTCCTTTTGGGGAAGTGGTAGAAGTAGGATATGGGTGCAATGACAGGCATAAGACAGAAGCAAAGGAATTATTTCTTAATTATCAGTTATATGAGCAAAAGTTTACACAAATAGAACATTATATGGATGCTGAAAAGGGAAAAAATAAAGTTGTGATTTTTCCTATTAAAATTGATGGGTGGGTGTCTCATTGTCTTTATATTTTTGAGGCAGAAGATTTATCTACGGCCCTGACATCTTTGGTTGTAGAACAAGTTGTGCTTATTCTTAGTGTGTCACTATATAAAAGTATCTATCTTACCTATAATGAAGTGAAATCAAAAGAAGAATTTTTGGAAATTTTAATTCAAAAAAATAAAGATAAGGTTTGGAATGGTAGACAAATTTTATCCATTGGAGCAAAATATGGCATCAAAGGTACGGAGTATTATGGTGCGATTATAGGTACACTTGGGGCCTATAGAGAGTTAAAGGTAAATGGAAGTAGCGCACCCCATAGTGAAGAACGCTATATTTTCATTTATCGTTGGTTAGAACAATTTTTAGAAGAAAAGTATCAAGGTTCTATTTTAGTATTTCCGCAAATATCTGACTATAGATATATATTTATCCTGCAAGGAAATCATGAATTTGAAATAGAGGATATGAAGCAAATTTATTACACCTTACAGAAAATGTTAAAGATAGAAATTATTTTTTCATTGGGAAATGTGATGCTAGAAATAGATTCCCTACCTTATTCATATGAAGAGGGATTAGAGAGTTTTATAGATGGAGAAATCCAAAATGATATCTTTTTTATTAAACATTACAAACCCAAGAATGCGATTGAATTGTTAAAGGCTATTCCTAGTGAACAAGCGAAAAAGTTTAGCATACATAATTTGAAATCATTAGCATATCCAAAAGATGAAATGACATTGGAATTACAGAAAACATTAAGAACTTACCTAGAATGCAATGGTAGCATTACAGAAACAGCTAGTACTATGTTTATGCATAGAAACACCATTAAATATAGAATTAAAAAATGTGAAGAAATCTTGGGACATGATTTTACCGATCCAAAGCAGTATTTTCAACTTCTATTAAGCCTTGTGCTAGTGGAAGAACAAGATTAAATATAAACAAGTGAAAGGAAATAAAAACAATGATTCTTAGAGAAATTAACCCATCACCACGTACCCTTATGACCCCAGGACCAGTAGAAACTGATCCACGTGTACTTCGTGCCATGTCGGCACATATTTTAGGACAATTTGACCCTGAATTTCTGGCAATCATGGAAGAAACGCAAGCCATGGAGCGTGAAGTGTTTAAAACAAAAAATCAACAAACTTACTTAACAGACACTACTTCAAGAGGTGGTCTAGAGACAGTATTGACTGGTGCAATTTGTCCAGGAGATAAAGTATTAATTCCTGCATTTGGACGTTTTGGTTACTTATTAGCTGAAATTTTAGAGAGATGTGGTGCTGATATCACTTTAGTGGAACGTGAATGGGGTACTGTATTTACACCAGAAGAAGTAGAAGCAGAATTAAAAAAAGCTTCCTATAAGGCAGTAGCTATTATCCATGGAGAAACATCAACATCTATGATGCAACCTTTAGATGAAATCGGTAAAATCTGTAAACAATATGATGCTTTATTATTAGTTGATGCTGTTGCGACACTTGGTGGAGCAGATGTAAAAGTAGATGAATGGAAGATAGATGCTTGTGTGGCTGGTACACAAAAATGTATTTCAGCTCCATCTGGTTCTGCATTGATTACTTATAATAGTGCAATTGAAGAAATCATTCTTGCAAGAAAGCAAGTAGAAAAAGGAATTAGAACAGCAGACGATAAAGTGATGACTTTACCTAGAATTCAAAGTAATTATTTAGATCTTGCACAATTACAAGATTACTGGGGACCACGTCACTTAAATCACCATACAGAAGCTACAAGTATGCAATATGCAGTCCATGAGGCACTTCGTTGTATTTTATTAGAAGGTATGGACAACCGACTTGCTCGTCATCTATTAAATGATAAAGCTCTTTGTGCAGGTTTAGAAGCTATGGGACTTTCTATTTTTGGTGATGTGGCACATAAAATGCCTGTAGTAACGGCTATCAACATTCCAGAAGATGTTGATGGAAAAGCAATTCGAGCACAGTTACTTGATGATTTTGGCATGGAAATCGCCTCTTCATTTGGTCCACTTGATGGAAAAATTTTACGTCTTGGAAATATGGGATATTCTAGTCAAAAGAGAAATATTCTATTCTTATTAGCATCACTAGAAGCAGTTATGCTCCAACACAAAGTAAAAATCAATGTAGGTGATGGTGTAGCAGCAGCACTTGAGGTTTACAAGAACGCATAAGTATTTTAAATAGGGAACAAATTTTAACTCTTGGCATAATGTAGTAATAAAAGCCAGGAGTTTTCCTATGTATCGAGTGAGACAACAATTAGAGTGTACAGGGGAATTAGTAAATAAATATCAAGGAGAATCGGTTACTGTTGCTATTTTAGATTCTGGAATTTTTCCACATCCTGATTTTGAAAATAGAATCATCGGATTTAAAGATTTCGTTAATCATCATAGTATTATGTATGATGATAGTGGACATGGAACCCATATTGCAGGCTGTGTAGCAAGCAGTGGTTTTGTGTCGGAAGGTCGAATTGCAGGAATCGTTCCCAAAGCAAGACTTGTTATTGGCAAAGTCTTAAATGAAAATGGTGATGGATGTCTTGATGACATGTTAGAAGGAATTCAATGGATTATGGATGTAAGGGAAGAATACAATATTCGTATTTTAAATATATCTGTAGGAATTGGTTCAGTACAAAATATAGAAAAAAGAAATCAACTGATAGAGAAAATTGATGGAGTTTGGAAACTAGGTATGACTGTTGTAGTTGCAGCAGGTAATAAAGGTCCAGAGCCTATGAGTATTTCCCCTTTTGCAATGAGTGATAAGGTGATTGCAGTAGGTTGCCATGATGGCAGATATTTTGGAAAAAATGAAAATCTTTGTGAGACTTATTCAGGTCGTGGACCATCTGTATATAACATAAAAAAACCAGACCTTGTGGCACCTGGTACTAATATAGTATCTTGTAGTAACACTTGCAAATTTTATAATCGCAGATATCGAAATGCATATATTACGAAGAGCGGCACCTCCATGGCAACACCCCTTGTGGCAGGAGCAGCAGCTATGTTAATTGATCGAGAACCAACAATCACAAATGTAGAAATTAAACGTAAAATCCTTCATAATGCAGTAGATATGGGAGAAGAGTGGGGAAAACAGGGCTGGGGTATGTTGAATATAAGGAAACTGATGGAGTGAGGGCAAATGTGTCATATAATCTCGAAAGAAATTATTCATAGAGATTGGAGAATAAATAAATGGAAACAGTGTGGAAGATAATAAAACCATCGGTAAAACGGGTTACCTATTGCCTTTATGAAAGAATAAGTGTAGAATATAAAACAAAGATAAAGAAATTTATTCTTATGTTAATGAGAGTATTATAAAAGAAATAGTAGGTAAGTAGCCAATATTTTATAATATGTAACAAGTCTAGTAATAATTCCCTAAAAAAATATAAGTAAATAGAGGAAATGAAAATGAGAGCAAGATATGAAACAGTAGGAGTTGTTGATTTACGTGAAATTGCTAAAAGTCGTGGGATTAAAGGTGTTTCAACAATGAAAAAAGCAGACGTGATTGAAGCAATGGTACAGTTGGATGAAATTGAAAATGTAACAAAGGAAAGCCAAGATAATTCAACAGAAGAAACATCAACGAAGAAAAAAGAAGCACCGGTAAAACAACGTGGAACAGTAGAACGAAAGAAAGAAGGCGAAGATAAATTTCCTTCAGATTTAGACAGTGGAATTACAGCAAGAGGTATTTTGGAAATTATGGCAGATGGATTTGGATTTATTCGATCTGATAATTTTTTGCCAGGAGAAAATGATGTCTATGTAGCACCTAGCCAGATTAGAAGGTTCAATATGAAAACAGGTGATATCATTGAAGGAAACACAAGGATTAAATCTCAAAATGAAAAATTTAGTGCTTTATTATATGTAAAAACAATTAATGGGTATTCACCAGATGTAGCATCTAAAAGAGGGAATTTTGAAGATTTAACACCGATTTTTCCAGATGAACGGTTACGTTTAGAAACGGGTAATGCTTCTGTTGCCATGAGAATTATGGATTTGATGAGTCCAGTAGGTAAGGGACAAAGAGGAATGATTGTATCCCCACCAAAAGCTGGTAAAACCACATTATTAAAAGAAGTTGCAAAATCAGTAAAAAGAAATAATCCTGATGTGCATTTAATGATATTACTGATAGATGAGAGACCAGAAGAAGTAACAGATATTAAAGAAGCGATTGAAGGACCTAACGTGGAAGTTATTTATTCTACATTTGATGAGCTTCCAGAACACCATAAACGAGTGTCTGAAATGGTAATTGAGAGAGCAAAACGCTTGGTAGAGCATAATCAAGATGTTATGATTTTATTAGATAGTATTACACGTTTAACAAGAGCATACAATTTAACAGTTCCACCTAGTGGTAGAACCTTGTCAGGTGGTCTTGACCCAGCGGCACTGCATATGCCAAAACGTTTCTTTGGAGCTGCTAGAAATATGCGTGGAGGTGGAAGTTTAACTATTTTAGCCACAGCATTGGTGGAAACTGGTAGTAAAATGGATGATGTAGTGTACGAAGAATTTAAAGGTACTGGAAATATGGAATTAGTATTGGATCGCAAGGTTGCAGAAAAGCGTGTGTTTCCGGCTATTGACATTCCAAAATCTGGTACAAGACGTGAAGATTTGTTGTTAACGCCAGATGAACAAGAAGCAATTGGAAATATTCGCCGTGCATTTAATGGCATGAAACCAGATGAAGCAGTTGATAAGGTAATAGATTTATTCAAACGAACAAAAAACAATAAAGAATTTGTAGAAATGGCTAAAAAAATGAAATTCTTTTAAGCACTATTATAATAGATAGAAGTAAACAGCACAGATTTTAAGAACGAAATTGTTTGATAATAAAAATAGCATAAGGAGACTACGCATGAAAAGTAAGTTAGAAAATCGTTGGATGAGAGCAGCTATACCCGCACTACTTATTCATTGTTGTATTGGAACAGTCTATTGTTGGTCATTAATCAAAGCGGATATTGCAGAATCTATAGGAGCATCTAGCGGTGTTGTGGAATGGGCATTTAGTATTGCGATTTTTTGTCTAGGTATGTCTGCATTTCTGTTAGGAGATATTGTCGAGAGAGATATAAAAAAATCTTCTTTGTTATCTGCTATCTTTTTTGCCGTTGGTATGATTGGGACAGGCATTTCTATCTATTTTAAGTCTCTTGTTGGGGTATATCTGTTTTATGGTATCATTATGGGAATTGGTTTGGGTTTAGGTTATCTAACACCTGTGAAAACGCTGATGTTATGGTTTGAAGATAATAAAGGTTTGGCTACTGGAATAGCGGTAGCTGGATTCGGTTTAGCAAAAGCCATTGCTAGCCCTATAAAGGTTTATTTAATTGCTATAGTAGGGGTTGAAAAGATGTTTTACATATTAGGTGCTTTTTCTTTTGTGGCTATGATGTTAGGGCATTATTTGATTAAGAAACCAGAGGGATGGAAAGAAGCAGAGCATACTAGCTTTAATAAGTTGGCACTTTTTAAAGATCCTATTTTTATTAGTATCTGGATAGTATTTTACATAAATATTTCATGTGGACTTGCTATTATGTCTCAAGAAAAGGATATTTTAAGTATTATGGGTATTGCAGTTGGAACAATTGCCCTCATTTCTTCATTGAATGCAGCTGTAAATGTTTTAGGGCGCTTAGGTTTTTCAAATTTATCAGATCGATTAAAGGTGAGGAGTATAGTTTTTAGAGTTATCCTTGTTTCATCTATTGTGGGCTGCGTGCTTGTGTGTCTCACAAATGCTATTGATAATAGTATTGTAATATTGGTGGTATTGTTGATGTTAGTTGTGAATGCTTGCATGGGTGGCGGATTTAGTTGTATCCCTCCTGTGCTATCGGATGCATTTGGTATGGAAAATATTAGTAAAATTCATGGAGTTTCTCTTTCGGCTTGGGCTATTGCAGGTTTGACAGGCAATCAGATTAGTTCTATTGTAGTTTCGGCAACAGGCTCTTATACATATGTAATATATGTAACATTAGCCTTGTATGTGGTGGCCTTGATTGTAAGCCAATATTTTATAAGACCGGCTATGAAGAATAAACAAGATTGATTTTTATTTTGTTACAGGTTGTGTGAGAACCGTAATGATTAATCGGCATGTATATAGTAGAGTGTTATATTTTCTACAATATACATGTCGGTTTTTTATGTTACAGTCTGCAGGTGACCTGTAATTTGTTTGTTTCTTTATTTGTGAAAAAAGTATGAAACCAATTGCAAACTTATGTATGAAAGATTAGAATTAAAAAGGATAAAATAAATTTTCACCCTCAGCGTCTGTGATTTCACCCTTGTGAGTAAGTGAAAACACTGGACTTAAGGGTGAAAATAAAATGTTCACCTTCAGCGTCTGTGATTTCACCCTTGCAAGCAAGTGAAATCACTGGACTTAATTATGGAAAGGAAAGTGTTTATATGGATAAATTAAAAATATTAGTAGTAGATGATGAAAGTAGAATGCGTAGATTAGTTAAAGATTTCTTGACAAGAGCGGGGTATGATGTAGTAGAAGCGTGTGATGGTAGTGAAGCTTTAGATGTTTTTTTTACAGATAAAAATATAGAATTAATTATTTTAGATGTTATGATGCCTAAAATGAACGGTTGGCAAGTATGTAAAGAAATTAGAAATTATTCAAGTGTGCCGATTGTTATGTTGACAGCGAAAAATGAAGAACGTGACGAATTACAAGGGTTTAACCTTGGTGTGGATGAATATATAGGAAAACCGTTTAGTCCTAAAATTCTTGTGGCAAGAATTGAAGCAATTTTAAAACGAGGGAAAATTCAAGATACAAATGAAATGATAGAGGCAGGTGGTATTTGTATTGATCAAACGGCACATATTGTTACTGTAGATGGAGAACTTATTGAGTTGAGTATTAAGGAATTTGAATTGTTAGTCTATTTTATAGAAAACAAGGGGATTGCACTATCTAGAGAACAAATTTTGAATCATGTATGGAACTATGATTATTTTGGTGATGCTAGGACTATCGATACCCATGTGAAAAAATTAAGAGCTAAAATAGGGGAAAAGGGAAATTACATTAAAACAATTTGGGGTATTGGATATAAGTTAGAAATGTAGTTTCTAGTGAGAATTTATATTACTGATTTGAGAAAGGATTGGAATTATCTTGAAATATTCAATAAAAAAACAGATTTCTTTATTATTCATAGGAGTTATGATTGTTGCTTTAGGATGTTTATTGATTTCTAATACATTATTTTTAGAACAATATTATATCAATGATAAACAAAATAATATATTAGAAGCATATGTTACCATTAATGACGCTTCTAATGAAGGAACACTCCTAAGTGATGAGTTTGATGTGCAATTGGAGAAATTAGGTGATCGTTATAATTTGAATATTCTTGTTGTCAATGTAGATTCTAATGTCATCAAGTCGGTAGGGAATGATGCAGAACGAACTATGCTACAATTATGGAATCATTTATTTTTAACTTCGGGTACAGAAGAAGATTACATTATTAATGAAGAACAATATAAAATGAAAATAGTGGTGGATGACAAGACTGGTACTGAAAATATTGAAATGTGGGGAGTGCTTGATAATAGTAATTTATTTTTAATTAGAACCCCGATTGAGAGTATACAAGACAGTGTGTCTATTGCAAATCAATTTTTAGGATATCTAGGAATAGTTGTAATCTTAGGCAGTGCTCTCATCATTTGGATGATTACGAGGAAAATTACAGAACCGATTTCAGAATTGACTAATATTTCGGAAAAAATGGCGCATTTAGATTTTGAAACAAAATACAATGGAAATAGCCAAAATGAAATTGGGATATTAGGAGATAATTTTAATAGCATGTCTATGGCTTTAGAACAAACTATTTCTGAATTAAAAACGGCCAATGCTAAATTAATGAAAGATATTCAAAAGAAAGACAAGTTAGATCAGATGAGGACAGAATTTTTATCAAATGTTTCTCATGAATTAAAAACACCAATTAGTTTGATACAAGGATATGCAGAAGGACTAATAGATGGTATTTATGAAGATGATGAAAATAAAAATTTTTATTGCAGTGTGATTGTAGATGAAGCTGATAAAATGAATACTATGGTAAAAAAATTGTTGTCATTGAATCAATTAGAATTTGGGAGTGACGAAATTACGATGGAACGATTTGATATAGTAGAACTAGTTAACAATTATATTCAATCGGCTAATATTATGATTGTACAAAATAATTGCAGAATACAGATAGAAGAATCTAATCCTGTATTTGTATGGGGAGATGAATTTAAAGTAGAAGAAGTATTTATGAATTATTTTACCAATGCGATGAACCATGTTTCGGGAGAACGAATTATAGATGTGAAATTTCAAATAAAAGAAAATCGTATCAGAGTCACTGTGTTTAATACAGGAGATAGTATTCCAGAGGAAAGTATAGCACAAGTATGGGAGAAGTTTTATAAAGTAGATAAGGCTAGAACGAGAGAATATGGTGGAAGTGGGATAGGATTATCTATTGTAAAAGCAATCATGGAATCTATGAATCAGAAATATGGGGTAGATAATTATACAAATGGTGTTGCTTTCTGGTTTGAATTAGAATTAGTGCTATAAAAATAAAAAAAGTGCTTGCATTATATTTCGACCTATGATAATATACTCTTTGTCGCCGAAAACGACAGACAGTTTTTTACAAAAAGTGAGAAGTATAGTTCGTAACTTAGTTACAGCTTACATGTAATCTGTAACTACAAAAAACTTTTTAAAAAAACAAAAAAAGTTGTTGACAAGGAATCACACAGATGGTAATATATACAAGTTGCCTGTGAAACACACGACAACAAAACAACACAGAACATTGACAAATAAACAGTAATACAATCTCGAAAATTCTAAAGAGAATATTCAGCATGAGAGTTTAAAGCAATTTAAATTACGAATGCAAGAGAACATGTTTCGAAAGAAACAACC
>JAWXVD010000007.1:0-60244 GCA_044425705.1 Eubacteriales bacterium | reverse complement strand
TAGAATTTGCAAAATAAGGAGAAAATAATTCACAATTGGAGAAGATAATGCACGTTTCACGCTCGAGAGCTGGTGAGAATAATTCACAAAAAGTTGGTGATAGCAATTCGCAAATCAACACAATTCCTCATGCACATTCATTCGCCAAATACTTCGTATTCTTTGCCATAACAAAAGAAGGATTCCCTTCATGCAAGCATGAGGAATCCTTCTTTCATTATGTCAAGCACTACGTGCTTGGCTCATTGTTATTCGATTATTCTACGATTGTAGCAACACGTCCTGAACCTACTGTACGTCCACCTTCTCTGATCGCAAATGTTAAACCTTGTTCCATAGCGATTGGGTGAATTAATTCGATGCTCATTTCGATGTTGTCACCAGGCATACACATTTCTACACCTTCTGGTAAGTTACAAACACCTGTTACGTCAGTTGTTCTGAAGTAAAATTGTGGTCTGTAGTTGTTGAAGAAAGGAGTATGACGTCCACCTTCATCTTTTGTTAATACGTAAACTTGTGCTGTAAATTTTGTATGGCATTTTACAGAACCTGGTTTAGAAAGAACTTGACCTCTTTCGATTTCTGTTCTTTGAACACCACGAAGTAACGCACCGATGTTATCACCAGCTTGAGCGTCATCTAATAATTTACGGAACATTTCGATACCAGTAACAACAACTTTTCTTGTTTCTTCTTTGATACCAACGATTTCAACTTCTTCTTGAATTTTAAGAACACCACGTTCTACTCTACCTGTAGCAACAGTACCACGTCCTGTGATTGAGAAAACGTCTTCGATTGGCATTAAGAATGGTTTGTCTGTGTCACGTTCTGGATCTGGAATCCAAGTATCAACAGCGTCCATTAATTCCATGATTTTGTTACCCCATTCACCGTGTGGATCTTCAAGAGCTTTTAAAGCTGATCCTTGGATTACTGGTGAATCATCACCTGGGAAATCATATTCTGATAATAAATCTCTAACTTCCATTTCTACTAATTCAAGTAATTCTTCATCATCAACCATATCACATTTGTTCATGAATACAACGATGTAAGGAACACCTACTTGACGAGAAAGTAAGATATGTTCTTTTGTTTGAGCCATAACACCATCAGTAGCAGCAACAACAAGGATAGCACCATCCATTTGTGCAGCACCTGTGATCATGTTTTTAACGTAATCGGCATGTCCTGGGCAGTCAACGTGAGCATAATGTCTGTTAGCTGTTGAATATTCAACGTGTGCTGTAGAAATTGTGATACCACGTTCTCTTTCTTCTGGAGCTTTATCAATGTTAGCGAAATCTACTGCTTCGTTTCCATCAACTCTTTCTGAAAGTGTTTTTGTGATAGCTGCTGTTAAAGTTGTTTTACCATGATCTACGTGTCCGATTGTTCCAATGTTACAATGGGCTTTACTTCTTTCAAATTTTGCCTTAGCCATTTTAAAAATCCTCCTAATTATTTACAATTAAAGTTATCATCGCATATTGCGATAGCTCGGTTACTTTCGATTATATTAAATTAATCGAAGTTTTTCAAGCATAATTTATAATTTTAAGGCATTATTATAATTGAATATTGAATATCCAACTATAATAACATCCTCAATATCAATATTGCTATTTTGTTTTTGCTTCAAGTACTTTCGCTGAAACATTTTTTGGTACTGGTTCGTATTTTTCGAAGAACATTGAGTAGTTACCACGTCCTTGTGTTCTTGAACGTAAGTCTGTAGAGTAACCAAACATTTCTGAAAGTGGCACATAACCTTTAACCATTTTACCACCACCGATATCTTCCATACCTTCGATACGTCCACGACGAGAGTTGATATCACCAATGATATCTCCCATGTATTCTTCTGGCATTGTTACTTCAACCTTCATGATAGGCTCAAGTAAAACAGCTCCTGCTTTTTGCATAGCATCTTTGAATGCTAATGAACCAGCAATGTGGAATGCCATTTCAGATGAATCGACTTCATGGTATGAACCATCGTATACTGTAGCATGCACACCAACCACTGGGAATCCACCAAGGATACCAGCTTTTGTCGCTTCTTGAATACCTGCACCAACAGCTGGAATGTATTCTTTAGGAATAGCACCACCAACAACTTTAGAGTCAAATTTGAATAATTCTTCTCCATTGGCATCCATAGGTTCAAATGTAACTTTACAGTGTCCGTATTGTCCACGTCCACCAGATTGTTTTGCATATTTGCTATCAATATCAACTGATTTTGTAAATGTTTCTTTATAAGCAACTTGTGGAGCACCAACGTTTGCTTCTACTTTGAATTCACGTAAAAGTCTATCTACAATGATTTCTAAGTGAAGTTCACCCATACCGGCGATAATAGTTTGACCTGTTTCTTGATCAGTATGTGCGCGGAATGTTGGATCTTCTTCAGCAAGTTTAGCCAATGATTCACCTAATTTACCTTGAGAAGCTTTTGTTTTTGGTTCAATTGCTAACTCGATAACTGGTTCAGGGAATTCCATTGATTCTAAGATAACTGGGTTACGTTCATCACAGATTGTATCACCTGTTGTTGTTACTTTAAATCCAACAGCTGCAGCGATATCTCCTGCGTAAACTTTATCTAATTCTTCACGTTTGTTAGCATGCATCTGTAAGATACGACCAACACGTTCTTTTTTGTTTTTTGTTGCATTTAATACGTATGAACCTGAATTGATTGTTCCTGAGTATACACGGAAGAATGCTAATTTTCCTACGAAAGGATCGGCCATAATTTTAAATGCTAAAGCTGCGAATGGTTCTTCATCTGATGAGTGTTTTTGGATTTCATTTCCGTCTAAATCAACACCTTCAATAGCTGGGATATCGATTGGTGATGGCATGAATTCGATAACAGCATCAAGAAGTTTTTGAACACCTTTGTTTCTGTAAGCAGTTCCACAACAAACTGGGATTGCTTGACATTCACAAGTTGCTTTACGAAGAACTTCTTTCATTTGTTCATTAGTTGGTTCTTCACCTTCTAAATACATCATCATTAAATCATCATCTAATTCACAGATTTTTTCGACTAATTCTCCACGGTATAATTCCGCTTCATCAGCCATGTCTTCTGGGATTGCTGTGATTGAAATATCTTCACCTTTTTCATCATTATAGATGTAAGCTTGCATTTCAAACAAATCAATAATTCCAGTGAAATCATCTTCTTTACCGATTGGTAATTGAAGACAGATTGCATTTTTACCAAGTCTACCACGGATTTGATCAACAGCTCCGTAGAAGTTTGCACCTAAGATATCCATCTTGTTGATGAATGCCATTCTAGGTACGTTATATGTGTCAGCTTGACGCCATACGTTTTCTGATTGTGGTTCAACTCCACCTTTTGCACAGAAAACACCTACAGCACCGTCAAGTACACGAAGTGAACGCTCAACTTCAACAGTGAAGTCAACGTGTCCAGGAGTATCAATAATATTAATACGGTTTTCTGGTGCTCCAGCTTTTGTTTGACATTGATCTTGTAAAGTCCAATGACAAGTTGTCGCTGCTGATGTGATTGTGATACCTCTTTCCTGCTCTTGTTCCATCCAGTCCATAGTAGCAGTTCCTTCATGAGTATCACCGATTTTATAATTTACACCTGTGTAGAACAAAATACGTTCTGTAAGTGTTGTCTTACCAGCATCAATATGCGCCATAATACCAATATTTCTAGTATTCTCTAATGGATATTCTCTTCCAGCCAAGGTTTTTTCCTCCTAATGATATTAGAAACGGTAGTGAGCAAATGCTTTGTTTGCTTCTGCCATTTTGTGCATGTCTTCTTTCTTCTTTACAGAAGCTCCAGTATTGTTCATAGCATCCATTAATTCGTTTGCTAATCTTTCTTCCATTGTTTTTTCACCTCTTTTACGAGAGTACAATGTAATCCAACGAAGTGCTAATGCTTGACGTCTATCTGTTCTAACTTCGATAGGTACTTGGTATGTTGCTCCACCAATACGTCTAGCTTTTACTTCTAAAACTGGCATAATGTTATTCATTGCTTCTTCAAATACTTCAATTGCTGGTTTACCAGCTTTTTCTTCAATTCTTGTAAATGCTCCGTATACAATTTTTTGAGCTACGCCTCTTTTACCATCTAACATAATGTTATTGATAAGTTTTGTAACTACTTTGTTGTTGTACAATGGATCTGCAAGAACGTCTCTTTTTTGTGTATGTCCTTTACGTGGCACGGTTCTTCCCTCCTTAATTATTCACTACAGCTTTTCGCTGCCTTAATTAATTCATCGGTACTCACTATCTAGCAACTAGTGTTCGCGTCTTCTATCTGGTATATATTAAATCAGAATTCCAACACTAAATTAGTTCTTTTTGTGTGTACAAAAGTTGTTGCAAACAACAACCGCAAAAGCATGAATCATCCTTTGCTTTTACCTAATTTACAAAGCGAACTTATTTTTTAGCTGCTTTAGGTCTCTTAGCGCCGTATTTAGAACGAGCTTGACGTCTGTTAGCGACTCCAGCTGTATCAAGTGTACCTCTGATGATATGGTATCTTGTACCTGGTAAATCTTTAACTCTACCACCTCTGATAAGAACAACACTATGTTCTTGAAGATTGTGGCCTTCACCTGGAATGTAGCTTGTTACTTCGATTCCGTTTGAAAGACGAACTCTGGCGATTTTTCTAAGAGCTGAGTTAGGTTTTTTAGGAGTTGCTGTTTTAACAGCTGTACAAACACCTCTTTTTTGTGGAGAAGATGCATCTGTGCTTTTCTTATGAAGAGAGTTATATGTCTTCTGAAGAGCAGGTGCAGTCGACTTCTTTACTGATGTTTGACGTCCTTTTCTTACTAACTGGTTAAATGTTGGCATTCTGTTTCACCTCCTGATTTAAATTAATAATATTATGTTCCACAAGTATTTATATCATTCGTAAGACACGAAAAAATATGCATCCCTGTGCACACTAGATTAGTATAGGCTTAGTCCTATGCTTTGTCAATATATTTTTTCTCAATTTTTATAAAATTTTTCTATATAAGAAAAACGAACGACCTTAGCATTTCCAAAAGGATTCGCTACAGCCATTCGCTATTCAAACTATTACTTTTTCTCTGTAAAAATCATACTTATAAATACACAATAGATGACTAGCAGTTACTAATCTTCAATCACCATTTCTACATCATCTTCTAAGTCTGTTAAGTCGATTGTATCAATTTCATCATCAAACTCAAGTTCATCATCAAATTCCAAAGTATCGATTTCTTGATAATCTGTATTTAAATTCACATCTCTGTATCTCTTCATACCTGTACCAGCTGGAATTAATTTACCAATGATAACATTTTCTTTCAAACCGATCAATGGATCGACTTTTCCTTTAATCGCTGCTTCTGTAAGAACTTTCGTAGTTTCTTGGAAAGACGCTGCTGAAAGGAATGAGTTTGTTGCAAGGGCTGCTTTTGTAATTCCCAGCATTACTTGTTTTCCATCTGCTGGTTCTAAACCATCTGCAAGCAATTGTTCGTTTACATCTTCATATTCTAAAATGTCTACCAATGTACCTGGTAACAATGCGCTATCTCCATTGTTTTCAATACGTACTTTCTTCAACATTTGACGTACAATAACTTCAATATGTTTATCACAGATATCAACACCTTGTAAACGATATACTCTTTGTACTTCACGAATCATGTAATCTTGTACCGCACGCACACCTTTGATTTTCAATAAATCATGTGGATTGATACTACCTTCTGTTAATTCATCACCTGCTTCTAAAATAGCACCATCTGTAATAGCAATTCTTGAGCCATAAGGAATCAAGTATGCTTTGGACTCGCCCATTTCTTCATTAGTAATGATAACTTCACGTTTTTTCTTAGTGTCTTTAATAGTAGCTATACCACCAAACTCTGCAATAATTGCAAGTCCTTTAGGCTTTCTAGCTTCAAAAAGTTCCTCAACACGAGGAAGACCTTGTGTAATATCGTCACCGGCAACACCACCTGTATGGAATGTACGCATAGTAAGCTGTGTTCCTGGTTCACCAATTGATTGCGCAGCAATGATACCAACTGCTTCACCAACCTGTACTGCTTCACCAGTTGCCATGTTAGCACCGTAACATTTCGCACAAATTCCATTATGTGAATGACATGTTAGAATTGTACGGATTTTCACTTCTTCAAGTGGTTCTCCATTCTCATCCACACCCACTGCCATCAATTTAGATGCGCGACTAGGTGTAATCATATGATTTTTCTTAACGATTACATTTCCTTCTCTATCTTTGTAATCCATACAAGCATATCTGCCTGTAATACGATCTTGTAAACCTTCGATTGTTTCTTTTCCATCCATGAAAGCTTTCACCTTCATGCCGTAAATTTCTTCTCTTCCCTCACAACAATCAATTTCACGAACGATCAATTCTTGAGAAACATCAACCATACGTCTTGTTAAGTATCCTGAATCGGCTGTACGAAGGGCAGTATCCGAAAGACCTTTACGAGCACCATGGGCTGACATAAAGTACTCTAATACGTCAAGACCTTCACGGAAGTTTGATTTAATAGGAAGTTCGATTGTTCTACCTGTTGTATCCGCCATCAGACCACGCATACCTGCAAGCTGTTTGATCTGTTGGTTAGAACCACGGGCACCAGAATCGGCCATCATATAAATATTGTTGTATTTGTCAAGACCTGATAATAGTACTTCTGTTAATTCTTTATCTGTTTCATTCCAAGTTTCAACAACTGCTCTATATCTTTCTTCTTCTGTAATCAAACCACGTCTGTAGTTTTGAGAAATTTTATCTACTGTGGCTTGTGCTGCTTCTAACATTGCTGGTTTTCTTTCAGGTACTGTCATATCTGAGATAGAAACCGTCATAGCTGCACGAGTTGAATATTTATAACCTGTTGCTTTAATGCTATCTAATACTTCTGCTGTAATCGATGCACCATGTGTATTGATTACTTTTTCAAGAATTTGTTTTAACCCTTTTTTACCAACATGGAAATCAACTTCTAATAATAATTCATTGCCTTCTACGCTTCTATCAACAAAACCTAAATCTTGAGGAAGAATTTCATTGAAGATGAAACGACCTAATGTAGATTCTACAGTACCAGTCATCACTTCTCCATTGGCTAATGTTTTATTACATCTAATATTGATTCTAGAATGTAATGTCACCGCTTTATTTTCATAAGCTAAAATTGCTTCATTGACACTCTTGAAGTATTTTCCTTCTCCTAATGCACCTGGTCGCTCTTGTGTTAAATAATAGATACCAAGTACCATATCCTGTGAAGGAACTGCAACTGGACCACCATCAGATGGTTTTAACAAGTTGTTTGGTGATAACAATAAAAAACGACACTCTGCTTGTGCTTCAACAGAAAGTGGAAGATGGACAGCCATCTGATCACCATCAAAATCGGCATTAAAAGCAGTACATACAAGTGGATGAAGTTTAATGGCTTTACCTTCTACTAAAATTGGTTCAAATGCTTGAATACCAAGTCTATGAAGTGTAGGTGCACGATTTAACATAACAGGATGTTCTTTGATTACTTCTTCTAATACATCCCAAACACTTGCATCTAAACGCTCTACTAATTTTTTAGCGTTTTTAATATTTTGTGAAATTCCTTTTTGTACTAATTCTTTCATAACAAATGGTTTGAATAATTCAATTGCCATTTCTTTTGGAAGCCCACATTGATAAATCTTTAATTCTGGTCCTACTACGATAACAGAACGTCCTGAATAATCAACACGTTTGCCTAATAAGTTTTGACGGAAACGACCTGATTTACCTTTTAACATATCTGATAATGATTTTAATGCACGGTTACCTGGTCCTGTCACTGGACGACCACGTCTTCCATTATCAATCAAGGCATCAACAGCTTCTTGAAGCATTCTTTTTTCATTACGAACAATGATGTCCGGTGCTCCTAATTCTAACAATCTTTTCAAACGATTGTTTCTATTGATAATTCTTCTATATAAATCATTTAAATCTGAAGTAGCAAAACGTCCACCATCCAATTGCACCATTGGACGTAAGTCTGGTGGGATAACTGGTACTACATCAAGAATCATCCAACTTGGTTTATTTTCTGATTCTCTAAACGCTTCAATTACTTCTAATCTTTTAATGATTTTAGCTCTTTTTTGTCCAGTAGCATCTTTCAACGCTGCCTTTAATTCAACAGATTCACCTTCTAAATCGATGGCATCTAGCAATTCTTTTACAGATTCAGCACCCATACCTACTCGGAATGTATTGCCCCATGATTCTCTAGCATCCATATATTCTTTTTCGGAAAGGATTTGTTTGTATTCTAAATTAGTCTCTCCTGCATCTAAAACAATGTAAGACGCAAAATAAAGCACTTTTTCAAGGATTCTTGGTGAAATATCAAGAATCAATCCCATACGGCTTGGGATTCCTTTAAAGTACCAGATATGAGACACTGGAGCTGCTAATTCGATATGCCCCATACGTTCTCTACGTACATTTGCTTTTGTAACTTCTACTCCACAACGATCGCAGACAACACCTTTATATCTAATTTTTTTGTATTTACCACAATGACATTCCCAATCCTTGCTAGGTCCAAAGATTTTTTCACAGAATAAACCATCTTTTTCTGGTTTTAAAGTTCTGTAATTGATTGTCTCAGGCTTTAACACTTCGCCTCTAGACCATTCTTTCATCTTATCAGGTGATGCTAATCCAATCTTGATTGCATCAAATGTCATTGGTTGATATACTTCGTTTTTTGTTTCTGACATTTATGGCACTCCTTCCAAATTTCTATTACATTTCAAACATGAAATGTAACCAATTTTTTCATACCGATAATCTGCTTTAAGTGAATAGGAGGATTCACCCATTCACTTAAACCATTCACATTCTTTTATTCTTCGGTAGAATCGTCAAATTCCAATTCTTCGGTATCATCAAAGTCTAATTCTTCTTCCTCTTCGACGCTCACTAATTCTCCACTGTCTCTGTCGAATTCTTGTTTTTGGAATCCATGATCACCAAATCGTTCTTCATCATAATCACGATGTGCTTTTTCATTTTCCAATTCGTAGCGATATTCTGATTCATTAAACTCAGATGTTTCCATAATTTCAACTTCTGTTTGATCTTCTCGAAGAACTTTCACATCAAGTCCAAGGGATTGTAATTCTTTTAATAATACCTTGAAGGATTCTGGAATACCAGGTTCAGGAATATTGTCACCTTTGATAATAGCTTCGTAAGTTTTTACACGTCCGATTACATCATCAGATTTCACAGTTAAAATTTCCTGCAGTGTATAAGATGCACCATAAGCCTCAAGAGCCCAAACTTCCATCTCTCCAAATCTTTGTCCACCAAACTGTGCTTTACCACCTAAGGGTTGTTGTGTTACAAGTGAGTAAGGACCAGTCGAACGAGCATGGATTTTATCATCAACCAAATGGTGGAGTTTCAAATAATGCATGTGTCCAATAGTAACTGCACTATCGAAGTATTCTCCTGTACGACCATCACGAAGTCTTACTTTACCATCTCTAGAAAGAGGAACACCTTTCCATAATTTTCTGTGTTCTTTATTATCAAACAAATATTGTAATACTTCTGGTAATAATTGTTCTTTATATTTTTCTTCAAATACTTCCCACTCTTCATTTACATAGTCATTTGCCATGTCAAGAGTATCCATAATTTCAGATTCATTGGCTCCATCAAAAACAGGTGTTGC
Organism: Eubacteriales bacterium; assembly: GCA_044425705.1. Taxonomy (GTDB): domain Bacteria; phylum Bacillota; class Clostridia; order Lachnospirales; family Lachnospiraceae; genus JAWXVD01. The sequence continues at coordinate 50,453 of JAWXVD010000007.1, read as the reverse complement.
CACATTAAATCCAAGCGCTTTCGCTGCAAGTGATAAATGGATTTCCAAAACCTGACCAATGTTCATACGAGAAGGTACACCCAATGGATTCAATACGATATCGAGAGGACGACCATTTGGCAAGTATGGCATATCTTCTACTGGTAACACACGAGAAACAACACCCTTATTACCATGACGACCAGCCATTTTATCTCCTACTGAGATTTTTCTCTTCTGCGCAATATAAATACGTACAGCTTGATTTACACCAGGTGATAATTCATCACCGTTATCTCTTGTAAATACTTTTGCATCTACTACAATACCATATTCTCCATGTGGAACTTTCAATGAGGTATCTCTTACTTCACGAGCTTTTTCACCGAAAATCGCACGAAGAAGTCTTTCTTCTGCAGTCAACTCAGTCTCTCCCTTAGGAGTTACTTTACCAACTAAAATGTCTCCAGCACGAACTTCTGCACCAATACGAATGATTCCTCGTTCATCTAAATCTTTTAACGCATCATCACCAACACCAGGTACGTCTCTTGTGATTTCCTCTGGTCCTAATTTTGTATCACGAGCTTCTGCTTCGTATTCCTCTATATGCACAGATGTATAAACATCTTCTTGTACCAATCTTTCACTTAAAAGAACAGCATCTTCATAGTTATATCCTTCCCAAGTCATAAACCCGATCAATGGATTTTTACCAAGTGCTAATTCTCCTTCATTTGTAGAAGGACCATCTGCAATTACTTGTCCTTTTTCTACATGGTTCCCTTTGAATACAATCGGTTTTTGATTATAACAGTTAGACTGATTACTTCTAGAGAATTTTGTTAAATGAATCACTTCTTTTTCTCCATCATCATAAGCCATTTTAATAATTTTTGAAGATACGTACTCTACTGTACCTGCTTTTTTAGCAACTACACAAACACCTGAATCCACCGCTGCTTTCACTTCCATACCTGTTCCAACTGCTGGTGCTTCCGTAATCAGGAGTGGCACTGCTTGACGTTGCATGTTAGAACCCATTAGGGCACGGTTAGCATCATCATTTTCAAGGAAAGGAATCAAAGCTGTAGCTACTGAAAATACCATTTTAGGTGATACATCCATGTAATCAAACATTGCTCTTGGATATTCTTGTGTTTCTTCTAAATAACGACCAGAAACAGACTTACGCACAAAATAGCCATTTTCGTCTAAGGCTTCATTGGCCTGTGCTACGTGGAAGTTATCCTCTTCATCTGCTGTCATATATACAACTTCCTCTGTTACTCGAGGATTGTTAATGTCTGTTTTGTCGATTTTACGATATGGTGCTTCTACAAATCCATATTCATTGATTCTAGCATAAGATGCCAAGGAGTTAATCAGACCAATGTTAGGACCTTCAGGTGTTTCAATAGGACACATTCTACCATAGTGAGAATAATGAACGTCACGAACCTCGAATCCAGCTCTATCACGACTCAAACCACCAGGACCAAGAGCTGATAAACGTCTTTTATGTGTTAACTCACCAAGAGGGTTGTTTTGATCCATAAACTGTGATAACTGTGAAGAACCAAAAAATTCTTTCACTGCTGCTTGTACTGGTTTGATATTTATTAAACCTTGTGGAGATACAATTTCTGTATCTTGTGTTGTCATTCTTTCACGTACAACTCTTTCCAATCTAGACAAACCAATTCTATATTGATTTTGAAGCAATTCGCCAACTGCACGGATACGTCTATTTCCTAAATGATCAATGTCATCTGCATTTCCAATGCCATATTCCAAATGGATATTGTAGTTAATAGATGCTAAAATATCTTCTTTGGTCACATGCTTAGGAATTAAGAGATGTGTCTTTTTCTTAATAGCTTCCGCAAGTTCTTCTGGTGAATCAGCATACTCTTCCAAAATTTTCACAAGTTCTGGATAATAAACTAATTCTGTAATCCCTAATTCTTTTGGATTACAATCTATATAAGTAGTCATATCAACCATCATGTTAGAAAGGACTTTTGCATTTCTTTCTTCTGTTTGAATATACACAAAAGGAATTGCTGCATTTTGAATTTGATCAGCCATTTCTAAAGTAACTTTCGTTCCAGCAGTAGCTAAAATTTCTCCTGTTGTTAAATCCACAACATCCTCTGCTAGAATTTGGTTTTTAATTCTATTTTTTAATGCTAACTTTTTATTGAATTTATATCGTCCAACTTTAGCCAAATCATATCTTCTAGCATCGAAGAACATTGATTCTACTAAGCTTTTAGCACTGTCCACACTGAGTGGTTCACCTGGACGAATTTTCTTGTACAACTCTAAGAGACCTTCCTCGTAATTCTCAGAAACGTCTTTTCCAAAACTAGCTTCTATCTTAGGTTCATCACCAAATAAATCTCTAATTTCATCATTTGTTCCAACACCTAATGATCTAATCAATACAGTAATTGGAACTTTTCTTGTTCTATCTACACGTACGTAAAAAATGTCATTGGAATCCGTCTCATACTCAAGCCAAGCACCACGATTAGGAATCACAGTTGATGTATACAAAGTTTTACCAATTTTATCGTGTCCAATAGAATAATAGATTCCTGGAGAACGAACTAATTGACTTACAATAACACGCTCTGCACCATTGATTACAAAAGTACCTGTATCTGTCATTAAAGGAAGGTCACCCATGAAAATTTCATGTTCCAACACTTCTTTGCCGTGAAAACGCACTTTAACCTTCAATGGAGCTGCGTAAGTCGCATCTCTTTCTTTACACTTTTCAATAGAATACTTGACGTCATCTTCACATAATTCAAAATCTATAAACTCTAGACTCAAATTACCACTGTAATCGCTAATTGGAGATATATCATTAAACACCTCTTTTAAGCCTGATTCTAAAAACCATTTATAAGAGTTTTTTTGAACCTCTATTAAGTTTGGCATCTCCAATACTTCTTTTTGTCGTGAATAACTCATACGCATCTTTTTACTACTGGCAGAAGGACGTATTCTGTTTTTTTCCATTGACATTTCACCCCGTTCTTATATATTTACCTGTTCTGTAGAACTTCTACAGCTAAGCATACCACACCACAATAGTGCACCATCCAATATAGCACAAGTTTACATTGCTTGTCAAGCACTTTTTAATATTTTTTATTCAAAAAAAGCTTGGGCATATGCCCAAGCTTTTGTAAAAGTTCTTTATTATTTTAAAGTAACTTTAGCGCCTTCGCCTTCTAATTTGGCTTTAATGTCTTCACATTCGCCTTTAGAAACTGCTTCTTTAAGTACTTTAGGAGCATTATCAACTAATTCTTTAGCTTCTTTTAAGCCAAGTCCTGTGATTTCACGAACAGCTTTGATAACTTTAACTTTGTTTGGTCCTACTTCTGTTAATTCTACATCAAATTCTGTTTTTTCTTCCGCTGCTTCTCCAGCTGCTGCTGCAACTACAACACCTGCTGCTGCTGAAACTCCGAATTCTTCTTCACAAGCTTTTACTAAATCATTTAATTCTAATACTGTCAACTCTTTGATTGCTTCAATAAGTTCTGCTGCTGTTAATTTTGCCATTTTTATATTCCTCCATTATTTGTTTGTTTTTCCTATAAAGACCATTTCTTTATAGCTTATTTTTTTTGCATATACATGCCTGTTCTGCCCTAAAGACAATTCTTATTCTGCTGCTGGTGCTTCTTCAGCTGCAACTTCTTCTACTGCCGCTTCAGCTACACATGCAGAAGCGCCACCTTTTTCTGCCACTTGGTTCATGACACGAGCAAAGTTTGTAATTGGTGATTGGATACTTCCAAGTAATTTTGAAAGTAATTCTTCTCTTGATGGAATTTGAGCGATTTCTCCCATACCAGCTGCATCATAAACAACACCTTCTACGATACCACCTTTGATTGGAAGTTTTTTAGTTGCTTTTCCGTATTTTGCTAATACTCTAGCAGGTGCAGTTGCATCTGTAGTAGAAACAGCAAGTGCGCTTGGTCCTGCAAGGTAAGGTGCAAGTCCTTCGAAATCTGTGCCTTTGAATGCAAAGTTCATCATAGTGTTTTTGTAAACTTTATAAGTTACTCCATTTGCACGAAGCTCTTTACGAAGTTCTGTATCTTGCTCTACAGTAAGACCACGGTGATCAACTAATACTCCTGATTGTGCGCCTTTAATCATTTCTGAAATTTCAGCTACAACAGGTTGTTTCATTTCAATTTTAGCCATTTTAGTTACCTCCTTTTAGATTTATGAGAATGTACATTCTCTGCCGATGGAGTTTTATATAAAAGAAAAACCCTCCTAAACAGGAAGGTTAAAAGTCGTAAACTCTCAGTTGTATGAATCACAACACTTCCCTAGGTAGGCGATATACTTACACATCCAGTTTCCTTTCAGTACCTACTGTCTTCGGCATGGTCAATATGACCTTTAACAGGATACTACATATACAATTGCTTTGTCAAGTAGTTTTTCATTTTTCATTGCATGATTTTTTCAATTTTTTGTTATATATCCCTCTGCATCAAAGGTCACTCCCGTAGAAATGCCTTGCATATATGTCAATACCCTTGTCTTTTCACTTCCTTCTTGCAATGTTGTAACACAACCACTTTGCAATCCTGGTAGAAATTGTAAGGAATCAATTCCATTGTCTTTGATTGTAACTTTCAGCAATCCATTATCCATTGTAGAAGAGTTGAACCAAAAATTCCCCATACTATACGCCACTGGCACATCTCCAATATATGTAATCCCTTGTAGTACATGGGGATGTGCACCTACAATCAAATCTGCTCCCGCTTCTACCATCTGAGGTGCCTGTTCTAATTGTGCCCAATCAGGATATTCTTCATTTTCCGTTCCCCAATGAGGAAACACCACTACAAAATCACTGTTTTCTTTCGCTTCTCCTATCACTTCTAACAAAGGATCAATATATAAGCAACGAAACACCCCAGGACTTGTCGCTGTAGCTGCTTTCGTATCTGGATTTTCATATCTTTCAATTTGCGTAGCTGCAATAAATGCTATTTTTGTATCATTGATAATAAAGTATACTGGTTTCATAGCTTCTTCTTCATTCATGCCTGCTCCCACATAGGGCATATTAGCATTTTCCAAAGTATCTATTGTATCAATGATAGACACTTCTCCGTAATCATAGGTATGATTATTAGCAATAGAAACAATATCCACTCCCATTTGGTCAAGATACGTAACTTTATCTGGCTCCGCCCGAAATGTAAAAGTTTTATCTTCTGTAGCTTCTCCTCTATTTGTATATGTAAACTCGTTGTTTATCATAAATATATCTGCGTTTTTCATCTCTTCTAGAATGGTGTCCCCAAAAGCATCTTCAATCAGAGCGGATTTGTTCAATAGTACATTCATAACCGCATAGGACTCATCGAACAAAACATCGCCACCAAACAAAAGCACTATTTCATCCTCCCTTGTGGCTTCCTTAGAATAGATTCTCTCTTCTTTCATAAGATCTTCATCGCTTAAAATATCATCATACTTCCCAACCACTTCCGTGGATACCACCGTTTCCACTACCTCTTCTGATTTCAATCCCAATTCTTTCTCAAATTCAGCCTTGTAATATTGCTCTAATTCAATCAGCTTTTCTATATAAGCCACTTGTTGCGTCTGACCATCCATGTTAACACTTAAAAACGCAACCAATATAAGTCCACTCAATACAACAACAAAAAATGTTCCCATGGCAATCATTAGTATAGGTGTTGTTCTCTGTTTTCTTCGTCTTCTTTTTTTCGTTTTCTTTTTCATTCCACCCCTGATTTCGACATGATTTCAAATAACAAAAACGCACCTCGAATATTTTCGAGATGCGCTGATATTTTGAAGTTAAAATTAATATTTAGCTGTAGAAATTTTCACTCCAGGACCCATTGTTGAAGCCATTGTAATACTTCTTAAATATTGTCCTTTTAACGCACTTGGTTTTGCTTTTGTAATCGCATCCATTAACGCATTGAAGTTTTCTTGTAATTTTTCATCTTCAAAAGAAGCTTTTCCAACTGGAACATGAATGATGTTTGTTTTATCAAGTCTGTATTCGATTTTACCAGCTTTGATATCGTTGATTGCTTTTGTAACATCCATTGTTACTGTACCAGCTTTAGGGTTTGGCATTAAACCTTTAGGTCCTAAAACTTTACCAAGACGACCAACAACACCCATCATATCTGGTGTAGCTACTACTACATCAAAGTCTAACCAACCATCTTTTTGGATTCTTGGAATTAATTCTTCTCCACCAACGTGATCTGCACCAGCAGCTTCTGCTTCTGCAAGTTTGTCACCTTTAGCGAATACTAATACTTTAACTGTTTTACCCGTTCCGTTTGGTAATACAACTGCACCACGAATTTGTTGTTCCGCATGACGTCCGTCACAACCTGTTCTAATGTGAAGTTCAATTGTTTCATCAAATTTAGCAACTGCTGTTTTTTTCGCTAGGCTAATAGCTTCAGCAGGTTCATACATTGTTTGGCGATCTACTAATTTAGCGATTTCGCTATATTTTTTACCATGTTTCATGTTCATTCTCCTCCTTATTCTTCTACTGTAATACCCATACTTCTAGCTGTTCCTGAAATCATGCTCATAGCTGCTTCTAAGCTAGCTGCATTTAAATCTGGCATTTTCATTTCTGCAATTTCTTGGATTTTAGCTTTAGAAATTGTAGCTACCTTTGTTCTGTTAGGTACTGCCGATCCTGATTTAAGGTTACATGCTTTTTTGAGTAATACTGCAGCAGGTGGAGTTTTTGTAACAAAACTGAAACTTCTGTCAGCATAAACCGTAATAACAACAGGGATTACAACATCACCCTTGTCTGCTGTTCTCGCATTAAATTGTTTTGTAAATTCTACGATGTTTACACCGTGTTGTCCAAGCGCTGGTCCAACTGGTGGTGCTGGTGTTGCTTTTCCAGCAGGAATTTGTAACTTAATATATCCTTCTACTTTTTTTGCCATGATTGAGGCTCCTCCTATGATTATATATTGTGGTCTATGGGCTAGGTAACCCTTCCACCGTTAAATGGATACTTCCAAAAAACTTTCCAATTCAAAAGACTTTCGTCTTACCTAAGTGATATACCGTCCAATTTATAATGCACGTATATCTTCAAAACCAATTTCAACAGGTGTTTCTCTTCCAAACATTTCTAAGCTAATAATGGCTTTTTGCTTGTGTACATCCAACTTCTTCACAATGCCTTCTTTGCTTTCCCATGCTCCTCCAAGAACAACTACTAAATCACCTACTGCGAAATCTACCGAAACTTCTTCCATTTGTACGCCGAGTGGTTTCATCTCTGCTTCCGTTAATGGCACCGGTTTACTTCCTGGTCCTACAAAACCTGTTACTCCTCTTGTGTTTCTAACCACATACCAAGTGTCGTCATTCATCACCATATTGATTAATACATAGCCGGGAAATAATTTTTTCTGCACTGTTTTTTTAGAGCCATTTTTCATTTCCACTACATCTTGCATAGGTACACGCACTTCAAGAATTTCTTCTTCCAAATTACGATTTGCAATTGTTTTTTCAATATTAGCTTTGACTTTGTTCTCATACCCAGAATAAGTATGCACTACATACCAATTTGTTTCTGCCATACAATTCCCCTTCACCCTTACATTGTCAAGAAATTAACGCCATATTGAAGAATTGTGTCCAATATTGCAATGATAATTCCTAACACGATAGTAATACTAACAACTGCTACTGATTGTTTTAAAAGTGTGTGTTTGTCTGGCCATGAAATTTTCTTAAATTCAGATTCTACACCTTTCCAAAAACTAACTTTTGGAGTTTTATCTGTATTTTTGGAATCTCCCATAATGAACTCCTTTCACTTCTGCTTATAAAATATTTATAATAAATATCCTATATCGCAATTGCTATTTTGTTTCTTTGTGTAATGTGTGAGTTTTACAAAATCTACAATATTTTTTAGTTTCCATTCTGTCAGGATGTGTTTTTTTGTCTTTTGTTGTGTTATAGTTACGTTGTTTACATTCTGTACATGCTAATGTGATTCTTGTACGCATCATTCCACCTCCATACTATTATTTTCTCAATGCACTTGGTTTCTTCAATCATTGTGTTTCTACTATATAACAAGACATCAATCCCCCATATAGAAAAATACAGCATAAAAAAAAGACCCAAAACGCATCTCGTCTATCTAATGTAGCATATGACACTACCTAAGTCAACGTTTTTTCTAAAGTTTCTGCGATTATAATGGAATATTTCCATGTTTTTTCTGTATTGGTTCAATCTTTTTACTTTTTAGAGCTTTTAAGGCTTTTAAAATACGAATTCTACTCTCTTCTGGCTTAATAATTTCATTCACATAACCTCTAGCAGATGCTACATAAGGATTTAAAAATCGTTCTTCATATTCCTTCTTACATTGTCCCCGCATCACCTCAGGTTCGCTAGATTCTTTGATTTTTCTTTTAAATGCAATATTCACTGCACCTTCCGCTCCCATGACAGCAATTTCTGCTATGGGCCATGCAAACACCATATCTGCACCCATTTCTTTAGAGTTCATGGCAATATAGGCACCACCGTAAGCTTTTCTCAGAATCAACGAAATTTTAGGCACTGTAGCTTCTGCATATGCATACAGTATTTTTGCCCCATGTCGAATAATTCCATTATGTTCTTGCTCTGTTCCTGGTAAAAATGCAGGCACATCAACCAAGGTCACTAGAGGAATATTAAAACAATCACAGAAACGGATAAATCTAGCTATTTTGTCAGAAGCATGGAAATCAAGAGAACCTCCCATAACCGCAGGTTGATTGGCAACAAAGCCAGTTACGCAACCATCCATTCTAGCAAAACCTACTACAGCATTTTTTGCAAATTCTTTTTGCACCTCAAAAAAACTACCTGTATCCACAATACAATGAATGACCTTTTTCACATTGTAAGAATGACGTGAATTTTCTGGAACAATTTGTGCCAATGTATCACAAACATTTTTGCTGTTTCTACCGTTTCGCTTTGTAAGGTTTTCGATTTTACCAAAAAATTTATTCACATGACCTATAATTTCTTTTTTATCTTCTATTTTTAATACTGCTGGTTTTTCTAAATAACTGCCTGGCAAATATGTTAATAATTTCCGTACGCCCATCAAACATTCTCGCTCATCTACATAAGTAAAATGAGATACTCCACTTTTTGTAGCATGTACTTTTGCTCCACCAAGTTCTTCTGGGGACACTTCTTCATTGATTACCGTCTTTACTACATTAGGACCTGTAATAAACATTTTAGAAGTTTGTTCCACCATAAATATAAAATCACAGATAGCTGGCGCATAACAAGCTCCTCCAGAACAAGGTCCTAAAATCACTGCAATCTGAGGAATCATCCCGGATGCTTTTGTATGACGCAGAAACATCCCGCTGTATCCACTTAAGGAAGAAATCCCTTCTTCAATTCTAGCTCCACCACTATCATTAATACAAATTAGTGGAGCTTTCATATCCATTGCCATATCTTGAATGCGACAAATTTTCAAAGAATGATATTCTCCTAGAGTTCCGCCAATGACAGTGAAATCCTCACTGGCCACAAATACCAACTGCCCATTCACCTCTCCATATCCTGTCACAACACCATCTCCAGCCACTCTTTTCTTATCTAAATCAAAGTCATCAATTCTAGATTCCATAAATCCATCCACTTCCACGAAAGTGCCTTGATCTAATAAAATTTCAATCCTCTCCCGTGCCGTAAGTTTCCCCTGACTATGTTGCTTCTCAATTTTCTTCTCTCCACCACCTAGTAATGCTTTTTCTCTTTTTTTATCTAAGGTTTCTAATGCTTCTTGCCAATTTGTATTCATTTTCATAGTTCTCCTTATTTGCTTTGACATTCAAACTATTTGACATTATAACCTTTTCCATAAAAAAAAGCAAGAAAAAAATAGTTGCCGCCTTTGTTTAAAAACGCTGCAACCTTAATGGATATTATGAAATTTATGTTTTTTCTATTTCTGACACGACAATGTAAAGTTCAAAGCCTCTTCTATCCATTGATTCAGTGAAATATTATTTTTATATGCTTCCTTTGCAATCCGTCGATGTGTACTAGGTGCTATTCGTACATTAAAGGATCCTTTATATACTTTGTTAGGTTCTTTTCCCATTTCTGCACATAACAACAGATACTCATCTACTGCACTTTCAAATTCTGTTACAATCTCACAAATATTGTCACTTTCAAAAGTAATCAAATCAACAATTCCCTCGATTTTGCCAAACAATACTCCATCTTCAACTGAAAACTCAACTTTAGAATAATACCCTTTGTATTCTAATATATTACATTCCCTCTGTTTTAGTTTTCCAACACCACTCATCCAATAAGCATTCCCCTTTGCAACTAATATTTAGTTGCATTTTAGCATTTTTATTAATTGTTGTCAATCTAAAGAATAAATTCACCAAAAAAATATCCAGCTAGCCTCGGCTAACTGGACGTATTTTTTATATAACAAGTTTAATTAAAATATCTCTTTCCCATCTCTTACAAACACTGGAATTTCTTCAATTGGTGCTTTCACTGTAATCGTCGTTCCACCTTCAAACACTTCCTTGGTCCACATATTTGTCCATGTGGCACCTGCTGGCAGATATACACTACGTTCTGTCATGTTAGCATACATAATTGGTGCTACTAAAATATCTCCACCATACATATATTCTTCATGATCCATCCACGCCTTTTCATCTTCTGGGAATTCATAAAATAATGGTCTCATCACAGGTGTTCCTTTTTCGTGTGCTTCCTCCATCAATTTAGTCGTATACGGTCTCATTTTCTCTCTTAGCATAATGTAATTGGTACAGATTTCTTCTATCTTCTCGCCATAACTCCAAATCTCATTATCTGCACCTGATAAACAAGTTGCTCCACCTGTTGTTCCGTATTGTGGTTTATGTGGCTCTCTATCTCCATGCAATCGCATCACAGGACAAAATGTGCCATATGCAAACCATCGCAAAAATACTTCATGAAATTCTGGATCATCAACCCAACCACCAAAAAAACCACCTATATCTGTAGTCCACCAAGGAATCCCTGCAATTCCCATATTAATTCCTGCAACATATTGATTTCTTAATGTCTTAAAATCAGAATGAATATCTCCACTCCAAACCAATGCGCCATATCTTTGGCTTCCAGCCCAAGCACATCTTAGTAAGTTTACGATATTTTCTTGCCCTTCCGCTTCCATGCCATCAAAAAATGTTTTTGCATACATAACAGGATATAAATTACCCACTTGAACATTTGGTCCTATATGATAGCGATAATTTTCAAAATCATATACACTATATTCAGGTTCTGCTTCATCTAACCAGAATATTTTCACTCCCTTGTCATAGTAATTTTTCTTTGCTTTTTGCCATACGTATTCCCTTGCTCCTGGGTGTGTCGCATCATAATGCACTGTATTGCCTTGGAAATCCATACAAATTCGCATACCTCGTTCTGTTCGTACCAAGTATCCTTTTTGTTTCATTTCTTGAAAATTTTCACTTCTATAGTCTACTTGTGGCCAAATAGATACCATGAGTTCCATTCCCATTTCTTTTAATTCCGCAATCATAGCATCTGGATCAGGCCAATATACAGGGTCAAACTTCCATTCTCCTTGTAATGGCCAATGGAAGAAATCTACTACAATAACTGAAACTGGTACTCTTCTTTTCTTATATCCTCGCGCTACTTCTAATAATTCTTCTTGGGTTTGATATCTTAATTTACATTGCCAAAATCCCATGCCATACTCAGGCATCATCGGTACTTTTCCTGTTGCATTTGCATATGCTTCTTCAATCTCTGCCGGTGTATCTCCAGCTGTCACCCAATAATCTAGCAATTTTGTGGATTTGGCTTCAAACTGCATCACATTTTTACTGAAAATCGCACGACCAATGGATGGATTATGCCATAAAAGACCATAACCTAGCGAAGATAATACAAATGGTACACTAGCTTGTGAATTTCTATGTGCTAATTCTAACGTTGTTCCTTTCAAATCTAAGTATGGCTGTTGATACTGTCCCATTCCAAATAGTTTTTCATTCACGTCTAAAGATTCAAAATGCATGGCTAATTCATAATCTCCGCCAATCAATGGTTTAAATTCTCTAGCATCGATTTCTAAAGAAGAGCAATAATCAGCTCTAATATCTGATCGATTTCTTACTTGTTCATCTAATAGTAATTTACCATTTTGATTATAAATAGATAATTTACCCATTGCTGTTAATTTTGCAGTTATTTTACCATTTTGAATACTAGCTGTTCCATCTTCATTAATTTTTATCTCTACTTCTGTTTCTTCTTGTTCTAACAATGCCCATTCTTCCATTGGCATTTGTGCCATCTTTGTAGCACGAACGCGAAGGCTATTCTCTCCCCAGCCTTCTATCCACATCTCCTCTGAATCGTACCCATAAATCAGACGATTCCCCACTTTAGAAAATCTGATTTTTTCACCCTCTGGTCTAGGGTCATAAATCACCGAACCTTGTAATCCTACTTCATTTGCCATTTTGATACCTCCTGTTAGTTTTTCAAATTTAAGTTCATTACATACTTTTTGATAAAATACAATTCTTCATAATACGTATAAATATTTATTTGACTCTTTATATATTAAAATGCAATTAACACCTAATAACGTTACCCTTAATCCGCACCATAAATATTATACTTTCTATTTATTATATATCAGTATACAATCATATCTTTTATACCATATGAATAATTGTATAATATTAACCATTATCACTTTCTATTTATGTCTTTCTCGCTATTTCTTAAAAACTTCTTCTACTATTCTTTTGTATTCTTTCTATATTGACTAGGTGTCATTCCCGTCACTTTTTTAAATACTTTAGCAAAATAATTCGGATCGCTAAAACCTACCCCATTAGCAACCGTTAAAACACTTGCGTCTTTCATCCGCATTAACTCCATAGCTAACAAAATTCTCTTGTTTTCAATATGTTTTGAAATATTGTCATTCACTTTATTTTTAAACAACTGCGACAAGTAATTAGCACTTATATAAAATTCTTCCGAAATCATAGTCAATGATAATTCTGGATTCGTAATATTATCATTAATATAAGAAAGTATCCCATCTATTGTGTTTTGTGATTCTGAATCCACTAATTCTTCACCTACTTTTTTAGTAATATCAATGATATAGTCACGTATTTCCTCCATCTGGTTAATCAACATTATAATATCACTTCTTTGAAGCAAATTAATTTCATCTTCCAATTCCTCATTTTCGCAACTACTTCCTGTAAATATTTTTTTCAGTATAATACCAACCTCTAATACGCTCATCGTCAACAATTCTTCGTTATAATAATAAATCCGTTTATTATCAAAAATCAAATTAACCGCATTTATCGCCTCCACACACTGTCTTTCTTTTAATTTTTTAGCAAATAATTCTATATAAAAATTGACTTTTTCTCGAAATTCAACATCTACATGATTGTAAATTATTTTCGAATCATAATTTTTCACTTCTTGCAAACATCGTATTTTAAACAATGATAGTATCGTTTTATAACGGAATACAAATTCTTCTTTTTCTACCATTGTATGGTAACAATAAAATTTCATATTCGCAGGTACTACATTGCCCCAAAAACCTGATATTTTTTTGACAATGTCCTGATTTTCAAAATGCAATTGAGAAATATTATTACTATGCAATAATATACCTATTTGATTTTTAAATTGAGTAAAGTAGAATGCACATCCTTGTGTTCCATTAAATTTTTTCCATAATTCTTCCAAATTGCAAAGTTGTACTTCATTAGTAGCATATTTCAAATCACTTGAAACCAAAATTAATAATACATTTTGACTTAATTTTTGTATTTCATTTTGTATTTTATTCCAGTCCTTTTTCACACTCTGTAGCTCATAAACAATTTTACTGTCTCGCAAACTACTTAATTCTTGTGTTTGCAATTCATCCTCTTTTATTTGGAAAATAACACTTTCTAAAGATATTCGCATTTCTTCTTCATCTACTGGTTTCAGCAAATAATTACTCACACTCATCTGTAATGCATTTTTTATATAAGCGAATTCATCATAACCACTTGTTACAATAAATTTTACACTAGCGTACTCTTTTCTAATGATCTCTATCATTTCTAACCCGCCTAATATCGGCATCCTGATATCTGCAATAATAATATCTGGTTTAAACAATTTATTTTTTTCAACTCCCTCCTCTCCATTTTCCGCTTCACAAACTAGTTCTAGTTCCAAATCCACCCAAGGAACTTGATAAATCAGTCCCTTTCGTACATATTTTTCATCATCAACAATCATCACTTTATACATCATCACTCTCCCTGATTAAACTATTTTAGGAATTTTTAGATTTATACACGTTCCTTCTCCCTCTTCACTTTCTATATCAAATTCATACCTATCCTGATACTGAATACTAAGTCTCTGACATATATTTAATATTCCTATATGCGTCGATATATCTAAAACATCTAAATTCCCTTTTTTTATGCTGTCAATCATTTCTTTAAGTTGTTGTAATTTCAATTCTGGAATTCCTACACCATTATCTTGTACCAAAATATTAATTTGTTCAGATGATAAAGTCGCTTTTACATTAACACTTGTTACTTCTCTATTGCCTTTCGAACCATGAGTTATACTGTTTTCTACTAGTGGTTGTAATAATAACTTACTTAGTTTATACTCTTCACACTCAGCTATCAACTGGTAATTTATTACAATTCTGCCCTCATGACGAAGCATAATAATGGTTGTATAATTCCTCAACTGATTAAATTCTTCTTTAAGAGTAACCGTTTTCTTCATATTCAAGTTATATCGCATCATATCTCCTAATGCATTGCTAGTTTGAATAATTTTTTTAAATTCTTGTTCTGCTGCCAATCCAACTACCATTTGTAAAGTATTATACAAAAAGTGCGGATTAATTTGTTGCTGTAACATTTTCAATTGATTTTGGCTAGTTAACGTCTCAAATGTTTTTATTTTAGAATCATAACTCTTTAGTTGAATTGCCATATAATTAAAACGTTCCACCAAAACTCCTACTTCAGCAGTATATATTTCTGAAATCGAAACATCAAAATTGTTACTAGATATTTCATTCATAGATTTACACAATGTTTGTATTGGCTCTGATATAATTCTAGACAACACATAAGAAATAACAACTGAAATAACAATTAAAGTAATAAGAATTACCAAAAATATAATATCAAATTCTTTCATTTCACCTATAAATTCATTATAATTAATTATCCCAACATATGTCCAATCACTTACTGCAGATTTTCTTGATAAAATAAAATAATTATCTGTATCAATTTTTTGTATCATACCATTTATATCAACTTCTTCCAAATCAAAGTTAAATCCTTCAGGCAAATCTCCACTCTGGTGAATTAACTGACCCAATTCATCAAATAACATATTATTAATAACAATCATATCGCTCACTGAAAAAAAATTATCAAAATACTGTTTGTCAATATCTACCACTACATATCCAATTACTGACAAGTTATAAAAATTACGTATAGGATATACATATGTTACCACTTCAGTTCTATATTCTCTTGTAAAGTAATTCTGCTCATTATCTAATATCAAAATCTTATTATCTTCTATATCAAAATCACAATACTGATACCAACCATCCGTCCTATAATCATATTGAGGCGTCAAATCATAATAGGAATTATAAAAACTGCTTTGATTCTTTTCGATAAAAACACTAATTTGGCTATCTTGCCTCGAGGAAACTTGCATACAAATAATACTTTCTATATTTCCCTCTGCTATTCCCTTTTCATAGGTTGTCATACTATCACATTCAATCGAATAATTTTGAATAATAGGACTATTTGCTAGTGACAATGCCATGCTATCTACATCATCTAAATATTTATCTAAACTACTCCCAATATTATCGACTACATAGGTATTATAATCAAACGTTTTTCGTTCTTGTGCTTCAAAAAAAAGTTTAGTAACTACCATATAAAAAATAATTAAAGCAGTTGATAAAATAATTAAAATAGATAACATAATTTTTAAACGAACAGTTAAATTTCGATGTATATACTCTTTCACAATATCTATTTGTTCTTTAATCATATTCCCAAACCCCTTCAAATAGTGATTGTGTTTTTTCTTCTATTCCTTTTAATACTTCATCTAATGTACTTCTATTCAACCAAAATTTTTCTAATTCACCGACAATAATTTCCTGGTTAACAATTCCATAGTTTCTTAATGTTACAATTTCTGGTTGTATGATAATCTCTGTTACAGTGGGTACAATCACTTCTCTAAATTCTTGACTATGATTCTCATCGTCTGCCCATAATTTCAATAATTCGGGATTCGTATACCACTGTAAATTATTGGGCATATGTGAGGCATAATAATAATTTTCAAAGAAAGAATTTACACCAATATAAAATTCTATAAATTCTTTTGCTTCTTGAGGATATTTGCACTGAGCAAACGACACCACTGGTGACCCCCAAATAATATTAACTGGCATTTCAAAAGCTGGTAATGCAGCCACTCCAACTTCGTATCCAAAGTCTCCTCCTACTGCAAAATCTGACAAACGCCATTGTCCTGCTATTGCCATTGCTACTTCATTGTTTTGCAATTGATATACCCACTCAAGTCCATTTTCTTCTTCTACTTCCTTTTCACACACTCCATATACATACATCAAATCATAAATAGCTTGTAAAACCTCTACACTTTCCTCACCATTTAAATTTAATGATAATCCATCCTTACTAGCAATACTTCCGCCATTACTGTACAACAATGTAGTAAGTGTCATAGTATCATTCGGTGTCACTAGACCATAATGTTCTATTTCTTCTGACAAAAAACCTTCATCTGTTGGCATTTTTCCATTTATATCTCTTGTTAATTGTAACGCAACATCTACAAACTCTTCCCAGCTCCACGGATCTAGCGGATTTGTTGGTGGTGTTTCTATATCATATTTTTCAAAAAGATCCTTATTATAATACAAAAGTAAAACCTGTAACCCTGGTGCAATTCCCCAAACAGAATCTTCTGATCCAAAAAAACAATATTTTGAAAATCCTTCAACTCCTCCTACATCATTTAATTGCAGCAATCTTCCATTTTCACCCCAATCATTAACACAATACTCTGGTAAATATCCAACATCTGGTGATTGATTAGTTGATATTAAAACATTTAAACGTCCTAGATAATTATCTTTTGAAATAAATTCACATTGTACTTCCACTTCTTTATTTCTAGCGTTATATGTTTCAACAATAGTTTCTTCAATCTCACGCTGTCTTCCATCGCTCCAAGATACATATTTCAGTATAATTTTATCCGTATTTACTGTATTTTCATCCATCTCAATTTGGGTTTGTTTTGTGCATCCAACTAACATAATGCTAATAAGAAAACACATCGCTATTTTTTTTCTTCTATTCATAAATAATCGTCATCTTTCCAACTCATACCTCTTCTATTTCCGCACAAATAATCCTAGCCCTTTACCGCCCCTGCTGTCACTCCACTTACAATATATTTTTGTAACAATAAGAACACTAAAATAACAGGCATACTAGAGACCGTTGCCGCTGCCATCAATTCAGGCCACATGGTTCCATACTGTCCTTCTAGTTGACGCATTCCCATAGTAATAGGCCAATATTTTTCTGAAGAATTTAAAGTCAATGAATATAGGAACTCTCCCCATGCAAAGACAAAGGCAAAGGCTGCACTTGTCATTATTCCTGTTTTTGAAATAGGACATATGATTTTTACAAAGGCTCCCCATCTACCACATCCATCCACTGTAGCAGCATCTTCTAATTCTTTCGGTAAAACTACAAAGAATGTCCGCAACGTTAAAATAATAAAAGGCATACTTGTAGTCATATTTGCTAGAATAATACCTATATACGAATCTGTCAATTTTGCTTGACTAAAAATAGCAAAAATAGGCAATACCATCATATTAGGCGGAAACATCTGTATCAACAAAATAAACAGAATAAATAAACCAGCTCCTCTTAATTTTTTTCTAGCTAATGCATATGCCGCTGGAGTTGCTATTAAGATAGTCAATAGCATAGCAAAAAAGGAAATGACAACGCTATTAACAATATATTTGTAGAATCCCAAACTATCAGAAAATATATATGAATACGCTTCAAACCTTATTATTTCCGGAAAAAGTGTAGGTCTAGAAGCAAATATCTCATTCATATCCTTTAATGACGATATTACCATCCAATAAATTGGAAACAAATAAATACAAATAATAATCAATCCTACAACACATAAGACTTTGCTTTTTAATTTTTGTTTCATCCAAGATCCCCCTCATTTTTAGTTGTACGTAAATAGAAAAAGCCAAATACCATAATAAACATAAAAATAAGTACCGATACAGCAGCACCTTCTCCAAACTTATATGTTTGAAACGATAGCTCATAAGAAAAATATGGTAATGTTTGTGATGTTCTTGCTGGTCCCCCCTTTGTCATAATGTAGATTAAATCAAATACTTTAAATGTATAAATAATACCCATCATTAACAAAATTGCTATTGTCGGTTGTAGTAATGGCATAGTAATCTTAAAGAATTGTTGTATTTTTGTAGCACCATCCATTTCTGCCGATTCGTATACATCCTGTGGTAAACCTTGTAAACCCGATAATAGTATCATCATATTAAACGGAATTCCAATCCAAATATTTGTCAATGTAATACTTACCAAGCCATATGGTTGTGTAATCAACCAACTAATTGGTTCTGCAATTAACCCCAACGAAGTAAGCGCATAGTTAAGAATTCCAGAATCACCACTAAAAATCCATTTGAAAATAGCACCTGTTACAATTATAGGATTCATCCAACCCACCAAGACAACCGACCGCATCCACTTATTTCCCGCAAATTTTTGATTAAAAAAAAGTGCTAATGCCATTCCAATAATAAATTGAAATGATAAACAACCTACCATAAAAACAAATGTATTCATAGATGATTGCCAAAATATTGAATTATCTAAAACACTTTTGAAATTTTGAATTCCTACAAATTCTGCATCACCCGATATTAAGTTTGAAATATTAACATCATAAATACTCAATCTGAAATTATATAATACTGGGTAAACCATTAATAACGCCATAAAAATAAATGCTGGAACTATAAATAAATAATCCGCCAGTTTATTGATTTTTTTATAAAACCGCATACGACACCACACCTTTCTGAAATCAATAATTTTAAATTTTTCCAATTGTAAAATAAAGGCATTCTCTCTTGCTGAGAATACCTTTATTTTTATTAATTACATACAATTCTTTATGGTAATAATGGTTCAACAATAGATGCTGCTTCCACCAAAGCCTCTTCTGCTGTTTTTGAGCCTGTTAATGTTGCTGTTAAAGCAGTTTGAATTGCCTTAGACATTTCATTGTAATCAGGACCATATGCACGCGGTTTTGCTACCAATAAATTATCTACAAAAGCTTTTTGAATTGGATCATCTTGATACAACGATTCCATTAGCAGTTCTTCATCTGCTGGCAATTGACCTAAATCTTGTACAAATTGAGCATAAATTTCTTCACTATAAATCCATTCAAAGAATTCTGCCGCTTTATCTACTTGTCCACCTTTAGCCACTCCAAAGCTTTCACCACCTAAAATTGATGCATGTTCATCATCTAATGCTGGCAACACAGTTACGCCATAATCTAAATCCGGTGCTGCTGCTTCTATTTCTGGAATCATCCATGGACCATTTACCATCATTGCGGCTCTGCCTGCTGAAAATGCAACTTGCGCATCTTGCTGTGCCCAACTAACAACTTCTTTTGACATATAACCTAAATCTACTAAGTCTTTTAACATCTGTAACGACGCAATTCCTTCTTCACTATCAAGAGAATCTAAATCAGCTCCTGCTGACCATAACCAAGGTAAAAATTGAAATACACCTTCTTCAGATTCAACTGCACTAATTGCTAATGCATAACAATCATCTGTTGTTACCTCTTCTGCAATTGTCATCAACTCATCCCATGTAGTAGGTGGTGTAGTGATTAACTCCTTATTATAAAAAAGTGCAAGACAATTTCCATATATCGGTAACCCATAATATTCATCATTATATACATGTGAGTCCATAAGGCCAGATACAAATCTTTCCTCATATCCCCCTTCCATTACTATATCTGTAATTTCTCCAAGTACTCCCGCCTCTGCTAATATCGCCGTTTCATTATTTCCATAAACCAAAATATCAGGAACTTTACCACCAGCTGCTGAAACTAATACCTTTTGAGTAAACTCAGCATATGGGATATAGGCATATTCAATTTCCACTGTTTCTGATTGCGCGTTAAATTCCCCAACATATTTATCTAACAACTCTTGTTGCGATTCATTACCCCAATAATGCCATAACTCAACTACTGTTTTCTCTCCATTCACATCATCCAATTCATTAGTTGTTGCATCTTCTATCACAGTTGTTTCTGCATTTCCAGCATCAGCTACCGTGTCTCCATCAGTTCCTCCACAACCAACAACGGACATAACAATCATCATAAGTGTCATTGTTAAAGCTAATTTTCTCTTCATATCACTCGTTCCTCCTTATATATTTGATACGATAATTATAACACCACAAACAATCATCCACCTTGATTATTTGTATATAATTAGGGTAAAATTTTTACATAACTCAATTTGTTTGTTTATTTTTTCCTTTTATATTTTTCTATTCAAATTGTATATGACAAATTTATTATTATTCGCAATTAATTTATCATATTTTCAGAACTTTAAACAACTAGAAATATATTATAATTTCATATTTCAATCAGCTCCCTCAATACAAAACCAACTAAGAATCCACAAGAAAAAAGCAAGAAAAAATCTATATTTACTACACAAGATTTTTTTCTTACTTCTTATCAACTACATACTAATAGATCTTACCTCTAAAAATCAACTGAATCAACTATAAAAAAACAATTGAAATTTTCTATTTTTCGACCACAACCCCTTCCAATATAAACACACTTCTAGGCATGGCCACAAAGGTGTGATCCACAAGCTGTTCATCCTCTATAATGCTATCTTCCACACTGGTATTGACCAAAACCTTCCATTTCATTCCCGTTGCTAACACAGGAAGTTTTACAGTCTGTGGTTCCCAGTAAGTATGAATTCCAATATAAATCACTTCATCTACCGTTTCATCCTCTTCTCTTCTACCTGCATACATAACCCCCACATAATGGTGATTCATATCAAAATTCCCATGAAATGGTGTTAGACCATGTTGAGAAATTGCTGAATAATCCATAGAACATTCTGTAGTATTAATTCTTAAATTGCGATGTTTATGACGGAATCCTATCATATATTTAAAGAAATCAAAAATTTCTTTATTTTTAGTTAGCAAATTCCAATCTAGCCATGAAATAATATTGTCTTGGCAATAGGCATTATTGTTTCCAAACTGTGTATTTCCAAACTCGTCTCCAGCCAAAAACATAGGTATACCACGGCTACACATCAAAACTGCACAAGCATTTTTGATCATGCGTAGGCGTAAACGCTTTACTTCTTGATCCTCCGTTTCACCTTCCACTCCACAATTCCAACTATAATTATCATTGCTTCCATCGGTGCTCTGCCATCCATTTGCCTCATTGTGCTTTTGGTTATAGCTATACAAATCATATAAGGTAAATCCATCATGACAAGTTAAGAAATTAACAGATGCAAAGTTCCCTCTCCGTTCTGGATCGTATAAATCTTTAGAACCTGTAATACGACTGGCTGCCACTGCTGCCATTCCTGCATCGCCCTTCAAAAACTTTCTCATATCATCTCGATATCTACCATTCCATTCTACCCAACGTTTCCATGATGGAAAACTACCTACTTGATACAATCCACCAGCATCCCAAGCTTCTGCAATTAATTTTACATTTCCAAGAATAGGATCAAATGCTAGGCTTTGTATCAATGGAGGTTTTTCCATAGGAGAGCCATCTTCATTTCTTCCTAAAATCGTGGCCAAGTCAAAACGAAATCCATCAATACGATACGCTGTTACCCAATAACGCAAGCAATCAAGAATCATCTGCTGGACGATAGGATGATTACAATTCAAGGTATTTCCACAGCCACTAAAATTGTAATAAAATCCTTCAGGTGTTAACATATAATAAATATTATTATCAATTCCTTTAAAAGAAAAGCAAGGTCCCATTTCATTGCCTTCAGCAGTATGATTAAATACCACATCTAGAAATACTTCGATTCCATTTTCATTCAAAGTACGCACTAAGGTTTTTAATTCACTGCCTTCATAATTATATTCTGTGCTAGAACAATAAGAAGCATTAGGCGCAAAAAAGCTTACCGTATTATACCCCCAATAGTCTACCAATTCCTTACCTTCGTACTGACGATTATCTCCCATTTCATCAAATTCAAAAATAGGCATTAATTCTACTGCTGTAATCCCCAACTCCTTTAGATAGGGTATTTTTTCCATAATCCCCGCAAAGGTACCTGGATACAATACTCCTGACGAAATATCTTTGGTGAAACCGCGCACATGCATTTCATAAATCACCAAATCTTCCATCGGTGTCAAGGGTTGTTTACAATTCCCCCAATCAAAATCATTTTCTACAACATGGGCTTTATATTGGCCTTTTTTACCGATGCGTTCTCCCCATTTCTTTTGGCCTACTACCGCCTTCGCATAAGGATCTAAAAGAATATTTTCTTTATTAAATAACAAACCTTTTTCCTTATTATATTCCCCATCTAACCGATAGGCATATTGAAACTCATCAATCTTCAACCCAAAAACTATCATAGAGTATACGTTTCCGATTCTATAATGGTCTGGAAATTTTAGGATTGCATAGGGTTCCAATGCATGATTCTTATAAAGCAACAATTCACAAGCAGTAGCCTGATTTGAATGTATGGTAAAATTTACTCCTACCCCTACAGACGTTGCTCCGTTAATTTTATAAAATCCAGGACGAATCCCGAATCCTTCCAACTGATCTAAGGGTATCAACTTAATATCCCCTTGATATCTATCTTTAATTTGTGATTTCATCCTTCATTACCCATTTCTTTCTATTGTATTTCTATAAAGAAAAATATCCATTGAAAAACATGATTTTTCAATGGATGTTCTTACTAACAAAATTATTTTTCCAAATCCACCATTTTCAAGGCAGATTCAATTATTTTATCCATATCATAATATTGATATTGCCCCAAACGTCCACCAAATATTACACCGCTTTCTTTGTCAGCCAATTCTTGATACTTTTTAAAAAGTGCGTTATTCTTCTCATTATTCACAGGATAATAAGGTTCATCTCCTTTTTTCCAGGCTGAAGGATACTCTTTCGAAATAACAGTGTCCTTTTGTTTTCCAAATTCAAAGTGTTTATGTTCGATAACTCTTGTGTAAGGTATATCACCATGGGTGTAATTGACTACTGCATTTCCTTGGAAATTCTCTTCCTCTTCTATCACTTCATGTTCAAAAGTAACTGTTCTATATTCTAATTCTCCTAATTGGTATCCAAAATACTCATCAATCATCCCTGTATACAACACTTTATCCCAAGTAATGTCTGTTTCTTTTTCTAAAAATTCTTCGTAAGTAACTCCTAATTCTACAGGTATATCTTCTAGCATTTTTTCAACAATCTTCGTATATCCACCCATAGGAATTCCTTGATATGGATCATTAAAATAATTGTTATCATAGGTAAAACGAAGAGGTAACCTTTTAATAATAAATGCTGGCAGCTCTGTACAAGCTCTTCCCCATTGCTTTTGTGTATACCCTTTTACTAATTTCTCGTATACATCAGTTCCCACCAATGATAAGGCCTGTTCTTCTAAATTCTGAGGATCCACAATACCTAGTTCTTTGATTTGCTCCGCAATTTTTTCTTTCGCTTCCTTTGGCGTTTTAATCCCCCATAGCTTACTGAATGTATTCATATTAAATGGCATATTATACAATTCGTCTTGGTAAATTGCCACTGGCGAATTCACATAATGATTAAAGCTTGCAAATTGATTGATATAATCCCACGTACCTTTATTAGAAGTATGAAAAATATGCGCACCATACCAATGAACTTGAATATCATTCATCTCCTTCGTATATATATTTCCCGCAATATTCTCCCTCTGATCTATACAATAACAAGTTTTCCCTATTTTTTTCATTTCATGTGCAAAAACAGCTCCAAATAATCCTGTTCCCACAACTAAATAATCATAATGCATACACTTTTCTCACTTTCTCGTCATTTCTTTACTGCCATAATTTTACCACATTCCACCACTTGCACACAACAACCATTTTATTTCAGATAGATTTTCCATAATGACGTTGATTAAAGGGTAAAAAATAAATTTTCATCCTCAGCGCCTGTGATTTCACCCTTGCAAACAAGTGAAATCAATTGACTTAATTATGTATTAATACATATACTATATTTAAACGTAACTATTCAGCTATAAGCTGAAAGTTACATTTAAACAATAATAACACAGCAACCCAAAGTATTATATTATTAATATAACAGAAATAAATCAACAAAATCATCAGTAAATACAATGATATTTTTATCAATAAATGCTATGTTATACTTATATATAGGAGGAAACTTATAATGATTAATATGACTAATGCAATTAAAAACACCATTTCAATTTCCTTATTCAATCGTGGACTTGCCGGAAAAATTTTTGAAGAAGTTAAAATTACAGGTGCAAAAGTTGTTATGAAAAATAACTCTGCAGAATGTGTATTACTTTCACCCGATGAATATCTTAAACTAATGGATGAAGTGAATGATGCAAGATTGCTGAATCTTGCAATGCAACGTATGTTAAATTATGATTCTAACACCGCTATTTCGGGTCGTGAAGTATTTCATAATTTAGGTATTAGTGACACAGATTTATCAAGCTGTGACGAGGTGGAATTTGAATGAATAAGTTACCACCTGCAATTAAGTTAAGGATTGCATCTGATTTATCAAAACCAACACCTACGATACTGTTATCGCCAGATGCTTTAATAGCATTACCAACACCTGTTGTAGATCCTTCGTTAGCACCAAAGATACCAACTACTCCTTGTGTTACATAGTTTTCTGCAATTGTTTGAGATGCTGATGCATCACCTTCACCGTATTATGTTTCTAAGATTGTGAAATCTGTTCCTTCAAATGCTTCACGGAAACCAGCTTCTCTAGCTACACAAGATTCTGTTGCTGCATTTACATTAACGATACCGATATTACCAGATGTAACACCTTATGATTCAAGTTGTGCTAACATTTGTTCTCCAGCGATTACACCTGCTGCTGTGTTATCTGTTGAGAATGTTGCTTCTGCATCTACGTCTGCTGGTGAATCTACGTATACAATTTTGATTCCTGCATCAGCTGCTTCTTGTAAAGATGCTGAAATTGCTTGTGGTCCATTAGCTGCTACGATAATCGCATCATATCCACCTGCTGCCGCTTCTTGTGCACCTTCATTTAATGAAATCCAGTGTGTATCAATTGAATCCATTGTGATTAATGCAATTTTTTGCACTACCTGTTTCTGTTGTTGCTGCTTCTTCTGTGCTGCTTGAGCATCCTGCTAATGATGAGAACATCATTAATCCACAGCATAATGCTGCTAAAATTTTCTTTCTCATTTCTAAATCCCTTTCCCTTTCTTTGATTTTGGTAAATTTGTACCATTAAGGACAAACATACCCATGAATCCTCTCATTATGTTTTTATTTAATATGTGTGTGTCACATCATATTTTTAGTTCATTCCAGTGATTTCACTGATTTGAAATCACTGGTTTTAAGTTCTTATTTCATGTTATTTATCATTTGATTATTATGATTTCTTTTTTCCTTTACCAAAGTTACCATTTCTAACTACCACATCAAGTAATACGGCAAATGTTACGATAACACCGATTACAATATATTGAATACCTACTTGTGCACCAATTACATTCAAACCATTTTCAAGTACTTGCCATACGAGAGCACCTGCAAGTGTACCAAGTAAAAGACCTGTTCCACCAAGTGGTGAGATACCACCGTTTACCATGTATGCAACACCACGTGTTACGAACATAGTTCCTAATGTTGCAATAAATGGTGGTAATTTAAATTTTCCTACTAAGATACCATTAATCACACCAATTACGAGACAAGCTACAAATGTAATAATAATTGCAATGATTGGAGGTACACCCATTGTCATTAATGTAGCTGCTACCATAGCACTCATACCTACTACTGCACCGATTGATAAATCAATATTACCAGTGATTAATACGTAACTTTGTGCCACACCAATTAAAAGATATTTGGCAGATGAACGTAATAAGTTTAATACATTCAATCCTTTAAACATTGTACTATCAATCAAACCAAATACTATGTAAATTAAGATGAAACCTATAAATGCTGTAAGGGCTGCTCCCATACCCCTAATTTCTAAAAATTTCTTGATTGGGCTTTTTTTCGAATTATCCATTTCTATTCCCTTTCCTCATCCCTTCACTATTTCGCTTCAACTTTTTTCTCAAAACTTGTTGCCAATGTTAAAATTTCACTTTGTGTTGTTTCTCTAGCCATTACTTCTCCAGTAATTCTTCCATCGCACATAACAATGATTCTATCTGCAATTCCCATTACTTCTGGCATTTCCGAAGAAACAAACATAACTGCAATACCTTGTTTAATCGCATCTTCTGGACAATTGACTTTCAATTCTTTACCGTCTAGAATAATACTTCCACTTTCTTTCGCATCCACTCCAAAAATCGCTCTTGTTGTTTCTGTTCTTCCAGCTCCCATAAGACCTGCGAAACCAACAATTTCACCTTCATATACAGAAAAATTAATATCTCTCACTAATTTTCCAGCATTTAAATTTTTTACTTCAAATACCTTTTTCCCTTTTTCACACTCTACTCTTGGGAATTGCTCTGTAATTTCACGACCAACCATGTTTGCTATAATAGTATCCATGGTTACATCTGCAAAATTAAATTGTGTTATATATTGACCATCACGCATAATCGTAACTCGATCAACAATGTGTTGTAACTCTTCTAGACGATGAGAAATGTAAACAATTCCACATCCATCTGCTTTCAATTTATGTATAATTCTAAATAATTCGTCAATTTCCTTGGCTGTCAATGCCGATGTTGGTTCATCCATAATTAATATTCTAGCATTTGTAGATAACGCTTTTGCAATCTCTACCATTTGCTGTTTAGACACTGGTAAATCACCAACGGTTTGTTTTGGATCGATGTCAATTTTCAAATCGTCTAGAATACGTTTTGCTTCCTGTTCCATTTCATGGTTTTTCAAGATAACTTTTCCGCATTTTTCTCTACCTAAAAACATGTTTTCAGCAACAGTCAAATGTCTACACATATTTAATTCTTGATGGATAATCGCTACACCTACTTCTTGCGCTTGCTTTGGTGTTATATCTCCATATTCTTGACCAAATACTTCCATCTTTCCATTATCTCTTGTATAAACACCACTTAATATTTTCATAAGTGTTGACTTACCGGCACCATTCTCACCAAGCAATGCCATAACCTCACCAGAACATAGCTCAAACTTTACATTATCCAATGCCTTTACTCCTGGAAAACTCTTATTTATGTTCTCCATTGAGACAATAATTTCACCCATTCTACGGCCACCCCTTCCTTCGTTTCTATTTCTTTTTTCTATAAACAAAGTATAACAATTGTTAACAAATTGTAAAAGAGGGGTGGATTTTTTATAAAAGGGGGTATTTTTATCCACTTTTCACCCCAAATTTCCCCATCCCAAAATCTCCTTGGTAAAAATAAACATATTCTAATAGCTCATTTTGTATATTTTCACCAAATAAAAATCTTACTCCCTGCCATCCCTGGCCCTTGACCTTTTTCTCCATATCCCCAAAGACAGACACCCCCTAGCTAAATATAATACCTTCCCAGACGATTCGCGATGAGCGTGTCTGGGAAGGTATTATATTTTAGCTAGGGGGTGTCGTCACTTATAGATATTCCTTAATCATCTGGTTCACAAGGCCAGGATCAGCTTTTCCTTGCATTGCTTTCATGGTTTGACCGACTAAGGCACCAATGGCTTTTTGCTTACCAGCTCTATAATCTTCTACTGATTTTGGATTAGCAGCTATTACTTTCTCTACTGTCTCTCGTAATGCTCCTTCATCAGTCACTGTTTTTAATCCTTTTTCTTCTACATATATTTCTGGATCTATATTCTCTTTAAACATTACCTCGAACACTTCTTTTGCCACACTACTATTAATTGCTTTGCTATTGGTTAGTCCAATTAATTTTGCTAAGTTTTCAGGTGAATATTTAATTTCTTCTATTTCCATTTCCTGTTCTTTTAATAAACGCATAGTTTCTACCATCAACCAGTTAGAAACTTTCTTTGGTTCTCCACAGATTGCAACAGTCTCTTCAAAAAGATCTGCCATGTGTTTAGAACCAGTGATGATTTCAATATCATATTCTGGAATACCATATTCCGCTTGATAGCGAATCATTTTTTCTGTTCTCAGCTCTGGTTGTCTTGCTTTCACCGCTTCTAACCATTCATCGCTAATATGAATTGGTACAAGGTCAGGATCTGGGAAATAACGATAATCTTGTGCATCTTCTTTAGAACGCATAGCATAAGAATATTCTTTATTATCATCCCATCTTCTAGTTTCTTGAATTACCTGTTTTCCTTCTTCAATCAATTCAATTTGACGAGCTCTCTCTCCTTCTATCGCACGAGCAATGGCTTTAAATGAATTCAAGTTTTTCATTTCTGTTCTAGTTCCAAGTTTTGTAGTACCGACTTCTTTTACAGAAAGATTTACGTCTGCGCGCATACTTCCTTCTTGTAATTTACAATCAGATGCTCCAAGATATTGAATAATCAAACGGATTTTATCAAGGTATGCGATGACTTCATCTGCTGAACTCATATCTGGTTCTGATACAATCTCAATCAAAGGCACACCTGATCTGTTGTAATCTACTAAAGAGCAATCTTCCCAAGTATCATGAATTAGTTTTCCTGCATCTTCTTCCATATGAATTTCATGAATACCTACTGTTTTTGTTCCCGTAGCTGTTTCTATTTCCACTTTTCCATCTCTACATATAGGTAAGTAAAGTTGAGAAATTTGATAATTTTGTGGATTATCAGGGTAAAAATAATTTTTACGATCAAATTTACATTCTTGTGTAATGGTACAATTAGTGGCCAAACCAACTGCCATTGCATATTCTACTACTTGTTTATTTAACACAGGCAATGATCCTGGCATTCCTGTACAAACTGGACATGTATGTGTATTAGGTTCTCCACCAAATTCTGTAGAGCAACCACAAAAGATTTTTGTTTTCGTTCCAAGTTCCACGTGAACTTCTAATCCGATCACTGTTTCATATTGTTTTGCCATCTTAATCTCCATCTCTTTCTCTTAGTCTGGCAACTTTGAACCGTAAGGTACAAATTGCCGGTTGAAAAATCTTGTTTTTCAACCTACACTCCGTTCGTAGGTATATGCTGCTTGAATGATTTTCTTTTCTTGGAAACAATCCCCAATTAATTGTAATCCAATTGGTAAACCTTTGCTGTCTACACCACATGGCACACTAATGCCTGGTAAACCTGCTAGATTTACAGAAATTGTATAAATATCACCAAGATACATTTTCATTGGATCTTGTAAGCTTTCTCCTAATTTAGGTGCTGTAGTAGGTGCAATTGGTCCTAGAATCAAATCATATTTTGCGAAAGCTTCATCAAAAGCTTTTTTAATCATTGCTTTTACACGCAATGCCTTTAAATAATACGCATCATAATATCCCGAACTGAGAACAAATGAACCTAACATAATTCTACGTTTTACTTCTGCTCCAAATCCCTCGGAGCGTGTCTTTTTATACATACCATGAAGACCTTCATAGTCTGCACTTCTATAGCCATATTTTACACCATCAAAACGTTCTAAGTTAGAACTAGCTTCTGCTGCTGCAATAGTATAATAAGTTGGAATTGCATATTCCACTAAACTCAAATCAAATTCTTCAATGATGGCACCTTTTTCTTCTAATACTTTGGCTGCTGCAAGTACAGCCTCCTTTACTTCAGAATCTAGTCCTTCTCCAAAATAATCTTTAGGAATTCCTATTTTCATACCTGCCACATCATCTACCAATGCAGCAGTAAAATCAGTACCTTCTCTCTTTACAGATGTAGAGTCCTTTTCATCATGTGTAGAAATCACTTCTAAAATAGTAGCACAGTCTCTTACGTCCTTACATAATGGTCCAATTTGATCTAATGACGAACCGTAGGCAATTAACCCGTAACGAGAAATTGTTCCGTAGGTTGGTTTCATACCAACCACACCACAAAATCCTGCTGGTTGACGAATGGATCCTCCAGTATCACTACCTAATGCAAAATAACATTCTTTTGCTGCAACCGCTGCTGCGGAACCACCTGACGATCCTCCTGGCACATGATTTTCATTGCAAGGATTTTTAGTGACACCAAAAGCAGAAGTTTCTGTTGTAGATCCCATTGCAAATTCATCCATATTTGTTTTACCGATAATCACTGCACCTGCTTCTTCTAAATTCACTACAGCCTGTGCACTATAAGTAGGAATAAAATTCCCTAAAATTTTCGAAGAACAAGTGGTCAACATATCTTTTGTACACATATTGTCTTTGATTGCCACTGGTACGCCTGCCAATGGTCCAGTCAATTCACCTGTATCAATTTTACTTTGCACTTCCACTGCTTTTTGTAATGCTCCCTCTTTATCCAAGGTTACGTAGCAGTGATATTTTCCTTCTGTTGCTTCTATCTGTGCAAAAACAGCTTCTGTCGCCTCTACAACAGTGACTTCTTTTGCTTTTATTTTATCTGCCAATTCTACAGCAGTATAGTCTAAAATATTTGCCATATCTTCCTCCGTTTTCAAACAATGTACTCTCAGAATCTTTGATGTATAGCTTTAGAAAATTCCGAAAACACATAACATATATGTTACATCAATCGAAACACTTATTACTCTACAGTTTTTGGAACCTTAAACATCTTTGTTTTTTCACCAGGAGCATTTTTCAAGATATTCATACTATCATCCCCATTGGTAATCACATCTTCACGAAAGACGTTATGCACTGGAAATACATGACTCATAGGTGTAATACTTTCTGTATCTAATTCACTTAATTTATCGATATAGTCAAGCATGCTCCCCATATCTTTTTTTGCGTTTTCTTTGTCGTCACTAGACAATTCTAATTTTGCAAGAATGCCTACATACTCTATTGTTTCATCACTAATTTGATTTTTCATTTTTTTCCTCCTATGGCTCAAGTCTATTCAAATCGCGTGGGAACAGTGTTGTTTCTCTTACGTTGTCTTCACCGATTAATTTCATTGTAAAACGTTCCAGCCCTAAACCTAATCCACCATGTGGTGGCATACCGTGTTTAAACGCCATTAAATAATGTTCCATTCCTTCTGGTGTCATACCGCGTTTGTCAATTTTTTCAAGTAACATATGATAATCATGAATACGTTGTCCACCAGTTGTAATTTCCATCCCTTTAAACAAACAGTCAAAGCTTAATGTAAAAG
The DNA here is from genome assembly GCA_044425705.1 of Eubacteriales bacterium. Taxonomy (GTDB): domain Bacteria; phylum Bacillota; class Clostridia; order Lachnospirales; family Lachnospiraceae; genus JAWXVD01. The sequence continues at coordinate 18,516 of JAWXVD010000007.1, read as the reverse complement.
TTGTATCTGCTGGATCATCCATAGCGTAAAAAGGTCTTTTTTTACTTGGATAATGGGTAACGAACACAAAATCAGCATCATATTCTTCTTTAAAGTATTGCCCAATCAAAACTTCTTCTTCTGGTTCTAAATCATAAGGATTTTTGATTGTTCTATTATACTTTTCAGAAACCAAACGTTTTGCTTCATCAAAGCGTACCATTGGAATCTGTTCTACATTCGGAAGTTCCATGTTTAAGATTTTTAATTCTTTGGCATAATCTTCTTTTAATACTCTCATGATATTTTGAATAGCACCTGTTTCCATTGCCATAATATCTTCATAGCTATCGATATAGGCCATTTCAAAGTCAAGTGATGTATATTCATTTAAATGTCTTTTTGTGTTATGTTTTTCTGCTCTAAAGACTGGAGCTGTTTCAAATACACGGTCAAACACACCTGTCATAATCTGTTTATAAAACTGTGGACTTTGTTCTAAGATAGCTGGTCTATGAAAATAATCTAATTTGAATATATTTGCTCCACCTTCCGCACCTTTCGATCCGATTTTAGGTGTATGAATTTCAGTAAATCCATTTTCATATAAAAACTCTCTAAATCCTCTAACAATACCTTCTTGAATTCTAAATTTTGCACGTTCTTTAATATTTCTAAGTGAAATAGGACGAAGATTTAAATTGGTTTCTAAGGTTGTATTCATTTTCCATTTAGAAATTGGAATTGGCATTGGCTCTGCTGGTGTAGAAAGAACTACAAGGCTCTCTGCCATCACTTCAATACCGTTTGGTGCTTTTTCTGATTCTGCAAGAACACCTGTCACCTCTACAGTTCCACCTTCTTTTACTTCATTCATATCAATACCAGATTCCCCTTGGACTACACATTGTAAAAGACCTTCTCTTTTTCTAAGAATCAGAAACATTACATTTCCCATATCACGTACAGTATGCACCGCACCATTTACTTTTACAACACTTCCTACTACACCGTCCTCTAATAATGCACTAATTTCTTTTGTCTCTTTTACTTTTACACCAGTTAAAAATTCCATTTTCATACTCCTCGCATTCTTTACACAAATTATTACCGTTTTTTCAAAATAATCTCCAATAATCATGTTACATTCCGTAGCTATGCCACAAAATGTAACATAATATTATTTTGATTCTATCCCCAAGAGACTTTTTGCATAAAAAAACGCCCCGGGAATACTATTGTATTCCGGGACGGGATTAAACAATAAACCCGCGGTACCACCCGCATTGAGAAATTAATTTCTTTCTCCACTCTTAGTACGTAACGTGTACCTCCGTATTACCCTAATATATGTTCCTTTACTCCATATCTCGAATAATCAGCTCCCAAGTGTTCCCTTTGTTATCTCCCACTAATAGCGCTCTCAGTCGGTGACGCCATATTCCTGTTGCTTTCCTTAACAAGAGTCTTGTTCATAGCCTTTCTGTTGGTTATAATAGCACATCTTTTTTTCAATTGCAATAAAAACTTTAGCACGTTACTATACAATTATTTTATATGAGTTATAATGCCTTAATTCGTTTGATTGCTTCTACTGTGTTTTCATAGCTACCAAAGGCTGTCAATCTAAAGTAAGTTTCTCCGCTTGGTCCAAATCCCGAACCTGGCGTTCCTACTACATTTGCATTTTCTAATAAATAATCAAAGAATTCCCAGCTTGTCATATTGTTTGGTGCTTTTAACCAAATATATGGAGCATTCACACCACCAGATACAGTATAACCAGCTTCTTTTAATCCATCATAAATATATTTTGCATTGTTCATGTAATATTCTACTTGTTTTTTCAATTGCGCTTGGCCTGCTTCCGAATATACAGCCTCACCAGCCTTTTGAATAATATATGGAGCACCATTGTATTTTGTACCATGTCTTCTAGCCCATAATGAATGAAGTGTTACATCTCCTGCTTTAATATCTTTAGGTACTACGGTATAACCTAAACGTACCCCTGTAAATCCAGCATTTTTCGAGAAAGAATGTAATTCGATAGCACAAGTTCTAGCACCTTCACACTCGTAAATGCTATGTGGTACATCTTCTTCTGAAATATATGCTTCGTAAGCCGCATCATAAATAATCACAGCGCCTACTTTATTTGCATAATCTACCCATTCTTGCAATTGGGCTTTTGTAATCGTTGATCCTGTTGGATTGTTAGGGAAACACAAGTAGATAATGTCTGGTGTTTCTGTAGGCAATTCTGGTGCAAATCCAGTTTCCGCAGTACATGGCATATAAATGACATCACTCCATGTCTCTTTTGTATAATCGTAAACACCCGTTCTACCTGCCATAACATTAGTATCTACATATACTGGATAAACAGGATCACAAACTGCAATCTTATTATCTACACTAAAGATTTCTTGAATATTTCCAGAATCACATTTTGCTCCATCAGAAACAAAAATTTCATCTGCTGCAATATCGCATCCTCTGGCTTTATAATCATTTTTCGCAATAGCACTTCTTAAAAATTCATAACCTAAGTCTGGTGCATATCCTTTAAATGTAGATGCTTCAGCCATTTCATCTACTGCATCATGAAGGGCTGTAATAATCGTTGATGCCAAAGGTTGTGTTACATCACCAATTCCTAAACGGATAATTTTCTTGTCTGGATTTGCCTCTGTAAAAGCGCTTACTTTCTTTCCAATGGTAGAAAACAAGTAACTTCCTGGTAATTTTGTGTAATTGTCATTAATTTTAAACATAATCTTTTCCTCTCTTCTTTATATATTCTTAAATTTCTCCTTCAAACACTGTAGTAGCAGGTCCTGTCATATAAACTAGATTCGCTTCTCTATCCCATCGAATTAGAATTTCTCCACCTAATACTTTGACTACAACTTCCTCTTTTGTAAAACCATTTAAAACACAAGCAACAACTGTAGCACAGCAACCTGTTCCACAAGCCAATGTTTCCCCTGTTCCTCTTTCGTAGACACGCATTTCTACATGGCTATCATCTATCACTTTTACAAACTCTGTGTTGATTCTCTTAGGAAATCTCTCATGGTTTTCAAAATGAGGTCCTATTTTATCGATATCCAAATTCGCCACATCATCCATAAATACTACTGCATGTGGGTTTCCCATAGAAACACAGGTCATCTTATATTCTTCTCCCTGCACAAGAATCCCTTCATCAACAACTGTTTCATTTTCTGAAATGACTGGGATATTAGATGATATCAGTTCTGGTGCTCCCATATTCACCTTTACCACGGAAACCTTCTCATCTTCTACAGTCAATTCTAAATACTTCATCATACCAGCACTTACAATACTAATCTCTGTCTGATCTGTCAACCCCTTATCGTATACATATTTAGCCACGCAACGAATCCCATTACCACACATTTCTCCGCGAGTACCATCTGCATTATACATTTCCATTTCAAAATCAGCCACCTCTGATGGTAAAATAAAAATCACTCCATCTCCACCAATCCCAAAATGTCTATCGCTTAATCGCTTTACAAGTTCTGGCTTTTCTTCCACTGGAATCTTTTCCACAAAGCCATTTACATATACATAATCATTTCCACATCCATGCATTTTCGTAAATTTCATCTAATACACACTTCCTTTCTAAGAGTCTCATCTATTTTCTTTTATGTCTGTCAGCTTTCCATCTCACCATGTAAATACGTATGAAATCGCCTCTTATCTCATCACACTTTCATCATAGACAAAATCATCTGCGCCGTTTCTACCATATTCGTACAACTATCCATACTGCATTTTTGTATGTATCTATGCGCCTCATCCTCTGTCATATCATTTCTTTCCATTAACAGAGCCTTTGCTTCTTTGATATATTTTGTATCTGTGCCACTCCTCTGTTTAGGCTTTAACTTAGCACGCTGTCTCCTTCGTACAATATTGCTCCCCATCATCTCTAAGGTACTAAATAAGTCTCTAGTTTTTAAAGGCATGGCTAACATCATAATATCTTTTTCATAACATTGGCTCAAATTATTTTGAGATGCTAATAACAACAATTCAAATCCTGCAGGCATACATTCCTTAATTTCTGAATACATCATGTCCGCTAATTTATAGCTTGAAATAATAATACCACTGGATAATCCATCAGCATGGGCAATGGCTTGTGCCCCCGTGGTACAGACAGCTGTTACTTGATATCCATTTCTAGACAAAAGAATCTTAATATTTTTTGCGTCTTCTGCTTTCGGAAAAACTACAATCACATTAATCAACTGTCCCTACCTCCTAACTGTCATTTTATCAATTTCAATTTACTTTTTTTCATTCCAAATATCATCATCTATGGTTCATACTTAATATTTTCCTAAATATTGTTCAATTTCCCAAGCTGTTACTTGAGAACGATATTGATGCCACTCTTCTTGTTTCACTGCAATATATCTATCTACTAAATACTGTCCCAGTGTTTCTTTGATAAAGCTATCTTTCTTTAATTCTCTAATAGCTTCCAATAATGTACATGGTAGTGTTTCGATATCTTTTCCAATTTCTTCTACTGGCATCCACACAGAATCACTAGCCTCCATACTCTCAGGTGGCATAATCTGTTCTCTAATTCCTTCTAATCCAGCACTCAAACATACTGCCAATGCCAAATAAGGATTTGCAGATGGATCTGGTGAACGAAGTTCTACCCTAGTACGTTCTCCTCTTTCTGTAGGAATTCTAAATAACGGTGTCCTATTTTTCATGCTCCAACCGATATGCACTGGTGCCTCAAAACCTGGTACTAATCTTTTATAAGAGTTTACCAATGGATTTGTAATAGCACTCATTGCTTTTACGTGTTTGATAATACCACCCATAAAATAATAAGCTTCTTTACTTAATCCATTTTCATCACTGGTATTATTAAAGATATTTTTACCGTCTTTACTTAATGACATATTAATATGCATTCCTGAACCGTTCACTCCATATTTTGGTTTTGGCATAAAGGTAGCATACAGTCCGTGACGTTTTGCTATGGTTTTAACAGTTAATTTAAATGTCATAATATTATCTGCTGTTTTTAATGCATCCTCATATTTAAAATCAATCTCATGTTGTGCTGGGGCACCTTCATGATGAGAAGATTCCACTTCAAATCCCATTTCTTCCAGAGTAAGCACCATGTCTCTTCTAGCATTCTCGCCAAAATCCATTGGTCCACAATCAAAGTATCCTGCTTTTTCATGGGTAATTGTAGTTGGCAATGTATTATCATCTGTGTTAAACAAGAAGAATTCACATTCTGGTCCTACATGAAATGTATATCCCATCGCTTCTGCTTCTTTAATAACTTTTTTTAATACATATCTAGGATCACCTTCATATGGTGTCCCATCTGGTTTGTATACATCACAAATTAATCTTGCCACTTTTCCTTGTTGTGGTCTCCATGGAAAAATAACAAAGGTATCTAAATCTGGGTATAAATACATATCAGATTCTTCTATTTTTACAAATCCTTCTATACTAGAACCATCAAAAATAAATGTATTATCTAATGCTTTTTCTAATTGATTTGCAGTAATTGCAACATTTTTCAAATTTCCATACATGTCTGTAAATTGCAGTCTAATAAATTCTACATCTTCTTCCATCACCATATTTAAAATGTCTTCTCTGGTAAAATTACTCATTTCCTTACCTCCCAGTATTTCATCTTTTTATATTAATACGCGTTTCCAACTACAAAAAAATCCCTAACTCTTTTAAAAATATATCAGTTTTTTACTATCTTTGTCAACGAAAAAACTTTTCTTCCTATGAAATAAAAGTATTCAGTTATAAATTCTTCACTGCTTACGTATGATATATAAATAATTATGAAATGGAATTGGGGATATGAATGCAAAAACAAAAATTGTAGTATTACACGTAAAAGAATTAATATATACAGGCATCTTTGTAGTACTTGGGATTTTATTTGTAGTACTGCTAATTATTATGTTTTCACCAAAAGATAACAATATTTCTGATACTTCAAGTATCACAGAAACATCCATTTACATACCTGGCAAATATACCACTTCTCTTATGATTAACAATACTACGATAGATGTAGAGGTGGTAGTAAACAGTGATGAGATTACTTCTATCGCACTTGTAAATTTAGAGGAAAGTGTTACTACTATGTACCCATTAATGGAACCAGCTTTAGCAGAACTCTCTTCTCAAATATTATCAACGCAATCTCTAGATAATATTTCTTATTCTGATGATAATAAGTACACTTCTATGGTTCTATTAAATGCTATTGCTTCCTCTTTGGAACAAGCTTATGTCATTGATACAAATGATTCCACCTTAGGATATTGAGAAAAAAATCCCTATAAAATATCATAGTAAAAACTTTAATCACAAAGATGATTCTGTAGTTTTCATTATTCTATCTTATAGGGATTTTAAAAGTAGGTATGCATATGCAGTCAAATCCTACTTCTTATTTGATTTTTGGCTAGTCACTAATCAACAAATGATTCGTGCTCATTCTGACCTGTTACAATAATTCTTCTATTTCTTTTAACCAAGCTGCCCCACTGGCATCAGATGGCATTCTCAAATCACCTCTTGGGGATACTGCAACACTTCCCACCTTAGGTCCGTCTGGAAGACAAGAGCGTTTAAACTGTTGTGTGAAAAATCTGCGATAAAATGTATTCATCCATTTTAAAATCGTGCCTTCAGCATATTGACCTGCAAAGGTTTCTTTCGCGATGCGATATACCTTTTTAGGAGCAAACCCACATCTTAACATATAGTATAAATAAAAATCATGTAATTCATAAGGACCCACTAAATCTTCTGTTTTTTGGGATATGACACCATCTACTGGTGGAAGTAATTCTGGACTCACCGGGGTGTCTAACACATCTAAAAGAACTTCTTGCAGAACAGCATCTCCACAGGTATCCGCATAATATTGCACAAGATGTCTCACTAATGTTTTAGGAACTCCTACATTCACACCATACATAGACATATGATCTCCATTATAGGTTGCCCAGCCTAAAGCCAATTCCGACATATCACCTGTTCCTATAACAAGACCGCCACTACGATTGGCAATATCCATGAGAATCTGTGTACGCTCTCTGGCTTGCCCATTTTCATAGGTCACATCATGCACATTGCTATCATGAGAAATGTCTCTAAAGTGAATATTTACAGCCTCTTTAATTTCTATTTCTTCTAATGTAGTGCCTAATGTCTTCGCTAATTTACAAGCATTATCATAGGTACGGTCAGTAGTTCCAAAACAAGGCATGGTAATAGAATAAATTTGTTTTCTATCTAACCCTAACATGTCAAAGGCACGAACTGTTACAAGCAACGCAAGGGTAGAATCTAGTCCACCAGAAATACCGATTACCGCTGTTTTACATCCTGTATGTTCATATCGCTTTTTCAATCCATATGATTGTATGGATAAAATTTCTTCGCATCTTCGCTCTTTTTCTTCTCGATTGGATGGTACAAATGGCATCCCATCAAATTTTCGTTCTAATACCGTTTCTTCTTGTTTCATATCAAAGGAAATTTTTAGATATTTTTGTTCTAAATCAGTCACAAAAGTATTCATTCTTCTTCGTTCATGTCGTAACCTGTGAATATCCACGTCAGCATAAATCGTCTCGTTGGTAAACCTCTTTCCTTGAGCTAAGGTACTACCATTTTCCGCTATGATATTATGTCCACTAAATACCAAATCTTGCGTAGATTCACCTTCACCTGCACAGGCATAGATATATCCTGCTATCAGTCTTGCACTAGTGGCTTTTACAAGATTTCTTCTATAATCATCTTTTCCTACTGTTTCATTAGATGCAGAAAGATTTACAATCAAATTGGCACCAGCCATTGCATGACTTGTACTAGGTGGGTTTGGCACCCAAAGGTCTTCACATAATTCACAACCAATTTGCAATCCCTCTACTGCCTGAGAAATAAATAAAATATTCGTGCCGAAAGGAATTTCTTTGTCTTCCCATTGATACATCACTGGTGTATCATTCCCCACTGCATAATGTCTAGCCTCATAAAACTCGGCATAATTTGGAATGTTTTTTTTAGGAATAAATGCCAGTATTTCACCTTTACTGAGAACTGCCGCAACATTGTATAATTTCCCATTCATCTCTAAAGGAAGCCCAATAAAGATAATACCTTCTATTTCTCTTGTAGCTTCTGCTATCACAGATAATTGTTCTTTACTTTTCTGCAACAAGATTTCTTGCAAGAACAAGTCATTACAGGTAAAACCTACCATACAAAGTTCTGGCAACACAATGACTTTCGCTCCTTTTTCACTACTTTCCTTAATACCGCGAATTATTTCTATAGCATTGTATTCTGGGTCTGCCACCTTGATTTTCGGTGTCACAGCAGCAACTTTAATAAATCCATGTTTCATTTCCCCTACCTCGTCTCTATTTTACAATTTATTCATTCTCATAATTCAAATATTTCATAAAAATTCTGGATTCTCTGTAATGGACCAATAAGAATTTTTGTAATTATCTCCTTGCACCTTGATATAATTCCCTCAATCGATCCACTGTGATGGTATAATTAGTATTGCAAAAATGACAATTCAATTCAATGTCTTTTCCTTCATCAATCATTTCTACGATTTCTTTTTTTCCTACACTGATGATTGCTTTTTCGATTCTTGCTTGATCACAATTGCAATAAAACTCAGTAGGTACCTTATCCATAATTTCAAAATCCATACCATCCATTAAAATTGCTAAAATTTCCTCTGGTGAATTTCCGTCTTCAAACATGCTTGTAACAGAATTGATTTTAGATAAATTAGCCTCTAATTTCTGGATCACTTCTTCCTGTGCAAAAGGCATCAACTGAATAATGAATCCGCCTGCTTGCTTTACTGTATTCGTCTCTTTATCCATCAATACTCCCAGCCCTACTGAAGATGGTACCTGCTCTGAAGTAACAAAATAATAAGTTAAATCTTCTGCGATTTCACTAGTTTGCAAAGCTGTTTGTCCTACATATGGATCCTTTAACCCCATATCCTTAATGACACTTAAAATACCAATCCCTACTGCTCCTGCTACGTCTAATTTCCCTTTGCTATTAGCCGGTATCATTACCTGTGGTACATTGGCATAGCCTTTTACTCTACCTTTAGAATCTGCAGTTACAGTCATACTTTTCATAGGACCACTGCCTTGCACCTGTAGTGTTAAAATATCTTTATCTCCTTTTAGCATAACTCCCATCATGCTACCTGCCGTTAACAACCTTCCCAATGCAGCTGTCACCACCGGACTGGTATTATGGGCTTTTCTGGCTGTTTCTACAGTTTCTTTCGTTATGGCTACAAACACTCTAATTTGAGCATCTGCTGCCGTTGCTCTTACAATATAATCTGACATTACTTACTTTCCTCTCTCTACTTTCACCAAAAAGCATTCTCTTTGACACCTTACTATATTTCATTTGCAAACTAAACGTCTACTTTATCATTTCCCACATTCTTTTGCAATCACATAGATTCTTTCACTTGTTTCTGTTACTCTACCTTTTGTATCTGTATCTATGGCTTCTACAAATTCCATGCCACTCTGTAGAATAAAGGATTCCATCTGCTCTAAGGTATATCCCCTTTGAAAATGAGTTTCTTGAAATTTAGAATAATATCCACATAGTTCACTCTCTTCCCCTTTGTTTTCCACAAAGAGTGTTAAATCATACTCATTAATTCCCTCTTCTTCGTGATAATAATTTTCCCAGATAAAACTACAATGTTCTCTATTCTCTGCAATAGTGGTATCACCTATCACTTCTCTATATTTATAAACTGTATTAAAATCAAAAATAAAGAGACCTTTTGGATCCAAATAATTATTGATTAGTCGAAAAGTTTCTATGATATCCTCTTCCTCTAATAAATAATTCAAAGAATCACAGATACTAATGACAGCTTTCACCGTGCCATAAAGCTCCATTTCCCTCATATCTTGTAATAAGTATAAAATTTCAGAACTGGATTCTTCTTTTTTCTCCATAGCAATGGCTAGCATTTCTGGTGCATTATCGATTCCTATCATATCATATCCAGCTTTGGCCATCAATTCTGTTAGGGTTCCTGTTCCACATCCTAAGTCTAAAATCAAATGTCCCGTATGAATTTGATTCTTCTCAAAAATTTCTAGTAAAAATTGACTCCACTCCTCATAAGGTGTATCTGCCATAAAGACATCATACACACTGGCAAAATCTGTATACGCTCTCATATTATTTTCCAACCTTATATGTTATCTATTCAAAAAATCCTTTAAAAATATGATTAATTTTTGCATTTCTTCCTCTGTACCAATGGTAATTCTCAAATAATTGTCAATTCTTCTTTTTTCAAAATATCTTACAAAAATATTTGCTTTTTTACAAGCTTCGAAAATTTCCTTGGCTGGTACACTTTCATGAGTTGCAAAAATAAAATTACTCTTTGCGTCAGGAAAAGAAAATCCTAATTCTTTTAATGCCAACTTTATTTCTTCTCTCGTCTTCACGACCTTGTCTACCATCTCTTTGAAGTATGTATCATCTTGGATACAAGCCTTGCCCATAGCAATGGATGTTTGATTCATAGTATAGGAATTAAATGAAAATTTTGCATCATTCAAGTACTTAATTAAGGTTTCATTTCCCATTGCAAAACCAATTCTCATACCTGCCATGGCACGTGATTTAGAAAAAGTTTGCACCACCAATAAGTTTTCATATTTCGGTAATAAAGACACTGCACTTTCTGTTCCAAAATCCACATATGCCTCATCCACAATCACTACCACATCACGGTTAGATTTTAAGATATCTTCAATCATATCTAAACTCTCCGCTACCCCCGTAGGTGCATTGGGATTAGGAAAAATAATGCCGCCATTTTCTACAATATAATCATGTTTATCCATTTTAAACTCACTGGTTAATGGTTTTCTCACAAAAGGAATTTGAAATAAGTTTGCCCATACATCATAAAAGGAATATGTAATATCTGGAAATAAAATAGGTTTTTTACTATTAAAAAATGTTAGAAATGCCATTGCTAACACATCATCCGAACCAACTCCTACAAATACTTGACTAGGTTTTAAGTCATAATATTCCGCTAACGTATCTACCAAACCTTTCGCTTCTGGATCTGGGTACAAACGTAGGCTATCATGTGCAACTTGATGCATCGCTTCCATCACCTTTGGGGATGGCGGATATGGATTTTCATTGGTATTTAATTTGATTACATCTGCTACCTTAGGCTGTTCTCCTGGTGTATAAGGCACTACTTTTCTCACATTTTCTTCCCATCTCATAATTGTATTCCTCCTTAGTAGCGTAAATTCTTAGTAAATAAGCTCCTATACCCTGATATTTACAGGAATAAGATTCTACTACAAAAGACCATCCAATTCCTTGGATAGCCTTAATTTATCTATGTTATCTAGATTCAGACTTGTTTCAATTTTTCATGCACATCAATCCGTCTGGATTAGATTCTCTCGCAACTCTATATAGAACCTCTGAATCTTCAATTGTATTCAAATCCATACATTTTCTCCAAACATCTATTAATCTCATCAACTATATTTTCTTTAGTTAAATTTACACCTAAAATGGTCAACAAACGAGGTTACTCTCTCCATATTATTCTCCTTCAAAACATATCTTTACATATTATATTACTCTATTTTTGAATATTTAACAATACTTATCCATGTAACGTATGTTTTCTTTACTAAAATAGCCTCTATCTAGAATAAATTTAGCATTGTTATAACCATAAGATTTTGTCTTATTATAATAAACCCATAGATTTCTTAACTTCCTTTAATACCTCTTCTGTAACATTCGCAATTTGCATAATACTACCATCTGGAATTTGGTTGGCTAGCATACCTTTAATCATGTTTGTTTGTTTCTCTTGCACTGCTTTTTGTTTTTCTTGCACTGCTTTTTGTTTCTCTTGCACTGCTTTTTGTTTTTCCTGTACAGCCTGTTGAAACAAAATATCCTTTTGGTGGTTTTCCATGCTTAATTCCGCAATTCTATTATCTTTTCTTTTTAGTTCATTTCTAATACTATTATCATCTAGTACTGCCATTCCTTCAAATAACATAGCGAATATCCCCTTTCTATCTACCATAAACGTAGCAATTTCCTGATACAAGGATTCAAAGGTAGAAAACTGTTGGATGATTGTCATTAAATCATACGGTGTTTTCGTTAAAATAAATTTGAACCATGCATCAAGTTTTGTGTCAATGGTAGTAATTAGTTTGTCAAATTTTCCGAGTTCTACAAAAATATAATGTTGTAATAAATCTAAGTTTACACCTGTATCAAATGTTTGTGAAGACTTATGTACATAATCTGTTGGGTGATCTTTAAAATAGGGATAGGTATTTTCCAATAATACTATAGTGTAAACATTTTTCACATCTTCATAATCTATTTCTTTTTTATTTTGATTGGAGAGTACCATATACTGACGAGAAAGCAAGTTGGCAGATAGTACAGCTGCTCGTTTGGGACTAAATGCAAAAGCTGCTCGTTGAATCTCCACGTTAGCATAACTGCCGTCTTCCAACTGAACCAGTATGTCTAAAATAATATCTTTCGCATAAACAGAATAAGCAATATTTTCTAACGGTAGTGCTTTCACTACTTTTACTTCCATTCCTAACAACAAAGAAATAAGCTCTGATAACCGTTCGGGATGAAGTTCAGGGTTAAATATATGCTTGAAAATTGGATCGGATGTAATATTGGGTATCTTTTCGCCTTTGTAATATTTGATAATTTCTGATTGTTGTTCTACGGATAGTTTATCCCACTGCATTTTAAACTCTGGGTCTTTTTCTACTTCCGATAAAAAATAATCAACATTACTTTGGCTAAAGGGTGTGTTGGGAACTGGTTGTTGCATGATGGTATCTAGTGATGTGCTCATAGAATTCATTTCCTCCTTTGGTTGGATGCAGGAGAAAATCCATTGATTTTATTGCAAATCTGATGATTCTAAAAATCCATCGATACTCCTACTTTTGTGATTGGGTTATAAGCATAGAATGTATCGATATGTTTTAGATTTGAAATAAGATATACACAGCACTTTTGATTAGCACTTACGTATTCAATGTGATTATTCTATATGCTTTATTATGGATTGAGTATATCATGCATTTCCCTATATTACAAGGCGATGTAGCAAAAAAAATTAGGATAAACGTTAACTCAGTTACAGTTCTATTTCATTGACAATAATTCTCAAATCACTTATACTCTTTTTACTATAATAATCATGTACCCCGTAATCTTCATCCATAGATTTCCATGGTGCATGCACTAAAAAGGAGGATTTTTATGTTCACAAATGCTGAATTAAAAGATCAAGCAAAACAACAAATCAGTGGCAACTTAGGTATTTTATTTCTTATTTACATCATCTATATGTTAATTGTACTTGGCTGTAATGCAGTTCCTGTTGCAGGAAGTATCGCTTCTTATGTATTAGCGCCACCTCTCACTTTTGGACTAATCGCTATTTATTTAGGTTTGACAGTAGGGGAAACACCTGACGTGAATAGATTATTTGATGGTTTTAAATATTTTGGCACTACTATTATTTTACAATTATTGATGTCTGTCTTTATCCTTTTATGGTCAATGCTTTTGATTGTTCCTGGTATCATCAAAGCTTATTCTTATTCCATGGCTTTCTATATCTTAGTAGAAAACCCTCAAATGAGTGCTACCGAAGCCCTAGATGAAAGCAAACGTATCATGAAAGGAAATAAAATGGCTCTATTTTCTCTACAGCTTTCCTTTATTGGATGGATTCTACTAGTTGGACTTACTGCAGGAATTGCCAGCATCTATGTATATCCATATATGAGTGCTGCTACTGCAAACTTTTATAATCGCATCAAGGCAACTAGCGCTTCTTATGGAGCATACTAAACGCTTCATCATACATGCAACTTGCAATTTGTCTCCTTGATTCAAAGTTGCCAGACTTTGAGAAAGTGACGATTGTTAATGTATAAAATAAAACAAGGGTTATCCTCACTCTGTATCACGAGTAGGATAGCCCTTGTTTTATCTCTTCTTTCTTTTATATAGTGAATCCAAAACGTTGGTAAATCTCATTAGGCGCATCATTTTTCTGCAATAATGCAATCATTAATTTTTCCATATACTCTACTACATCTACATCATTGATAGGTGAAACTTGTTTCGGATCCTTTGTTACATCAAACAAAAAATCTTCCTTCACACAACAACGAGTGGATGAATCCACTTGAATTTGCATCAATGGTACTTCCTTTGTAAAATCAAATCCTTCATGACGTTCCATGGTTCGTAATTCCTCTACCGAGAACATTTCCATCATATGGGTTGGCATTAAAGTATATTCATATAGTGGACCTTTTTCGTCACGTGGTGTTCGCATATAGGTATATCTACCATCCGTACAACATATATGTCCACCAAATGTTCCATATAAACCTGCTTCACGAACATCAGCATCTTCTTTTAAAATTGGTAATAAGGAATGGCCTTCCATATCCTTTGATGGTTCAATTCCAAAGAAATCAAGAACTGTCACTGGCATATCCACGGTTTGCACCAAAGCCTCTCTCGTTTCTCCTTTTACTGCTGCTCTAGGGTCCCAGATAAACAATGGTATATGTACGATTTCGTTATAACATGGCATATAATTTTTAGCCCAAAAATCATGTTCTCCTAGCATAAACCCATGATCCGTATTGACAATCAACATAGTGTCTTTCCACATATCTTCAGCATCCATCAAATCAAGCACTCGCCCTAATTGTTCGTCACACATACTTAAAGACGCAAAATGTGCATATCTAACTTGATTGATCTCTTCCTCACTAGACCCATTGACAGGGCTATAATCTGGCCATTCATAACGTTTTCCAACAGAAGTGTCGCATGGATACATAGCTTTAAACTCTTCTGACGCCATAAATGGTTCATGTGGTGAAAATGATTCAATCTGTAAAAACCAATCTCCACGATTTTTATTTTGTTTTATAAATTCTATTCCACCATTGAAAGTTTTCACTAATGGGAAATCTTCCTTACATTTAATACCTGTGCGATTTGCAAGATTTTGATCATATAAAATTTTACGAATTCCGTCTGTATATGGAACAAAATTAGGATCCGAATCAGGAACTTCTCCCACAACCGCTTGCCAAGGATCTCCCTCTTGTCCACGTACATTATCCCATGTAGTAAACTGGGTGTGATAAGTTGCACCACCAGCTTCCCAATAATGTCCATGGTCACTAACTAAATGTGTATGAATCCCTTTATTTTTTAGGATATTAGGCATAGAATCATCAAAGGGTTCCAATGGCCCCCAGGAACGATGGAGAAAATTATATCGTCCCGTATGCATCTCACGTCGTGCCGGGATACATGGTAAACTAGCAGCATAACAATTTTGAAATTGTACTGTTTTTCCAGCCAAACGTGTGAAATTTGGTGTCATTACTTCACAACCACCATATGGTTCTAAAAAACGACGATTCAATGTGTCAAACATAACCATAATTACTTTCATGGATAATCCCCTTTTATTTTAATTATAAATAGATAGCATTCTGCACGAATGCCATCTACTTACTGTTTCTATTATTTTAAACCAGTTGATACAACACCCTGTACAAAATATTTTTGTGCTACCAAGAATAAGAGCACCATAGGTAAACAAACTAATACAGAAGCCGCCATCATAGGACCCCAATCAGTTGTTGTTTCACCGTTAAATAAACTAAGAGCTAATTGCACCGTTCTCATTCCTTCATTATTTGTCATAACTAAAGGCCAGAGATAATCATTCCATACTGAAACACCTTTTAATAAGGATAATGTTGCTAGGATAACTTTTGAATTTGGAACATAAATTTCAAAATAAATACGCCACTTACCTGCCCCATCAATCACTGCTGCTTCATCCAAGGCTTTTGGGAAATTTTCATAAAATTGCTTACATAAGAAAACACCAAAAGAACCTGAAACTAATGGAATTACCAAACCTGGCAATGTATTCATCAAACCTGAACCGCCATTTCCAAATAAGTCATTTCCTCCTAGCATTGGGAATTTAGCCATAATTAAGAATGTTGGTAACATAGATACTTGTTGTGGCATCATCAATCCCATTAATAAAAATCCAAATAGTAGGTTTTTACCTGGGAAATTCAATCTTGCAAATGCATATCCTGCTATAGAGTTAAACAGTAAGGAAAATACTACTGCAACAATTGTAATAGTTAATGAATTTTTAAAGTAAAGAGGCCAGTTTCCTGTGCTCATTGCTTGAACATAATTATCCAGATTCCATTGCTCTGGAAGAATTTTAAAGTTAGCACCACCAATTTCTACAGCTGTTTTAAAAGAAGTGAAAAACATAATAAGAATCGGTGTTATAATAATCAACGAAAGAAGTATCATAACGATAATCCAAACGATGTGGAATATTTGTTTTCTTTTCATCTTATTTCCCTCCCCTAAGATACATCTGTATCTTGTCCTTTGTTTCCAAATTTAAAGACAAGAGCTGTTACGATCAATGCAAATAGAAGCAATACTACAGCCATTGCACTTGCATAGCTCATTTTATACTCACTAAATGCACGACGATAAATTTGATGTACCACTGTTGTTGTACTATTTAATGGTCCACCTGCTGTCATAATATTAACCTGTTCAAATACCGCAAAACTATTTACAATACCTGTTACTAATAAGAAAAATGTTGTTGGTTGTAACATTGGAAATGTGATAGCAGTAAATTTACGAATAGGTCCTGCTCCATCAATATCAGCTGCTTCATATAAGGATGCTGGAATACCCGTTAATCCTGATAAGAAGATAACCATTGAATATCCACAGTTTTTCCAAACACCTATGGCTATCATACACGGCAATGCCAGTGCTGGATCAAGCAACCATTGTTTGATTGGTAGATTGAAATTTGCTAATACTGCATTAAAAAATCCGTAATTTGAATTGAATAACCAAAGCCAAACCATTGATGCACATACCATGGAGATGACATTCGGAATATAAAACGCCGTACGGAAAATTGGTACCCATTTTGAAGTACGATATAATAATACTGCAACAAGTAAACCGATGCCTAACTGCAGTGTTAATGTGCAAACCGAATAAGTAAGTGTATTTTTTACCGCCTGTATAAAATACTTATCACTGAAAAGTGCAGTATAATTGTTAAATCCTACAAATTTAGTAATTTCGAATAAGTTGAAATCTGTAAAACTATAATAAATAACCATAAAGATTGGAACTAAAACAAAACAAGTAAAGATAAGATATGCTGGTGCGATCATAGCATAAGCTTCTTTATCATATTTGCTTTTAAGCTTCTTAGTGTTGTGTCTCAACATGATATAACCTCCCTGTAACATATCAAAGAGAAAACGAGGTCAATGACCCCGTTTCTTCTCTAATTTGAGTAAATTATTGGTTGTCAATTTCTGCTTGTACTTCTATTGCTGCTGCATTTAATGCATCTGCTGGTTCAGAAACACCATAGAAAATTTCTTCCATTGTAGAATCTAAAATAGTAACCATTGCACTATTATATGTAACAAGTGATGCTGGATGTCCAACTGAAACGGCTTCCATAAAGAATTCACCGTATGTTGGGCTAAGTTCTAAGTAATGTTCTTCAAGAGATGCACGTACAGGAGCTGCTCCAGTAGCATCCATCCAAATTTCTAAAGATTCTGCTGATGTCATATATTCGATTAATGCCCATGTTGCATCTGGGTGAGCAGTTTGTGCACTCATGTGGAACATATGGCTACCACTGAATGTTGCTGTTTCTACATTACCAAACATTGGTGCGATTTCTAATACACCACCAAGTGCTTCGTTAGCAAGGTTAAATTCTGTTTCATTGATGATTGCCATAGCTGCTGTTCCTGCAACAAATGGGTTTGTATCAAAGCTCATAGAATCCCATAAGATTAATCCTAAATCACTCAAGCTAGCAAGGAATTCTGCTGCTTCAATTGCTTCATCTGTGTTAAATAAAATTTCATCTGTTCCTGCATCAACAAGCCCTGCAAGACCATTTTGAATTGAGAAAATTTGTAAGTATTGGTTAATATTTGTTCCACTTGTAGAAAGAGCAAGACCAGTTTGAATCACATTACCAGCGTCATCTTTTTTTACTAAAGCTGCATGTGCTTCATATAATTCTTCCCAGTTAGTTGGTACTTCTTCAATACCAACTTCTGTAAATAATTCCGTATTGTAAGCAAATACACGAGCGTCAGCATATGTAGCAATACCGTAAAGGTCATCACCGATTGAACCTGCACTTAAAGTAGCATCATAGTAATCACCGATTCCATCCCAATCTGCAATGTAATCATTCATAGA
>JAWXVD010000239.1:0-3366 GCA_044425705.1 Eubacteriales bacterium | reverse complement strand
CCATACAAAAAAAGCCAGACCACACACTTAAATCCCTTGTGTTTCCTGACTTTCTTCACTATCTCAATATTTATTTAATCCCGATTATAAAACGTTCGGTTTTAGTACTACCATATGTATCGTCGACTTACTCACTCCGAAATGCTTCGCCGCCTGTCTCACCGTCACCTGATTTTCTATGATATAATTGGCAATCTCCATTGCCCGCTCTTCTATGTAATCCTTCACAAAAAGAATCCCCTACACACTTTTTTATAATGTATGTAGGGGAAATGTAATATATAACACGTAAAACACTAGAAATTGATATTTACATCCTTTCTTTATTTTCACACACATTGACCTGAGGACAAATCGGACACCCTCACAGGTATCTAGGCAATCCATATCTATATTCCCTATATTATTCACAAGCATAGGCACAGTACAAGAATCAAAACCAATTTTTAGGTTATGGCCTTCTCTAGTTACACAATCTATAAATTCAGTAAATTCTTCGTTATCTCTTGTTATCACATTCTCTTCACTACCTAGTCCAATCGGTTTATGCAATAGAAAAACAACTGAATTAATCTCTTGTGGAAATCTTTTATTCTTTAATAAAAACAATGCTTCATAAATAGTTTGCTTATTAAGCACATAGTGAATATTGGTTTTTACACCTGCTTGATGCAGTAGCTGAATAGCTTTATTTCTCTGCCTTCACCTCTGCAATCTTCTCATTAATTCTCGGTATTTGTATAATAACCTCTGCACCACCCTCCAACTTATTGCGTGCCGAAACCTTCCCACCATGCTGCTTAATAACTTCATACACAATCTGGAGTCCTATTCCATTTCCATAAATGGATTCACCTGTAGGTGTAAAAAATAGTTTTTCTAATTTATTTTTAGCGAATCCTTCCCCATTATCAGATATGATAATAGAAACCACATCATTTTCATTTATCAATTCAATCCGAACATAATCCTTCGTAAATTTCAAAGCATTGGACAATACATTAATACAAACTCTGACAAGCTTATCATAATCACCAGATACTATAATATCTTGGGGTGGACTATAAATAATATCAATTTCATTTAATATCGCAATAGATTCTATTTTTTCGATGCTATTCGTTACAATCGTCACAAGATTTGTTGGCTCGAACACAAATCTTTCGACATTACTATTTATTTTATTTAAAAAGATAAGATTATCCAACATATCATGAATTCGTTTACATTCATCCTGTATAATTGTAAGTGGAATACTTTCATCTTCATAGTACCCATTTTCAATGTTTTGAGCATATCCGCTAATGGCTGTTAATGGTGTTTTGAGCTCATGTGACAGATTCCTAAATAATGTAAGTTGTGACTGCTCATGTGACACTATATTTTTCACCATAACTTCTATGCTATGAGAGAGACTTTCGATTTCATCTCCAGTATGAATAACAAACGGTTTTGAAAAATCATGATTAGCATATTCTCCAGAACGAGTTGTTAAAGCTTTCAATGGTGCTGTTATTTTAATGGATTGCCACAATATTAATATAAAAGCTGCAATGAGCAACCCTATAAAAACAATTCCGAACTGCATAACATTTGAAATCTGTAATGTCAAAATTCCTTCTAGTGCTAAAAAAGAAACAACAAACACCGATTGATATCCCGTCTCATACGGAGCAACAAGTACCAAATATTTTTCATCATTAAGTGTTATTGTGGTTGGCTCATTAATCACCACATTAGAAATCTCCTCAATTGCAGTATCATCAAATACAAGACCACTTATAATTACACCGTCCAATTCTGGAAAGAGGAGCAGCTCCTGCTCTTCGTCATATCCACAAAAAATATGTATACTAGACTCCTCATTTTGGCTTAATGAAAAGTATGAATCACTTTGATTTTCTAATGAAGGTAACATAGAATTTTCTATATTTATCTCCGTTGCATCGTGAAAAATCTTTTCAGTATTTACAGTACGCTCTATTACTATTATACTTTCTGATACAATTAACTGTTCCGCTTGTTGCATTGCTTGTGTATTTAAGCTATACACTGTAATTAGAAAAAAGCAAAATAACGACATTGTCAAAATAAATAGATTTATAATTACAAGTCTTTGCGTAATTTTATTCTTCATTCTTTCCCCCAATTCTATAACCGAATCCCCAAATCGTTTTAATTTCACATAAAGCATTTGCCAAAAACATTTTTTTTCGCAATCGTTTTATCAGTTGGTCCACTTGCCTTGCATCACCATCATAGTCATATTGCCACACACTACGAATAATATTTTCTCTTGAAAATGCTTTATTCACATGTTTTACGAGGAGTTCTAATAGATCAAATTCTTTTGTCGTAACATCAAAGACATTATCTCCGATGTATGCTGCTCTACTTTCTAAATCTAATTTCAAATCCAGATAAATTAAAACAGAAGTATTCTTTTCGTTAGTAGCTGAAAGTGCATCAATACGCCTAAGTGCATTTTTAATTTTTACAGTAAGCTCCCTTAAATTAATCGGTTTTCCTATATAGTCATCTCCCCCTAGTTCCAGTCCTAAAATCCGATCTATCTCTTCATTATTGGCTGAAATCATAATAAGCGGTATGATACTCTCTTTTCTAATTTCTTTACACAAATCGTACCCGTTCAGGTTTGGCATCATAATATCCGTCACAATCAAATCACAGGGTTCTAATCGAAATTCATCGAGAAGAGCCTGTCCATCGGGAAATCCCTTTACCATATAACCGTTTTGTTTTAAATGTGTAATTAAAATATCACATATGTTTCTATCATCTTCAGCAATATATATTTTTTTCATCACTCATAGTTCCTTTTATTTTATTTTAATAATGTCACATATAGTATACCATTTTTTTACACACAAAAATATGTCAAGATGATGTCAAAATATTCAACAAGCACTAAAACATGCCACATGATTTACATAATTAAGCCCTTTCTATTACATATCTTTTTGATACACTAAGTATACCAAAAGTGTTTGTTTGGTATATTAAATAATAACATAATAATTGCAAGGAGGCTTTAATGAAGAAACGAATTTTAAGTACAATATTAGTAAGTAGTATGTTACTAAGTTTAGTTGCTTGTAGCGAAAGTAGTGAATACTTAGATTCCCTACAAGTTGGAATTGATGATGGAATCATAAGTACAGAAGAAGCAGAAGAATTAACAGTATATCTCACTGAAAACATCACTGAGGATACGCAAGTATCTATACCTGAAGGCGAAATCCCTGAAGGCGAATTTCCTGAAGGTGAAATCCCTAAAGGTGAAATCCCTGAAGGCGAATTTCCTGAAGGCATGATGCAAGGAATGGAACGCGTAGAGATAAATCC
>JAWXVD010000238.1:0-3388 GCA_044425705.1 Eubacteriales bacterium | reverse complement strand
ATATATCGGCTATGAATATGAGTAGAGGAATAGCTGAACTAAGCGGATTACAATTGATTACTACTGCATCAATTGGTAGAAGTAAATATGTAAAACCAATTACCTATGGAAAAGAACTTTACGAATTATCAAAGGAATATTTACAATCACCAATACAAAAGAAAGTATATGTCTTAAGAGAAAATGCATATATGGATTTCTTAGTCGCAGGAGAGGAAGCATTGGCTATGAAAACAATGCTAAATCCACCTAGAAGAACGATAAGGGCATTGGATAAAAAGAAAATTGATATTATTCCAGAAGATGCAAGTGTAGATCCGAACTGGGAATTAGATAAAGATTATATTGAACTGGAACTATGGAAATACAATCCAGAGTGCTTAGGCATGAAAGGGGCAGTGGATGTAATTTCATTAGCGCTTAGTTTACAAAATGAGAATGATGAAAGAATCGAAGAACAGATAGAAGAAATGATGGAGGAATATAGATGGTAGTAGGAATGGCGAGTTTCAAAAGAGCATTTGCAGGTTATGAAGATTGCTATACATGTGGTTGGAAAGTAGCAGATGGTGTACGTACTCAGTTTTATCGTTTTACAGAACCTAGTAGTTTCAGATAGAAAAATTGAAACATCAGAGGCTATGAAAGAAGATATTCGTAAGTATCTAGAAGCAATGGATAGTCAGGATAAAGGATTGAAGACGTTGCAAGATGATGTGCAAGTGGTGGATGATTTAGAGAGAATGTACTTAGCATAATTAAAAAGTGAAAAAAGTGGAATTGGAATATGTAATCAGGGCTATGTGTATAAGCAAAGGTAAAATAATTTAATAGTACAAGTAATGATGAAGTCGGCTGTGAATAGTTGGCTTCTTTTTATGTAGAATCGAAATAAGAATAAGATAAGAATTTGATAAGAATATAATGAGAATCTACTTGCTAAAGTAAATTGGATGTGTTAGGATAAAGGAAAAGAAGGGGGGATAAAGATGAATTATGATAAAATTATTGTTGAGATGCTTTCGAGAATACAAGTATTAGAGGAAGAGGTACAAGTGTTGAAGCAAGAAAAATTAGCAATTCCAGATGAAGAACCTGTTGAAAAATTATCTGCGAAAGTAACTACGAATGATATTTGTGAATTTATTAATTGTTTAAAAGAGGATACTTTGGAGAGTAGTATAACATTGGTAGCTAATCATATTCATAGGGAGTTGGACTTGAAGAGTAGAATGCCCCTGGTGTGTAATGCAATGAAGAGGTGTATGCTTCCAGGTGATGAAATCCTTTTTGAAACGGCTAGTGGATATTCTTCAAGACTAGAAATAAAATATTATTTGAAAGAATGGGATAAAAGTATGATAAGGAGAGATGAGATGGAATTATTATGGATGAAGATAGTTGGGGAATTTAAAAATAATCCACGTAATATTCAAACACAACCTACGGATGCAAGAACTCCGAAATGGTTTTATGTAGGCACAGATTGTGACAAAGTATATGTTGAATCCGGAAGAGATACTGTCAATAATTCAATTATTAAAGGACGTAGATATTTAGAAAAAGATAAATTAGAGACTATGCTCGATTTATATAAACGTAGACTGTGTAGGGAAAAAGTGTCAGCCATAGCAACAGGTATAACACAAAATCAAGTTTATTGGTATGGAATTTTGGCAGAATTAGGAATCTAAAATATACGTATCTACTATTAGAAAAAGGGGAAAGATTATGGCTAGAAACTGTATTTGTTGCAATAAACAAAAGGGGATTTTCGATGAAAAAACACATCTTTTGGATGGTATAATTTGTAAAGAATGTCTTACAAAAGTAAAAATTCCATCTAATATAACACTTCGACATATTAGTTCTACTAAAATGAAGGAAATATGTTCTGAAAGAAGTACTTTTGTAAATCATTTTACTAAGACGAATCAATTTGGCGGGATGCAAGTGGATAGTGAAAATAAATTATTTAGGATAGAGAATGGAATTTTTAAATATCAAATTTTTAATTATTCTAATCTCTCAAGCTTTGAATTAGTAGAAGATAACATCGTAACTAGTAGCGGTGGGTTAGGTGCTGCTATAGTTGGAGGTTTAGTGGCAGGTGGTGTTGGCGCAGTGGTTGGTGGTATTGTTGCTGAAAAAACATCAGCTTCAAAAACATGTGACTCTTTAAAACTAAAGCTTGAGTTAGTTAATACATATACGGATACGTTATATATTGATTTTATCAAGAGCCCAACCCAAAAAAAATCTAGCTTTTACAAACTAATGTTAAAGTCGGCAGAAGACCTATCACGATTTCTTAATAATGTTATTGTATATAATACTGAGAAAAAGCAGGTTATACAAAAATCATCTAGAGCAAGTTATCAGCATACATCGCTAGCAGATGAAATACAGAAAATCAAAGAGCTACTTGATAATGGAGCTATTACAAAAATGGAATATGATGTATTAAAGAAAAAAATAATTGAAAGTTGATATAAAGAGAAAAGGAGATATCAATATGAGTAAATACGATCCACTAGCAGATTGGTTAAACAAACAAAATATATCAGTTATTACTTTGACATTTACTGAAATAGAAGAAATTTTAGGGTTTCCTTTATGTAAAAGTGCCCACACTTATTCAGCGTGGTGGGATGAAACGCATGTACAGGCTGTGGCATGGAAAAGCGCTGGGTACAAAGTTAGCAATTGTATGACTGCACCACAAGACAAGTATGTTCAATTTGTTAAAAAGGACAATAAAGCGGTATCTTACAAATATCCCAGAGAATTGAAAAAAAATACATATGCTATTAAATCATCAATGAATATCAATATAACACCTAAAATCTTACGTGGTTACGAATTTAAATATATTGACACTATAGAGCCTATGTGTGATTCTAATGGAACTATTATAGAGTATATGCCCCAAAAGCAAAGTAAGAATATTAATAATCTGTCTCTACATCAACATGGCAAAGGACCATTTTGTAAATTTAAATTTGATGGTACCTATGATTCGGGAGTATACCTCTGGGTCATTGATGATGAAATTATCTATATCGGTGAAACAATTAATTTAAATCAGCGATTTAGTGCAAATGGCTATGGTCAGATTTATTCGCGGAATTGTTATTATGGTGGTCAAATTACAAATTGTAAAATGAATCACGTTGTGTTAGAAAAGTATAAAAAGGGTGAAAAAATCAAAATATATTTCTATAAAACAGATAATCATAAACAGATAGAAGAGGAACTCCTTAGAAATATAGTTACAAAATATAATTCTAAAATAATTAATTACTAAAGAAATGATGAAGTCGACTAAGAGTAGTTGGCTTCTTTTTGTATGCGAATTAAAAGTGGCGAATTAAAAGTGGCGAATAAA
>JAWXVD010000063.1:0-19298 GCA_044425705.1 Eubacteriales bacterium | reverse complement strand
AAACGATTCTTGCTGCTATTATTACATCTTTATCTGCTTTCTTATTATCTATTTTTACGCTCATAATTTCATTGCTTACAAGCACGAAAAAATATGAATTAACACGTTCTTATCGAATAGAGATATTGAATTAGTATAGCAAGGTTAATTTGTTATTAGTGGAACTTAGATTATGTATTCAGCAAAACATCACTATACCAGTTGATAAATTATCAAATTTTTTCATTTTTTGACATACAACAGTGCTATTATACATAGCAATAGCTTAATAAGATATCGCAGCCGCTAAGAAAATACAATTATTATGGATATTAATTCGAGGTATTATTTTTGATGAATGTGATCAGTGTATAAAGAATAACTTATTGTTGTTGAAAAAGTATATAGGCAGGATGATAGTTAGTAAGTAGATTAAACTTTCAAGGGGTGTTACAGAATTGAAGTATTTTATAAAAGAAATTATAAATCATAAATATAAGAAAGCAGTTTTGGCAAATAGTTATCACATATATACAGGTGTTGAAGAAAATTCTGATGCAAGCTAGTATATTGAATTTTTGGAAAAAGGGGTATCGAAGCTGTTTGAAGAGGTAGAGCATGATTAAACAAAAGTGCGATAGAAGTTATGAATACTTAATAGAAAAATTTGGGGAAAGTGTAATAGAAGATAGGTTTAACAATATGGAGTTAAGAGCTAATAAATTTATTGAGATGTGTAATCTTAGTGATAAAATTAGCTTAAATATAGACATTTTGAAAATTGTTTTAATAGATTATTTTACCGATATAGAAAGACTTAAGGATTTTGAATGTGAATGTCAATGAATTTTTTTGCCACATGACATTTAGAGAGTTTACCACCATGACGGTGAATTACTTTACCATTTGCCATGGTTATGACATTCAATTTGTTTACCACTTGTGACACTGAATAAGTTTACCACTTGTCAGTGAAAGCATTTACCACTTTGTTTCTGAATATAGGGAAGCAACCAAGTACTTCCCCTTAAATAATTGTGCTATCCGTAAAATTCAGGATAGTCTATGCTAAAGTATCGCAAGAGAGCTTCAAGCTCATCTGCATGGGCACGTAATGCATGATAATCCTCGCGCAGTTGTTGGAATGTCTCATCGGCTTCCTGTAGAGTATATTCTGCAAGTTTTAATTCTGATTCTAGTTCCTGTCTAGTCATACTGAATCAACCTCCTTTTCTCCACTGGATGCCGTTGCAGCGTGTTCGGCTCGATAAGGATTATCAGAATTCATGTTCAATACATGGGAACGGAAAGTCAAGCGATCAATTAATGCCGTTACCATCGTACGATTTTCAAACATAGATGCCCATTCCGAAAATCTTAGAAAAGTAAAAAAAGGTGATGTAATCTATGTACCTGTTGGCACGGTGCATGGAGTTGGAGCAGGCACATTGATTGCCGAAATACAGGAAAGTTCCAATGTCACATATAGAGTATATGATTATAATCGCAAGGATAAAAATGGAAAAACTAGAGAATTGCATTTTGATAAAGCGCTAGAGGTAATGGATTTATCTTCTAGTAAAGAAGTGAAGCAACAGGCTAGAATGGTACGTTATTATCCAGGTTCATCAAGGGAAATTTTATGTAGATGTAAGTATTTTATTACAGAAAAGCTTACAATAAAAACGGGGTGTTCTTTTTCTATCTATGAGAATTCATTTCAAGTGCTTTTATGTTTGGATGGTGATGGACAGATAGAAATAGCAGATAAACCAGGGAAATCGCTTCGGTTTCGTAAAGGTGAATGTATGTTTTTACCAGCAGGTTTAGGTAGGTGCTTTGTGTTAGGGGACACTACACTGTTAAAAATCAGATGTTAGGGCAATGTAAAATAAGATGTAATTTACAGCTGTGAATCATTTGCTGAAAATACAGTGCTAATTTTATTAAATAATGGTATAATACTTTTATTACAAGGTATTATATCATTATTTTTATGTGGGATTTGAATAGGGAGGAATAATCATGGATTACAAACCATTACCTATAGGAATTGATAACTTTCAAGAGATGATAGAAAGAGAATGTTACTACGTAGATAAAACATTATTACTTAAAAAATTACTAGATAATACGGTGAAGGTGTCGCTGTTTACAAGGCCACGTCGTTTTGGGAAAAGTTTGAATTTGAGTATGTTAAAATATTTTTTTGAAAAAAGTGAAACAGATCACTCTTATTTGTTTGCGGGATTAAAAATTGCAGATGCTGGAGAAAAATATACCAAGCATATGGGAAAGTATCCTGTGATTATGTTGAATTTTAAAGAAGGAAAACAACCAACTTTCGATAGTTCTTATGATAAGATTCAAGTTAATATCTCCAAGGAGTTTAAAAGACATGAAAAAATTCTCGATTTAGATGTCTTAGATGATATTGAAATGAGTAAATATAGGATGATCCAAAAGGGAAATGCAGATTGGAATTTATTGACGGAATCTGTGGTATTTTTATGCGAATGTTTAGAAAAAGCCTATGGAGAAAAGGTGATTGTGCTGTTAGATGAATATGATGTGCCTTTAGAAAATGCGTATTTTAAAGGATTTTATGAGGAAATGATAGGGTTTATTAGAGGTATTTTAAGTGCGGCACTAAAGACAAATAATTCCTTATTTATGGGAATTATAACAGGTTGTTTAAGAATTAGTAAAGAGAGCATTTTTACAGGATTAAATAACCTGGAAATTATATCCATAGAAAATGAAGAATATGGGGAATATTTTGGTTTTACAGAAGATGAAGTAGAAGAAATGTTGGTTTATTATAAAAAAACATATCATTTAGAGCAAATTCAAAAATGGTATAATGGATATTTATTTGGTGCCACAAAGGTATACAATCCGTGGAGTTTGATGAATCATATGAAGCAAATCATGATTAATGATAAAAAAAATCCGCTACCTTATTGGTCCAATACAAGTGCTAATAGTATTGTGCGTGATTTGATCGAACAGAGTGATTCTATAACGAAGACAGAGTTAGAGGAATTGATGGCGGGTGGAAGTATTGAAAAGCCAATACATGAGGATATTACTTATGAAGACATTTATGTGAATACAGATAATTTATGGAACTTTTTGTATTTTACAGGATATTTAAAGAAGATATCAGAACGATTTGAGGGTAGAAAAACATATGCCCTTATGAAAATTCCAAATGAGGAAGTGGGATATATCTATGAAACGCACATACAAGGATGGATATCAGATCGAATACAGCAAGCAGATTTCACAAAATTATATGAAGCTACTTTAGCAGGGAATCCAGAGATAATAGAAGAAGAAATAAATTGTGTTTTATGGGAAACAGTTAGTTATTTTGATACTGCTAATTCTCAAGCAGGGGAAACTTTTTATCATGGATTGTTGCTGGGGCTGTATGCAGGATTGTCAGACTATCAAATGCTATCGAATAGGGAAAGTGGTAATGGTCGTGCAGATTTAATTATTAAAGGACCTAGTTTTAAGGGTAAAGCATATATTTTTGAATTTAAAATCGCAAAAAAAACTTCTGAGCTAATGGCAGTAACCAGAGAAGCTCTGGCACAAATAGAGAAACAACAGTATAGGGATGGTCTTTTAACAGAAGGATACACGGATATTACAGTATATGGAATTGGATTTTTTCATAAAAGTTGTAGAGTCGTGAAGGGATGAGAAATGATTTCTAGAACAGATGTAACGGTTTATAAAGTTTCAATAGCTTATCCATAGATAGTGTTCACTTACTTTTCTACTTCTTTGTAAGCGTGAAAGATAGCTTTTGCTTTGCCTATTGTAGGCAATTTTAAATGGATTTTTGTATGTTAAAATATATACTAATTAAGATAGAACTATAGACAAGAATATAAGAATGTGTGAAATAAGGAGACCAAGTGAAACTACAGGAATTGGAATTAGAGAACTATAGAGGTTTTAAAAAATTGAAGGTATCATTCCATCCAGAATTATCTGTTATTATAGGAGGAAAAAAATCTAAGGAGATAAGACAATTAAATTCACGTACACTAGGATATTTAGATTGTCTAGAAGCGGAATCTAATGAAAAATTGATGCTTAATTGGTTTCAAAATATGACATTGAAAGAGCTACAAGGTAAAAGCACAATACCAGAATTAGAGGCAGTTAGAAAGTCAATTATCAAATGTTATAAATTAATTACAGGTTATATAGATGTTAAGGTGGAATTTAATATTGACACTCATGGGATAGACTTGGTTTATAAGGAAACAGTGGATGAGTCATATAGACGTAGCCCTATGAAAGAGCTGAGTGATGGGTATAAGAATACGTTGAGTATGATTGCTGACATAGCATACCGAATGGCAGTATTAAATCCAGCATTATTAGAAAATGTAATAGAACAAACACCAGGAGTGATTTTGATTGATGAAATAGATTTGCATTTACACCCTAAATGGCAACAACGAATACTAGGAGATTTAAAAGAAATTTTTCCATTAGTTCAGTTTATTGTAACAACTCATGCACCAGCAGTTATTCATTCAGTGGATAAAAAATCGTTATTGATTTTTAATGATGAAGGCGACTTACAGGGAGCAGAGGAAATTTTAGGGAGTCTTGTGAAAATAGTTGGCAATCAAGATAGTGAAGTGGTTGGAGCTAGAAAAGCTAGTACCTATTATAAAAATTGAGCACTATATGCCAAGACACCCACTAGAAAACGAACGAAGTAATGAAAGTACAATTGATTATAGAAACATGATTTTAGTGTGCGATGGTAATAGTGGTTCGAAAAAGAATGCTCAGACTTGTGATACCCATAAGGGCAATACTCCGATAACTGTAAATCCATTTGATATAAAAACAATTAATAAGATAAAGTATAAAAGAAATGGAATTATCTATTCGGCAGATGTGGATATTAATGAAGATTTAAATGAAACATTAAACTTGAACTGTGATGCAGCTTCTCTCCCAGACAATAGAGAGGCTGCCTTAAGAAGTTTACAAATTAAGATAAAAAAGGATTTAAAGAACAAATAAGGTGATTCTGCATATTGGGATGATTTATATCATAAGATTAATGACAAAAATCCTAAAATGGAATATGTAGGAATTCTATTGGATTATTTGCAGAATAAGATTGCGACAGCTAGATGAGTGTAAATATAGTATAACCGAAGTGAAAGCTGATAATTAATTAGCTTACTTCGTTTTTTTATTATGCTCATAAGTTAGAGTAATGAGCAAGAGGAATTGCAATTGGAACATTTTTTGTTAGACCATCATCACCTAATGCG
Source organism: Eubacteriales bacterium (assembly GCA_044425705.1). Classification (GTDB taxonomy): domain Bacteria; phylum Bacillota; class Clostridia; order Lachnospirales; family Lachnospiraceae; genus JAWXVD01. Next base: position 13,998 of record JAWXVD010000063.1, on the reverse strand, counting down.
AAGGATGTGATTAAGGAATTTAATTATATTCACTATAATTCGGGTGAATTTTGTTCCATTTATGCGATAGGATATACAGATAACGAATGGTTCCAAGAAGAAGGGTTTTGTCAGAAAATTCAAGGTACTTGTGGCGCGACTTGGTATTATAGTGACAAGGCATTTGTTCACTTTAAGGAGAATTTAAAACGGAGAATAAAATGGAACTATACGGGTGAAATGGAGATGCTGTTATTACAAAGCAATCCACAGGGAAATCAGATACTAGATTTTAGGAAATTATTTATGTATAGATATTAGTTATGGATTAAAACATGAATATTTGGAATCGTTTCCCCAATTTATGGAATCATTAATTAATAGTGCAAGGAGAGAGGTTACGGTACTAGAAGTGATTGCAGATATGCAGAAATCAAAAATTGAAATAAAGAAAATAGTACAGGATTCATTGCAAGAATATGAAAAAATACCTAAACCTATAAGAAAAATTTTAGCTGATAGATTATTTTATAGAACAAGTAAATCATACACTAATTTACTTGCAAGTAAATGGTGAGGGGTGTAGAATCGAAGTAGAGAGTTGGGATAAAGAAGGATAATACACGATTATCCTTGGTTTATTAAAAGATTAGACTTAGAATATTTAACCACTACAATTATCGGGAGTATTATTATATGAAACACTTAGATTTAACAGAAGAGAATTTGTTAGAATTTATGAATAGTAAAGCACCATATAGCGTTTTAACTATATATGGTCCATTAGGCAGTGGTAAAACCTATAGTGTCAAACATACATTAGCAGAAAATTCAATTTCATTTCAAGAAGTGATTTTTGAGGATTATCTTTCTATGTCTTTTTATGAAATGCTATGTGAAACAGAAGACATATATACTCATTTTTTGATTAAAAAATATTCGAATGTAATCGGCAGTAATCAGGTTCTCTGGCTAAAAAATATCGAACTTTGTACTCAAGATTTTATATACGCATTTGTTCGCCTTTTAAAATATTATAAATCAAAAGGGGCATATGTAAGTGTCATTTTAGAGTACAATGGAATAGAATTACCACAAAATGAGTTGACGCAGTTATCAACACATTACTGTAAAATAGAACTTAAAAATAGAGAATATATAAAACAGCTTTTGGCTACTATGTTCGAAGAAGCTCCTAGTAATACAATGTTGTTTGAAAAGTTGTTAAATATTTCTGAGAATAATTTGCATAGTCTTTATCTAGCAATAAATATATTATGCTGTTTAGATGTTATTGTAATGAGTGAAAACAAGTACCGTTATAAAGAAACGTCATCTAATGTACCAAACAGTATTTTAGAACTATACACAATTTTATATGAAAAAAGTGCAGAATCTCTAAAATCTATATTGGTTTTTGCTGCTCCGTTTTCGGATTATATATTTGAGGATTTAATAAAAAAGATTTTCTCATTACATTATACAGTAGATACTAGTATGGATACTCATGTACTTGACACGGCAATGCTAAAAGAAAAAAACAGGAGTCATGAGACAGAAATTTTTGAGGCAAATTATATATTTTCAAACAAAGTCGCACGTCAAGTAGTTAATATAAACCAAAAGGAAGCAGACATAAAAAATTCTCTTTTAGCCTATTCTAAATATTTTGATACAATATATCAAAATAAAACTTATTACAATACATTGCCTTTGCATGAAAAAATATATTTACTCGCTAATTTGATTTTTATTAATAGACACAGCAGTGGTATTAATCAGATAGCACATGTTGTAGATTTAATGGAATTTAATTATAAAAAATATTTATATTATGGAGTAATAGAATATGCAGAAGCTTTCTTAAATAAATGTACTTTAAATTACCATCAAATCTATAAGCAAAATTATGACTTTTGGAAAATATATTTAAATTCTCTTTTGGCATTACAATTACATAATACGATTTATAACTATATTGAATTGTCACAATACCCTGATCTTTCTCATTTCTTTGCTACTGCGTACTATAATGATGGGAATGTTCAACAAGCATTTCAATTATTAAACAGTCAAATAGATGAAAATACTACTACGAAGCTAGGGTATGTCTATGCTCTTTTAGCATCGTGTTATGATTGGATGGGAAATAATAAGAAAGCTAAGTATTATTTTAAGCAGGCTTTAAAACATTGTGAAAAACATGATGATTTGAAACATGATTTATTAAAAAAATATAGTATGTTTATTGATTTTCGAATACCTGAATGTCAGAATAAAATGCTAAAAGCAGTACAGTATTTTCAAACAAAAAACTTAAGAAACTATGGAGAGTGTCTGCATAATTATGGTACAGAGTGTATTTATATAGGGAACTATCATGATGCTAAAAAATATTTAGAAAACAGTTTTGCACTACTAGATAAATTATGTTCAAGTGATATCTATCATGTACTAAATTCATTAGGCATTCTTTATAGTTTTGAAAATGGTCAATACCAAAAATCTATAGATTTCTTTAAGCAAGCACTAAAATATGATAATATTATTGAGTTTTGCAATATCGCAATTCATAATAATCTATATAATATATATATAGAAATGGATGATATTATGAATGCCAGACAAACTAAAGTTAAAATTCAGATATTATTTCAAACATACACAACCGACTTAAAAACAATAAAAACAATAAGACCAGACTTACAACATCCATTGTGTCAATACTATTATAATTGTGCACTACTAAGTTTAAAAGAAGGAGATGAAAGTAAGGCTTTATCTTATTTAAGAGATGCAAAAGAAAGTAGTTCTTATCAATGTAGAATTGGAGATATTATTGATACGCATATTAAATGGCTAACTAAACCGTCACAGGGAATATTTAACATGATTGGTGTGATGAAGAAGATTAATAAGGGTAAGGATGTAGAAAAGAAACAAAACTATTTATGTCCTATAATGTTTTGGGGGTAAACATGAGTGAAAAAATATCAATTTTAATATCAGCATTAGCATTTATTGTTTCATTTTTATGTTATATGGAATATAGAAAAGCAAGAATTAGTACTGGAAAGGCATGTATAATTATAGATATAGTATATATAGATAACTATTTATATATTTATCTAACAAATATAGGAGGAACATTTGTAAGTGATATTAAGATGCAATTAAGTCAGGGATTTGTAAATGGGTTTGAAAATCTAAAAACTATCTATCCAAGAAGTACTTACAGATATCAACTGCTCAATACAGAGGATATCTGCAAGTATCCGGAAAAAATAGAAATTTCCCTTGAATATAAAGATATATATACGCCTAATGGAAAAATTATCATCACAGAATTTAATTTAATAGATTGTATGAAAATGACAATACAGTATAATAGTAATCTGGATTGTTATGATATCGAAAAAACTTATTAAGGAATTCTACATATTATAGCGGGTACGTGCTGACATAATGATTTCACCAATAATTTCATGATATTCTTTTCCTATAGAGTTAGCACAGACTTCAAAGGAACCACCTCGCCCTAAATATGGCATGGTATTTACTTCCAGAAAATATATATCACCATTATCTTTAACACGAAAATCCATTCTTGAATAGTCCTTAAAATCAAAAAAAGTATGTATCATTTCACTATACCTCAATAGTTTCTCTTTAACGCCATGTGGGTGTGATACGTTCACAGAATTATTAACATTATCTGCATCATGTAGTTTTATTGAACTATCATAAAGGGGAATTCCTGACCCATCTTTCATAGTAATAGTAACAACATCAAGAGCATTACCCGAAGCTCCACTGCCAATAATGGGAACGGTAATCTCATGTCCGTCAATATATTCTTCTACAAGTAATTCACATGAATGACTTTGAATAATTTGCTCTATCTTTTCAATTAATTCTTTGTGGGTATAGATTAAATACGTTGCCATACTTCCCCCTTCGCAATTAGGTTTTACAATTAAGGGATATGTCAACTGTGAAACTTTATTCACAATCTCCTTATTTAGCACTTTAAAACATACAGCTTTTGGAGTAGGAATCCCAAGCGACTCTACTAATATTTTTGTATGGTATTTATTAAGGTTTATTGACATACCATATGTATCAGATGCTGTAAAGGGGATTTTTTTTATTTCTAATAAACTTGGTATTAAGGCCTCTCTATTACGTGAATTAAAACCTTCTGCAATATTAAATATAAGGTCACAATTTAAAGAATTGTTATCTATACATTCTACTAAACGTGGTAATGCACCAATATATTTTACAGTATAACCATTTTTTTCTATTGCTCTTCCAATTTCTGTGACAGTTTCAAGTGTAGTAAAATCTGTAAACTCTAAGTTTAGCTCATCAAACCCGTAATCTTGTTTTGTGTCATAACATAATCCTATTATCATAATTTTTACCTCCTCAATAAAGGATAATCGTGTATTATCTATATCTAAAACTGTTTTTTGAATTATACTAATAATAAAAAAGGAGTTTTGAATATTATGGTGGTGTTGAAAGAAGAAATTAAAGACTTTTTACGTTATTGTTTACTGAGGAAGGAACTAGATGTTAAAACAGTTAAGGCATATCGTATTGATTTAAGTCAGTTTGAGTTATTTATTGATGAAGCAGCAGGAGGAGTGGTAAATAAGGAAAGTGTGAACAAATATCTGGAGTATATCCATGAAAAATATAAACAGAAGACTGTGAAAAGGAAGACGGCGAGCATTAAGGTGTTCTATAATTATCTATTAAGCGAGGAAATTATAAGTGAAAATCCTATAAAAGCGGTTAAATTTAAGTTTAAAGAAGATATTGTGTTACCGAAAACGATTCCATGTGAGGTTATAGAACAGCTACTATCTTCTTTGTATACAGAGTATAGAGGGTCAGACGAGGGGAATAAGAAGAAAAAGATTCTTAGGGATATTGCTGTAATAGAATTCATGTTTGCAACAGGTATAAGAATATCCGAACTGTGTAGCTTGAAATATGAGGAATTCAATTTGAATAACGCAACGCTATGTATTAAAGGTAAGGGAGGAAAAGAGCGTTATCTCCAAATAGGAAATGAAAGTGTTTTGGCCATTATGAAGAAATATTATTTAGAATTTCATGAACAGATAAATGAACACGGGTATTTTTTTGTGAACCAGAGAGGCGGAAAATTATCAGATCAATCAGCGAGAAGGATGATTAAAGCACGAGTGAAGCATGCGGCTATAGATATGAAGATAACACCACACATGTTTCGCCATGCATTTGCCACTTTATTACTTGAGGAAGAGGTGGATATTCGCTATATACAAAAGATGTTAGGACACGCATCTATAGTTACCACTCAGATTTATACATATGTGACAAGTGAGAAACAAAAAGAAATTTTGAAGACAAAACATCCAAGGAATAAGATGAATATGGAGAGTTTATGATAGAGTTGGTGATATGCTGAAAACAAGTGGTTAATCATAGTAAGAATATCGGAATAGTTGTAAATTATTCTAGCGTGAGTTATTGAAATGTAACAAAAAAAGGGTAAAATAAGATTGTGGTGTTGGATATGTAGTGGTAGGGAAGATTACCATGGAAAATAATTGTAGATTAATATGAGGTATAAAATAAGAAAAGCACAGGTGGAATGCTAAAAAGGGCATTCTATGTTGTGCTGTTTTTGTAAAAATTAAAACGCAATATAACAGGAAAAATGTAAAGATAATAAATTGTTATGAAAAAACTCGTGTAGAAAATATGCATTCAAATACAATGTATGCTTATTTTAAAAGTAATTTAAAAACAGAGTATATAGAAGAAATGAATCCTTTTTCATAAAGTGAAGTTTTCTGAATAAAGTCAAAAAGAAAATATTGAAAAGTTTCAAAGCAAGCTAAGGTGGGAAAAGCATATCGAAAAAAAGCACACTATGATTTACTAAATATTATTATGATTTGCCTAGGTGATAGCAAAAATATAGATAATGAAATCTTAAGGCTGTTAGACATTTTTGTTAAAAAGTCAAACTCCATTAGAAGACAAGAAAAGGCAATTAGTGGAGGAATTTAAAATACCTATGACAGAAGAAATAGAATGTGAGGTAGTAGAAATACAGGAATTATATGAATGGATGCAACAAAAGGGTGGGAATTTATAAATAATGTTAAAAATACTACTTGATTTCTATTCAGAGATTGATTAGAATAAAGCATGAAAGCAAGAATTCTAATAGCTTCATATACATATTATATGAAAGTATCTATAGTCTATCCTACTTCTAGGGAACCAGAGAAGTCTTCTCGCTTTGAAACCATCCAATAATAAAAGCAGAAGAAAAATAGACGATAAAGTTAATTACTTTTTTTTGTGTCAACTGAATAAGGGGAAAAAGATGAGAAAAAACACTGTATTCACTTCAAAATTGCGAATTGTTTTTTTGATTTGTAACACTAAGGAGTAAGAGTGAATGGTTAAAGAAGAGTATGGTAGTGGTGAAGCATTTGTTAATTTAAGAAGGGGTATATATAATTATCTAAAAAATAATACAACAATTGAAAATTGCTATGCAGTCGTAAAATATATAGATGAATTGGTTCCAATTGAGATGGGATATTCTGTAATAAATAGACTATTATTTAGGGAGAAATAAATTGAGTGTTATAAAGAGACAAAATGAACTAGAAGAAGTAGGTCTAGAATTGCTGATTGAAGGCATACTATTAATGGTGGTTATTATATCATATATATGGATATGTCAAATGACAATGAAAGCCGACTCAGTTGATGATTCATTAGATATACTTAGGAGTTCACTTGTATTCCTAGTACCGTCATCTTTAGATTTTTATAAGAAATTAGTGATAAAGCCAATTTATAAAATGAGCACGGGAACTCATGTGATGGAAATAACGGGAATATTAGTTACTATTTATATTTTTATTGTTTTAGTGGCAGAGCTAAGTGGAATTTCTGTATGGATTCATTTGGTATTAATTTCAATATATCCAATGAAATCGGGTGTGTATGTATATAAAAAAATATATGCAGTATATTCTATAAGGAAAGGAATTTTAAAAAATGGGTGAAATAATAATAGGAATAATAGTATTTGCAATTTTGCTGTTGGGTATTACAAAGCTATTAGTTGGTAAACAGGAAGTTAATGACAAAAGGGATATTACAGAATCGAAGTATTTTATAAAAGAAATTATGAATCATAAATATAAGAAAGCAGTTTTGGCAAATAATTATCACACATATACAAGCGATAAAGAAAATTCTGATGCAAGAGAGTATATTGAATTTTTGGAAAAAGGGGTATTGAAGCTGTTTGAAGAGGTAGAGCATGATTGAACAAAAGTGCGACAGAAGTTATGAATACTTAATAGAAAAATTTGGGGAAAGTGTAATAGAAGATAGGTTTAACAATATGGAGTTAAGAGCTAATAAATTTATTGAGATGTGTAATCTTTGTGATAAAATTAGCTTAAATATAGACATTTTGAAAATTGTTTTAATAGATTATTTTACAGATATAGAAAGACTTAAGGATTTTGAAGGAATTGAACGGACTAATAAGAATAAAATTACAGCATATATGGCTTATTGGTGGGTACGGCGTAAACCATTGCAACTAGTAAATTCAAATAACAATAAGGAAATGTTGGTATATATAAACGAAAAGTTTATAGCAACTTTTATAGCCAAAGATTTTATGAGCCAAAAGACTAGTGAACTAGTCAAAAACGATGAGTGTAAAAAATGCATGGAACATATTTATTATCATTTGAAATATCGTATATATACAGCACAAACGTTAGAGATGTTTTTATTAGGAATAGATACTGGAATAGCAGTTGGACGTAAATTGGAGAAAAAATAAGTTCTAATAACTTCGTATATATGTATTTGTGTAGTTTATGGAAGCGTTGAAACAAATGCAAAAAAAATGTAGAAATAAATGATAAATTTATGAAGCAATGGTACAATACTTTTGGTGCAAAGTGCTATACCATTATTTTTGTTGTAAGTGATTCAAAAAAAGGCGTATCGAATTAAGGAAATTTTATTGCTATACTATCTATAAAAATAAAAGTAGATAGGAGTATATAATATTTTGGAACAAATAGAACTTTGGAGAACACGGTAAGCGATGAATAATCTACCGTTCCATTCTTGGAAAAAAGTATGAGATAATCCAATTACATGAAGTGAACAAAGCTAATGGAGAATTAAATTATTAGAGAATTTCACTTCATAGTCTATGAAATGGAGCATGTAACATAAATGGATTATCCTAAGAATTTAACAGCAGCTGATCAACGCTGGCTAGATTTGATTACACAATGCAGAACCAGTGGAAAATGAGATAGTCAATGGCTAAAAGAAAATAATATTAAGTCGCCAACCTTTTATTATCATGTGAAAAAATTACGTGATAAAGCATGTGATATTTTGCAACCCAATCACATGGTGATGAATGAAATACAAGAGGTGGTACCCTTACCATTAGATGTAGAACCTGTTTTACCAACATTGCAAACACCTAAGTTAGTAGGTTCTGATGCTGTTGCTATGAGACTTTCAGTACAGGGTGTTGTGATAGAGATTACAAATCAGGCAACGAAGGAAGTGATCCAACACACAATTGCTGCGTTGCAGATGCTATGTTAGGGGATATTTCGGGAATTGCTAAAATTTTCATCGTAATCGGTTTATCCTAATATTAGGATAAACCGGGAGGACCGATATGCGACGCAGCATAGATGGGTTCATGGCAATTATCCGAGATCCCTATGACATGGATCCTTATGGGAATGCAATCTATCTTTTTTTGTGGCAAACGGCGAAACACCATCAAGGCCTTATATTTTGATAAAGACGGATTTTGTCTCGTCTATAAAAGATTAGATAGTAATGGACGATTCCAGTGGCCCAAAGATGCCTCTGAAGTAAGAGCTCTTTTAAGACAAGAATTTCGTTGGTTATTAGAAGGCTTATCCATTGATCAACCAAAAGCCATTCGTCCTATTGTTAAAAATAAGAAAAAAATTTTCTACGTATTGCACAACTCAAAAGACTTTTTTCTTATTTTTAATGTAGTTTCACTGTAAGTTATATACCGTAAAATGACCAAACGAAACATTCCTCTGATTTGTAAAAACCCCTATTTTTTTATATAATAAAAGAAAAAGTGGAGGTGCGAGATGTCAATCAAGGAGGAAAATGAATATTTAACAAAGAGTCATATATTTGAAAATATAACAAATGAAGTATTGTGGAGTTTCCACGTGTAGAGTACACTCCGCTTATATTAGAGAAATTCAGGATATTCCATTACAAGATAACAGACAATATTATTACTTAATACAAGAAAGATGTTTTGTGATAATCACGAATGTACTCACAAAACATTTTCAGAACCTTTTAAGTTTGTGAAATCCAAAGCAAAGAAAACAAATCGCTTAATAGATAGAATACTCATTACTTCCGTAAAATTAAGTTCGGTAAATGTTCAGATATTATTGAAATCAAACAATATTCAGGCTAGCAAAAGTAGTATTTGTGAACTGCTTAAAAAATGCCATCCACTGTGGATAAGTCTCTTGTTACAAAAATATGTGTGGATGATTTTGCTTTTTGAAAGAGATATACCTATGGGAGTGTTATGGCGGCTATGGAAGAAGTTCGGCAACTATATGATAACGGTTATGCACCAGATGAGATAATTCGTCTAACTGGTCATACATTTAGAAAACAAGAAAGAAAGTTTTGGAGATAGAAGAATGCAAAAAAGATGGAATAGAATACTATGGTGCGGATGTTTACTGCTTCTTTTAGCGGTTGTTGGAATTTTGACAAAGTATACTCATAGAATAATTGTTTTGGGAGTTCCTGTTATATCGCAACAACAACTTGAAGAAATAACAAGTGATAAGATAGAAATGACTATGGTGAAGAATATGCAAGAATTATTATCGTATGACAATGCTAAAATACCATATGATCAATATAGCAATACTTTTTATCTTTCACAACCTATAAAAAGTGAAAATTACTTAGGGATTATTAAGCCATTAGAGGAGAATTGTACATTATATTTTATAGAAGAAACAGTATCTGATATAGTGGAAAGTATGGAAACAGGGATTAGCATTACCTTATTATGCGTGGTAGATAATCAATATACCAAAGCAAATTTAGTTATCACAGGTTTACCCGTTATGGAAATAAAAGATAATACTATGATTTTATATACACCAGATGATGTAGAGGTAGATAATTATACGATAAAAGAGTCAATGTGTACAATTGATGCAAAAATATCGGGAAAGTATACTATTAAATTAAGAAATGAAGCAGAGGATGATAAAAAAGAATTATCATTAATAGGCATGACAAAAGGAGATGAATGGAAGTTGGTTCCTATTGAAGATGAAAACTTGTATTTGAGAGAAAAGATAACGGCTTACATTTGGAATTTAATTAATGATGATAATAGTGGAAATAACGAATTTAAATTAGATGTAGAAATGGAATATGTGGAAGTGATTTATAACAATCAATATTTAGGGCTTATGTTATTGATGTCACCGCAGGAAGAAAATGAAATGAATTTATTAGAGGATGATAGTTTATATGAATGTAGTGATGAAGCACCATGGGAGGAAAATATTTTTACAGTAGAGAATATTGATGTAGAGAATTTCATCGATTATCATTTATGGGCACAATGTACGTATAGTGTGAAAAGTATGAATATTAATCGTTATGTTATAGAAAGTCAAGAAAAATATTATAAGGTTCCAAGAAGTTATATGTGTTCGTTGGGGGAATTGCCAAAGAGATATGCATATATAGTAGATGATTTAAGTGGAGAATTGTTTAGTAGAATGTTAGAAGATGAAGATTTAAATAATATTTTTGCTGAAGAGCATGGAGAGATCGATGGAAAAATAGCAGAGATGTGGAGTGTGCTAAGGAGTAGTTGCTTAACAACAGAAAAGATTGTTGATTATGCTGAAGGTGAGTATTTAGTCTTAGAAAAAAGCGGTATTTATAGTAGGAATAACAATGAACAGCCATTTTCAGAACTTGAAAATTTGACTCTTTTTATAGAGAATCGACTGGACGCATTGGATAGTTATTATGCAAATTATTAAAGGATTAGTGTAAGTTGAAAATTTTATATAAAGAATAGTTGGTAGTGAATATGAAGGGGGTATACCTGTGAAGTTTATCAAAGAAGAAAAAATCATCTTATGGATTTTAATTATTGTAAGTGCATATTTAGAGGTATATACATTTGATTACGTTTATCTTGAATCATTAGAATTAATTCGTGGGGGGACAATTTCTACTCTGTTATTTATATTTTTCATAGTTATATCATATACAATGTCAGAAATCAAAGATAGAGGAGTAGTTTGTTGGGGAATTGTTTTTGGAATTTTAACAGCATCGGTTATGATAGTTGGAAACAAATTGATGATGGTTAATAATATTTCCTCTATTTTTTCTTCTTTTAAATCGATACTTTTGTACTTTCTGTTGTTTTGTGGATATTTTATTTTATCAACAGAATTATTTAGTATTATGTTTTGTGCGATAAAAAGAAATAAAGTGTATATTGTCAAACAGAGTAATAGAAATATGCATGGAAAGAAAAAATGGTACTTTTTATGGTTAATTATGGCTGTTTCCTATTTACCGTGTTATTTATCCTATTTTCCAGGAATAATGAGTTATGATTCTGGATGGATTACTAGACAAGCACTAGGTATTTTGTCTTATGATAATTTCCAACCTTTTTTGCACACAATATTTTGGACTGCATTTGTTAAATTTGAACTTTGGACGGGGATAGATACAATTGGATTGATTTTATATTCTATTACGCAAATTTTGATTTTGACAAGCATTTTTACATATGTGGTTTATAGATTATATGAAATGGGATTTCATATAATCTATTGTGTGATAGCATATTTGTTTTATGCATTATCGCCAATTATGGCATTATTTTCTTTTGTTGTAACAAAAGATGTTCTCTTTACTGGGATATTTTTACTTTTTTCCTTATATCTGTTGGACTGTTCTAGAGATATATCGGCTTTCTTTATATGTAAGAAAAAGATGTTTTCATTTGCGATTATAACAGTATGTGCTTGTCTTTTTAGGAATAATATGATTTATGTAATTATTGTTTATGCATTCATATTTATCTTATGTTGTAAAACAGTAAGAAAGCAAGCAACTATTTTATTTGGGATAGTTATTTTAACTTACTATTTTGTAGTAGGGGGAGTCTATACAGTTATTGGTGTGCAAGATGGAAATATACGCGAAATGTTGTCAGTGCCCATTAGTCAATTAGCCAATGTATACATTAATTATGATGATGTACTTACCTTAGAGCAAAAAGAGTTGATTAATGTATATATACCAGATGTACTAGAATATGATCCTCAAATTGCAGATGATATTAAGGCAGCTTTTGCATCCCAGTTATTTGAAGAAAATCCAAAAGAATTTATTTTTTTGTGGTGGCAAGTATTGCTAAAGAAACCACTAGTATATGTGGAAACTTTTTTGGCATTGAATTTACCGTATTGGTATCCAGAAATGGGTTCAGTCAGAACATATATTGAGACGCAACATGTCAGCTCGTACTATGATGTATCGAGAACAGAAGCATTACCACAAATAAATCGTTTTTACGAAGTGTTTGCAATGTATCGTTTGGATTTTATTTACATGCCAATTATGCAGCAATTGTTTGCAATTAGTACACCGATTTGGTTGCTATTAATTTCGGTTGTTTGTTTTATAATAAAGAAAAGATACCAGTATATATGGGTGGTTTTGCCATCAATTCTTTTGTGGTTAACATACTTGTTAGGTCCGGTTAGTAATTTGAGGTATGTTCTGCCATTGATGGCATTATATCCTATACTAGTAGGATTAATGTTTTATAAAGAAGGTGTCAGAAGAAACTAAGAATAGAACCACATATGCGGTTATGAAAATTCCGAATGAAGAAGTAATGAGTATTTATATTATCAAATGATGTCTAATAGAGAAAGTGGAAATGGTCGCCCTGATTTCATAATCAAAGGACCTAGCTATAAAAGAAAAGCTTATATCTTTGAATTTTAAATTGCTGAAAAGCCACAAAACTAGCGCAAGCTGCCATGGAGGCCTTGGAACAAATTGAAGAATGAGAATATAAAAAAGGGCTGTTAGCAGAAGGATATGAAGATATCACCGTGTATGGAGTAGGATTTTTTTAGAAGACTTGTCGGGTGAGGATTGGTGTTGAGAAAGAGCAATAACACTCTATATTATAAACAGGAGATTGAGGAAAATAGAATAATGAGCTAAATAAATTACAATAATAAAAACAGTGTATTTTAGCATATTATATGGATGATACTGAAACAAATAAATATACGATGATTTAAAAGGGAAAGGAAGAGTGGAATTTGCAAAAAAAGTTGTGGCTGTATAGTGTATAATAAAACGTAAGCGTCAAAGATAGCACACCTTTTCTTTGCCAACCAAATTGTATAAACTAAGAAAAAAACAAAGGAGTTTATACATATGGGAAGAAATCCAAAATTTCGTACTCCAGAAGAAATTGATGCTCTACTTGCTGATTTCTATCAAAGTGAATTATCTAGAAAAGATTTTGCAAAAGAAAATAACATTGCATTAGCTACTTTTGGACGTTATCTTACGATAGAAAAACAAAAGCAACTAAAATCTGCAACTTCTGGTGAAACAACAAATGCTTTTATTGAAATATCTGCTGTTAAAAAGAAAAATACTACAACAGAAAAAATATCTGTTAAAAAACAGGAGGAAACTAATTTAGAAATTAATTTAACCATGAAACAGCTTTCTGTATCTTTAAAAGGAAATATTTCAGCAATTTTTCTTGCTACTCTTTTAAAGGAGGTTGGTGGTGTTTGACTATACAAAGTATTGTGTGTTACTAGCCTGTGGTTCTTGTGA
>JAWXVD010000062.1:0-19389 GCA_044425705.1 Eubacteriales bacterium | reverse complement strand
TTTGTTTTGAAATATTATCTTGCTCAGTTTCTAAAATATATTCAGAAAAAATATTTGTGACTAAAATAAGCAAACTACACATGGCTAAAAATATAATGCCTGTATTTAATATAAATATTTTGTTTTGTAATGTCAGTTTTTGAAGCTTATATAACTTTACGTTATGCAACATACTTAATCAAATCCTTTTCTATACTATAGAAATTTTTTACTTTATGTAATCTTATACATTAATGATGTGAAATACAAGTCTTATATTTATTTACTCTGATTATTTTAACTTGAATAATCTCTCACTTACAACGTTACATGCTCTGATAAATCTTATTTATATCGCACGCAGCATTACGAATAACTAGTACGTACACTCACTGGTTCTTCTGCTTTCATCTGTTGCCACATCAACTCTAATATTTCTTCTGTGGTAAGTTTGTTACAATCTGCTTTTGTTGTTTCATATTTATGATAAATCTTTTTCAATAACTCTAATTTTAACTCTTTAAAATCTACATGATTCCATAAGTTATCATATTGATCTTTATCTTCTTTCAAATTGTAAAGTTCACCTTGTGTGCTATCCATATACATCACTAATTTATACTCATCTGTAACAATCATTTTTTGATAGAATCCCTTTTGTACTGGACGATTTTCAATCAATACATAGTCATGTATTTTATCTTTTTTTCCTGTGAATACGTCCATCATAGAGATACCGTCTTGTGTATCCCAACCTTCTGTATTGGCAATATCTACTCCAGCTGCATCTAGCACTGTTGTTGCAATATCAAGATGAGAAACTAATGCATCACTTCTCTTGCCTGCATTTTCTTGATTAATATTCTTTACTAGGAATGGTGTATTATATACTTCTTCAAAGGCTGGGAATCCTTTGTATACATATCCATGATTTCCCAAATAATCACCATGATCGGTAGAATAAATAATCAAAGTATTGTCATACATGTCTAATTCTTTTAGTTTAGCAATGATTTTTTCAATTTCTTCATCCATCAACTTCACCATACCATGATGAATGGCAGTAATTTCTTTAAAGTAGGCATCATCCCCAAATGTTTTTCCTGTTGGCGCAGAAGGCACTCCAATTCCATCGTGAAATGGCAATGCTTCTAATCCCTCATGATATAATTGATTATAGCAATCTGGTCTATTATCATGTTCTCCTTCTACATATCCTAAATAATTCACTTTTTCAGGATCATACATGCTAGCATAAGGTTCTGGTGCCACATGTGGATCGTGGGGATCCGAAAAACTGACCCACATAGCAAATGGTTTTTCTTGTTCATGATTCGCTAAAAAAGCAATGGTTTCCTCTGATGTAAAGACACTTGGATGTAATTCTCTATCAATATGCCACGCTCCATGTTCCCTAAATTCATCACTTGGCACATAATTAAATACCCCTTCAATATCCTCTGGTGACAACCCTTTGTCCCGTAACCATACGTAATAATGCATGCTTGCTGTGGCTAAATACTTTGTATGACCATTGTACATTTTCGTGTGGTCAAATCCATAGTAACCACCTTCAAAATTCCTAAAAAACTCCTCATCTTTGCCAATTCCACTATACTCCATGCTCCCTAGAGTAGATAATTGTTGGAAATGTGGTTTTCCAATGAAATATGTTTCATAGCCTTCATCATGTAAGGTTTTTGAAAACATAGGAACATCTTCTTTTAAGGCTGTACCAATAGTATATGCTCCATGTTTAGAACCTAGTTGCCCTGTTAAAATACTGACTCTTGATGGCGTACAAGTTGGATGACAAATATAAGAACGGTCAAAAACCACCCCATCCTTTGCCAAAGAATCTAAACCTGGTGTTTGTAATTTATCGTTGTAACATCCCATAGAATCTTTTCTTTGTTGATCCGAAGTAATAATTAAAATATTTGGTCTTTTTGTAGTATTCATTCATTCTCCATATTAAAATGTCATTATAAGTTACATACCTTATATTCTTTTTGGTCACATATTCTTTTAAAACAGTATTATTATTTTAATACTGCTCCAGCAGTTAATGCATTTTCTATTTGATTATTTCCAATACAATATACAATCATAATTGGTACACTAGTCATAATCATAGCTGCACCAATTACTCCCCAATCTGCTACACCTATGCTTACAAAAAAGTCCAACAAACCGACTGTTAATGGACGCATGTTTTCCTTAGCTCCAATAACCAATGCCAATGAAAACTCATTCCATGTGTGTATACTTATTAAAACAATTTGTGTTACAAGTGCAGGCTTCACAACAGGAAAAATAACTTTAAAAAAGCACTGATAAATATTACATCCGTCCAAACAAGCCGCCTCTTCTAATTCATTTGGTAACCCTCTAAAAAATGCATTTACCATCAATACGCAAGATGCCAATTCAAATGCAATATACGGTAAAATTAAAGCCAATTTCATATCTCTAATTCCCATCGCACTTACCATTTTATACAATGGTATCATAATTACTTGTGCTGGTATAATCAAACCTGTGGTAATATATGTCAGTACCATGTTTCCAAATCGCCAGTTCATCCTACTTACCGCATATGCAAGCATACTACCAATCAACACTGTCACAAATGCTGTAACTACTGTATAAGTGGCACTATTTAACATATATTTAAAAAAAGGATGACTTGCCAATGCTTCTGCATAATTTGTCAGATCCCATATTTCTGGCAATCCAAATGGATTCACATACACTTCACTAGCATTCTTAAATGACATAATGGTCATCCAGTACAATGGATAAATAAAGCTAAGCCCTAATACCACTAAAATAACTTTTGGCACTAATTTTTTTATTTTATATACCATTTTTACTCCTCTCAGCATATTCAGTTTTATTTAATAAACAATACGCTCTTTATTAAAAATCTTTCCTATAACAAAAGTGACAATTAAACATTCAATAATGAATAAAATGGCAATTGCACTTCCTTTTCCAAATTCTGATGTACCAAAAGCTAAATAGTACATTTGATACATTGCAGTTCTCGACATGTCTCCCGGACCTCCAGCAGTCATAACTTTTACGTAAGCAAACATACCCATTGATCCTAGTGTAGAGATGGTAAATACGTATTTTGTGATATCTTTTAGCAGTGGAATGGTAATATACAAGCTTGCCTTCCAAAAATTTGCTCCATCTATTTCTGCTGCTTCATAATACTGCGTTGGAATAGATTTAATACCTGCAAAAAATAACAAACAATTTAATCCAATATATTGCCATAAAAATGTAAATGCAATGCAATAGATTACTGTACTTTTTTCTGCTAACCACGACCTTGTCAACATTTCTAATCCAATCGTTCTAAGAGCAGTATTAATCAATCCCCATTCTGCCTCATAAATGGCTACCCACATTTGAGAAATTACTGTAACGGATAATATAGCTGGAAATACAGCTGTAAACTTAAAAAAATTCCTAATATTGGCTGTTTGTTTATCTATTACTAGTGCTAAAAACAAAGATATAGGTAATGCCACAAAAATGCTTAGCAACACAATAGTGATGGTGTTGATTGTTGCTTTTTGAAATGAGCTAGATTGTAAAACATTTATATAATTTTTCACCCCTACAAATCCGTAACTCTGAAATCCATCATGATTTTGAAAACTAATTATTAATTCTGGTAATAATGGATAGACCACAAACACAGAAAATACAATTAACGCCGGCATGGCAAATACATAAACAGCCACCTTACTCTTATAACATGAATTCATATACCTTTCCCCTTTCCATTTTTTCATTTTAAAAGGAGTTCTGTTTTCAAGAACTCCTTTTATTAGGCTTTAATCAAAATAAGTATTTTCTTCCCAAACTGCATTAAATTCTTTTGCAAAATCTTCTCCAGAATATTCACCTGTTAATAAGTTCGAACCATATGTTGCAAATTCTGTTGCAACCTTTGTATCCATACAATTTAACATAATAGAAGCTATTTTTTGTTCGGCTCCATTATATAATTCAATATTTTTCTCCATCAGTGATGACATTTCCGAACTATCTGATGCACCTTCTGTTTCAATATTCAATACATTGCCTTGTGTTGCATAAAATTCCGCTTCTTGTTCTACACAAAATTCTGCTAATTTTACTGCCATTTCTAAATTTTCACTATTTGGATTGACCGCATATCCGTTTAATGGAGAACCCCAATATTGTGTTGTATCTTCCACTACAACACCTTCAGATGCTGATGGCCACATACACATGTCAACCGTAAAGTCTTCTAGTTCCGCAAATCCTGATACTTCCCAAGAAAATCCACCAAACATAGCAGCTCGTCCTGTTGTAAACATCTCACGGGAATTTGTGTAAGAAAGATTTGTTACACCATCTGGAAATGCTCCAATTTGTGCCATTTCACTAATTCTATTTGCCGCATTAACTACTACTTGATTATCAAAATCACCAGTGTTGCTTAAAATATCGATTGCAACTTGTGGATCTTCCATTTGAATCATAGTTTGCATTAAAAACAATTGTGGTGCCCATCCTCCTTGACCTGCTATAGACATTGGAACTTCACCATTTTCCTTTAAAGTAACACAAATCTCTAACAGCTCATCATATGTTGTTGGTTCTTCTAGTCCATATTCTTCAAACATTTCTTTATTATAAAAAATTCTAGGTGTAAAATACGTATCTGCACCTGATGTAATCGTATAAATACTTCCATCATTATACTGCAATGCTTCAGGTACTGCATATTTATCAATAAATCCATCATCTGTAATGTATTGTGTTAAATCTTGCATATTTCCAGCACTTAAGATTGCACCTGCACTATCAGCTGTACTATACCAAACATCTGGTAAGTCACCCGAAGCATTGTATGTTTTTAATTTGTTGGCGTTATCATCTCCACCACCGCCTGGTTCATATTCTAACTCTACATTTGGAAATGCTTCTTCAATGTTCTTAAGAATATAATCATTTAAAATTGTAGTTTGATTTCCATCTGTACTAATTGTCATCAAGCGTAATGTTATTTTTTCATCACTACTTGATTCAGTACTTGCCACCTCACTACTTGATTCACTACTTGTTGAAGAAATATCTTCTGTTGCCTCTTCTGTGCCTCCACATCCAGCAAGAGCTGTTGCCACTAATGAAAGGGCTAATAGTGTACTAATTAATTTCTTTCTCCACATAATAAAATCCTCCTTTGTTTTGATAAATATATCATATATAAATTCAAAAGATTTTAAAAGAAACAGATATTTGTTCTTGTTGTAAAATTGTTTGTTTTAAATTTTTTTACAACATAAATTTTAGGAGGGATTTTCATCCCTCCTATCTAGCGATTTCTTACGCTTTAAATAATCATTTATAATTTTTCTGCTTCCTATACATACTTCTCAGCATCCACCCTCTCCAACTTCAATTCCTCCATTAATCTGCTAATCATCTCTTCTGATGGCACACAAAAACTTTTCATAATTTTAACCATACCATGTGCTCCTCTTGCTTCCCCAATTGATAATCCATCATCCCAAATTTCTTGCAAATATTCATAATAAATAAAGTGAATAAACTATTTTATCTTGTAACAAACGACAAAATAGTTTATAATGGCCATAGACAAAGACTAATTGTGCAATTAGTCTTTGTCTGATTAGTTTTTATTCTAATTATTTTTATGATATATCCGGAGGAAATGATATGTTTTTTGGTAGAGAACAAGAATTAACAAAGTTAAATAAAGCATACCAAGGAAATGGATTTGAATTTGCTGTATTTTATGGTAGACGTCGTGTAGGTAAAACAACTCTTATCAATGAATTTTTAAGAAATAAACCATCTGCTTACTATATGGCTGCCGAAGGAACAAAAGAAGAAAACCTAAAAGGTCTTACTACAGCCATTATATCTTCCGTTCAAGGATTTCCTACAGCAACGGTAAGTTATGGAGATTTTGATAGTTTATTGCAATATATTGATCAATTAGCGCAAACTGGTAATCGTTTTGTAATTGCCATTGATGAATATCCCTATTTAGCTGCCTCTTATCCTGCTATCTCATCATTAATCCAAAGACATATTGATCAGTGTTGGAAAGATAGCAAATTATTTTTTATTCTATGCGGCTCTTCTATGAGCTTTATGGACGAACAAGTTTTAGGTTACAAAAGTCCACTGTATGGAAGAAGAACTTCTCAATTTAAAATACGACCATTTACTTTTTTCGAAACAAAAAAAATGCTCCCCAACTATAACTCCGAGGATCAAGCAATACTTTACGCAGTTACAGGTGGCGTTCCAGAATATATTTCTAGAATAGATTTGGCGCTGTCTGTGGACGAAAATATTATTAATTTATTTTTTGATGAAAGTGGACGATTATTTGAAGAACCAAGTAATTTATTGAAGCAAGAGTTGAAAGAACCAGCTTCTTATCATTCCATCATTACTGCAATTGCAAGCGGTGCCAGCAGAATGAATGAAATTGCAACAAAAACTGGACTAGAGAGTAGCGGTTGTAGCAATCAAATTACGACTCTGATTTCATTAGGAATTGTGAAAAAAGAATATCCGATTACTGAATCTGCACAAGGCAAAAAAACTATTTACCGTCTCCAAAACAGTATGTTTTTATTTTGGTATCGGTTTGTTCGCCCCAATGCTAGTAGTATTGTAAGGGGTATGGGCACACAAGTATACACTTCACAGGTAAAACCCTATTTGAATCATTTTATGGGACTTGTTTTTGAAGAAATGTGTATCCAATACTTATATTTACCTGAGGTATTTGAAACACTTCCTTTTGTCCTTGGAAATGTAGGGCGATGGTGGGGTAAGAATAAACAAGAAAAACGACAAGAAGAAATTGACATTATGTCTGTAAATGAAAATCAAGCGCTCCTTTGCGAATGCAAATGGAGAAATGAAATGCAAGACAGTGATGTTATCGAAACATTGGTGCAACGTGGAAATCTCTTTTTTTATCCACAAAAATATTTTTATGTATTCTCCAAAAGTGGATTTACCGAACATGCAAAAATAAAGGCAAAAGAGCTAGACAATGTAGTATTAGTTTCTTATGAAGAAATGTGGAAGATGTAAAGGGTGAAAATATTTTCACCCTCAGCAACTATGTTTTCATCCCTGTACATACTTCTCAGCTTCCACCCTCTCCAACTTCAATTCCTCCATCAACCTACCAATCATCTCTTCTGGTGGCACACAAAAACTTTTCATAATCTTAACCATACCATGTGCTCCTCTTGCTTCTCCAATTGATAATCCATCATTCCAAATTTCTTGCAAATATTCACACATATTCTCTTCCCTCTCTTTCACCTTTAATTTATTAAATAATGATATAGCATCCGTCACTTTGGCTATCATATATACAACATCTTTTTTGATTTCATATCTACTATTCAACTGTTCTACTGCCTCTTTATCCTTTTTCAAAAATGCTTGTGAATATGCAAATAATAATTTCACATCTTCATTTTGAAATAAGTCTGTATTTTCTTCTACTACCCATTCAATATTTCATCCATTGATTTCATTTGCTTGGAAGTGCAAGGGAATTTTTTAGGCGAGATTATATTTCCTTACAATTGAAAATATAAATAAAGTGAATAAAGCATACCAAGAAAATAGATTTGAATTTGCAGTATTTTATGAGACTCGTTTTTGAAGAAATATACTCCTGAAATCTTTGATATATAGATTTCAGGAGTACGCAAAGATTAATAGGATGGGAACTGACTAACACGTAATTTTGTGCACCCAAATGGAATGAGTGTAATTTCTTCCTCAGGTACTGTGGTCAAATCAAAGGATGTTGGTATTTCACCTGCACTGTGCTCTACCAAGGTCCAACTCGGCACTTGCTGTCCTTTTGCCGACAATTTGATTGCTGGATATTGTTTAGAAAATGGGACGTTGCCTAAAGGTTGTTCTATAGCTGTAATTAGTGCGTTTTTATTCAAAGCATAATTCCAAGGGCTATCCGCAAAAACAGCGTAGTCCGTAACCCCAGCCACCTCTTTGATTGATTGCCAATTTTCCTTAATATCCAATGCATAAACCAACGGACCACGTTCTACTGCAAGAGATCCTTTGTACCAACTGCTGCAAGCAATATTCATTGGAAGTGTTACGAGAATTTTTTCACCTTCTGCAAAACATTTGCAAACGCTAATCATGTTAGTATCCTGATCCACCGTGATAGTAGCACCATCGCACTGAACCACTGGAGCATCGCACCATGCAGGTAGACGGAATTTCAACGTCATTTCTTCGGTACTAGCCGTCTTAATTTGATAGCAAAGTTGGTCCCGGAATGGGTATTCTGTCACAAGCTCTACCGAAACATTTTGCCCATTGAGTTGTGTGTTGACAATACTTGGTGCAAACACCATATTGACCAGACTATTTTCCTCGGTATACCATAAGCTCTGTACAAATTTAGGCCACCCTTGATGCATGTTGGCAGTACAGCAACCGAAATGAGGTTCCAAACCGAACATGTTGGAATCTTCGTTGTTATTGTACCATGGACGATTGTAAACATCCACCTGCACTTGATTGGCTTGTTGTAAATATTGATGTGCCATAAAGTCCTCGGTGATAGTTGCAGGGAGCGCATTATATGCCAATCGTTCCATCAAGTCGCCGTAACTGCTCTGCCCAAACATCTCGATGAGCGATTGCAAACTGAACATATATTCGACAACCGAGCAAAGTTCTGCACCTTGTGTCGGATTATTTCCTGCCAAATGTTCATCGCCATTGATACAACCAGAAACAACTCCATGACAGTCAATGACGCGATTGATTCCTTTTTGAGCAATTTCACGATAATGCTCTTGCCCTGTAAAGAAATACAGCATTGCTGGATGCTTGAATCCCATGGTAACATTGACAATATGCGTGGCATGAAAAGGCACCACTGTGTCGATCGTTGTGTGCGGGATGATATTTTTGATGCTATTCCAATTGATGTAATATTTTGTAGGGTGCGGAAACGGTAGTTCTTCTAAAAAATCATTCCAATCCAAACTATGCTGGTTGATTATTGCAGCGGATGCTAACAAGGATTCCTCATTGGTTTGCTCATACAACCATTTGATGCAGTACAGCAGATCAGGAATACGTGCACGACTCCATTCAGCAATCGATGTGATGGTCAATGACTGCTCAAAATATTGAATGTAATTTTTGATAAATGTAAGGACTTTAGCGTCCTTTGTAATTTCGTAGTACTGGATCAAAACCTTAATCATTGCATAGCGTGACCAACGATCGGATTTGGTGGAAATGGGACCAAAGTTACCATTTTCATCTTGACTTGTTAACGTCCAGTTGATGAACTTCATGCAAAGTTCCCATCGTTCTTTATCCTGTAGGTAGTAAGCTAGCGGAAGTAACCCGTCCAGATAATAAGGAGCGCGTTCCCAGCTTTCGCCAGTTCCACCAAGCCATCCTGAATAGCTACCAACACTATCCCAGAATTCATATAATTTACCAGTTAAACCATCCATTTGTAATTGTAGTTGATCTGTAAGCCATCCGCTAGGTTGCACATGGGTTAGATTTAAGCGTTTTAATTGTTTATGTGTCATAAAATTTCCTCATTTCTATTTAATTGCACCACTCATCATTCCTTTAACAAAATATTTTTGCAAGAACAAGAACAGTACTAGAATCGGTAAAATACCAACAATCGAACCTGATGTCAAAATCCCCCAACCAACATTATTGTTATTAGTGACAAGGTCGACTAACCCTACATTAAAGGTTTTCATTGTGTTGCCCCCAAACGTTAGCCCGATGACATAGTCATTCCATGTGGTGTAAGAAGAGTACACCAAGATGGTAATCGCACCTGGCATAGCAAGTGGGAGATAAATTTTTCTAAAGATATCAAAACGTCCTGCTCCATCAATGATAGCAGCTTCGCGCAATGCGTTTGGCACCATATCAAAGGATGTTTTCATCATGTATACGCAAAATGGTGTTTGGAAAGTAGCAAAGATACAAACCATACCAGCCAGTGTTCCCAACAACTTTAGATTCGACATCGTATTGTACAGCGGTACCATCAATGCTTGCACCGGTACCATGATAGTGAACAATGCCAAGTTAAGCCATACTTTTGCCCCTATTAGCTGTAATTTAGAAAATGCAAAACCAGCCAGAATAGAGATAAAGCCAACGACTGTAACTGTTAATAACGTGATGGAAATGGAATTTCTCAAATACGTGAAGAAAATTCCATTCTGATATTGAAACAAGTTAACATAGTTTTGCCAAGTGAAGTCTTGAGGGAACAGAGTAATCCCACCATAGATTTCAGTATCAGTTTTTGCGGAAGTGACAAATGCCCAGTATAGTGGCAACAGCCAAACAATCCCCATAATGATGTTAATGATAATAATCGTTTTTGTTTTAGATGCTATTTTCATTGTACTTCCCCCCTATTCCGTTGGATCTTTCATAACTGCAAATTGCACAAAACTGAGTATGCCCAGAATAAGCAACAAGACCAAGGACATTGCAGAACCATATCCAAATTTGAAGTTACCAAAGGACGTTTCATAAATGTAGTACACGGTAGTCATTGTAGAGGAAGAAGGTCCACCGCTGGTCATGATTTTGAATTGTTCGAATGCCAACACCGACCCGATGACAGAAAGCACCATCGAAAGACCAATAGTTGGGCGAATCAGCGGCAAGGTGATACGACCGAAACGTTGTACTGCACTGGCACCGTCAATGTTTGACGCTTCATAAACTTCCTCATCGATAGATTGGAATGCGGAAAGAAGCATTAGCATAGTAAACCCTGACATTTTCCATACCACCATAAGACAAACTGCTGGCAACGATGTACTGGCTTTATGCATCCACGCAATCGGCGAATCGATGATATTGAGCCCCATTAAAATGTAGTTGAGTACACCATAGAGTTCGTTGTAAATCCACAGCCAAATGTTGGAACATGCCGACATGGAAATAACCACAGGCAAAAAGTAAATGGTTCTGAAAATACCTACGCCTTTGAACGACTGGTTGACTAAAAGTGCCATAATAAACGCAGTGATAAACAGAAAGGGTGTTGCAATCAGAGCGTATTTACCTGTAAAAATCAATGTACTTAGGAATTTTGTGTCTTGAAACACCGATATGTAATTGTCTAAAAATATAAATGTTTTTTCTCCAAGCAACTTCCAATTAAATGTAGACATATAAATTGATTGGATAAAAGGCACTACAAAAAATGTGATATTAATAATCAAAAGTGGTAATATGAATAACATATTTAGTGCTCGTTTTTTGAGATTGTTAGTATTAAATCCTATTTTTGTCATACGACTTACACCTTTCTAACTGAATTTTGCAAAAATTCCCTTCCGCAGTAGCACAACAGAAGGGAAAATCTGAGCTCATCTAAACATTATTCGCTTAGAATTGCATCAATTTCTATTTTCGCGTCGGAGAGTGCTTCTTCGACAGTTTTTTCTTGGTTGAGTGCATATTGAATAGCATCAATCCAAGGAGTGTACATTTCATTGTATTTGATACTGTAAGGAGCTTGTCCGACTTCAAGTGCATCTTGAAGGACTTCATATACTTCGTTTCCAGCGAAAATATCGTTGTCAAACATGTCTAGTCTTGCAGGAATACTGCCGGTTGCAGCAAGTAGGTCAACCTGTACTTCTTCAGATAAACAGTAATCAATAAACATCCATGCTTCTTCAGTGTATTCAGTCGAATCCAAAATAGTAAGGCTATCCCCACCAGAGAACGAAGAGAAGGTTTCCCCATCTGGTCCCGAAATAACTGCACAACCAGCATCAAAATCATAGATTTCATCGACAATACCAGTTGCAGCAGCAATACCCAAAACAACCATAGCAGCATTTTGTGATTTAAAAGCATCTTCGCAAGCAGTCCAGTCATAGGAAGTAATAGTAGTTGGGGTAACTTCATAGGTGTAAATCATGTCGTAGATCAGTTGTAGAGCAGATGCAACTTCATCTGAATCCAATGCAGATTCTGTACCACCATTGCTAGTAAAGTCACCGCCAGCACTCCAGAGATAAGGACCAAAGGTAAACATCATCCCACCTGCATCCGAAGCAGTGAATAAATACCCCCAACAATCATCGGTGGTGCAAGCTTGTGCGTACTCAATTAGTTCATCCCAAGAAGTTGGTGGAGAGTCGGGATCCAAACCTGCAGCAGCAAATAATTCTTTGTTGTAAAGCAAAACGGAAGGTTCAGGTGAAAACGGAACAGCATAAATGGAATCTTCGTAGGTAGCAAGATCAATCAAACCACCAGAGAATTGATCCGCATAATCAAGTGAGTTGAATTCTTCAGTGATATCTTGAAGAGCACCAATGGAAGCGTAGTAAGGAATCAAGACGCAGTCCATCGAAATAATGTCAGGTTCTTCCCCAGAGGAAAGAGCCAAAGCCAAATCATCCGACATGTCAGATGGTTCCACAACTGTGACTTCAATGCCAGTATCTTCTTGGAAATTAGCTGCGGCTGCAACCACTTCATCATAGTAGGTGTTACGCACCCAGACTTCCAACGATGCGGTGCTGTCGCTATTGTCGCTAGAGGTGGAGCTGTTGCATGCTGTAAGCCCTAAGCAAAGACTTACTAAAAGCATAACGGTGAGTGTGGTGGATAATAGTTTTTTCATGAAAGTATACTCCTTTTCTTAAAATATAGGCAACGTTATACATAAGAACTAACCAAAATATTTGATGTAACCTGTTATTTTTTATGCACCTTTGCCTTATCATTAGTGTTATCACCATTATAACGGGTAAAATTGCAAAACAAAACGAGTTTATGCACACTTAATAACATAATATTAGCATCATAAAAAGTAAAATATTAGCATTTTATTTTTTAAATTCATAATTTTATTTGTCAAAAAACACTAGTATCTGTTGAAGTTATTGCTATTTTATTGTAAAATTAGTATAACAAAATTAGCACAGGAGGAATCATGATGTCGAATAAAAATATGCTAAATATTAATACACCACCATTCCCTTATTTTGTGACCGCAGGCAAAGCACTGTATCGTGCGGGCGATATGCACGGAATGCGTCCAGTTGGGATTAATCTATTTGATATGATTCTTGTGACACAAGGCACGTTATACGTGCATGTTGGCAATACACAACATACTTTATCAGCAGGTAGCATGCTCATTATTCCACCCCACACCAAACATCATGGAGCTAAAATTTGTGCGGAAACCACCGAGTTTCATTGGCTTCATTTTAAAACTGCAAATGAATATATCCTTGCGAGCAAACCAGAAACTCGTTTAGTTGACTATCGAAAACGCACCGACAGTGTGGTTGAAGAAGTGCTGTCCATACCACTGATACAAAAGTTTTCCAAAGAGATGACCGACATGTTGGTCAAGCTGATGAGCCCACTAGAATACATGACTATCAACCGTTTTGTGCGTGCAACCCATCGCATACAACCGACGACCAATCCGTTTCAACAACAAGAATTACTGATGAAAATATTTCAAATCATCTGTGTAACACCAGAGCAAAAGCTCATGAGTAACATTTGTTTTACCCTCATGCAGTATATCGAGTTGAACTATAACGAAAAAATAGATTTGGACAATTTGGCTTCCGCAGGAAACTGCCACCCGACCCATGTCATTCGTTGCATCAAAAAGCAGTATCACATGACACCCGTACAATTGATTACATCCGTTCGCTTGCAACATGCCTGTGAATTGCTTCTCAATTCCACCCATTCGGTGACCGATATTTCCTATATGGTTGGGTTTTCTTCACCGTCTTATTTTGCCAAACAATTTCGAAAATTTTATTTAATCACCCCTAATCAATACCGATTAGAAGGAGGCAATGACTTAGCTGACTTATGAGAACAATAAGTGAATAAACTATTTATCGTCTCCAAGACAGCATGTTTTTATTTTGGTATCGGTTTGTTCGCCCCAATGCTAGTAGTATTGTAAGGGGTATGGGAACACAAGTATACACTTCACAGGTAAAACCCTATTTGAATCATTTTATGGGACTTGTTTTTGAAGAAATGTGTATCCAATACTTATATTTACCTGAGGTATTTGAAACACTTCCTTTTGTCCTTGGAAATGTAGGGCGATGGTGGGGTAAGAATAAACAAGAAAAACGACAAGAAGAAATTGACATTATGTCTGTAAATGAAAATCAAGCGCTCCTTTGCGAATGCAAATGGAGAAATGAAATGCAAGACAGTGATGTTATCGAAACATTGGTGCAACGTGGAAATCTCTTTTTTTATCCACAAAAATATTTTTATGTATTCTCCAAAAGTGGATTTACCGAACATGCAAAAATAAAGGCAAAAGAGCTAGACAATGTAGTATTAGTTTCTTATGAAGAAATGTGGAAGATGTAAAGGGTGAAAATATTTTCACCCTCAGCAACTATGTTTTCATCCCTGTACATACTTCTCAGCTTCCACCCTCTCCAACTTCAATTCCTCCATCAACCTACCAATCATCTCTTCTGGTGGCACACAAAAACTTTTCATAATCTTAACCATACCATGTGCTCCTCTTGCTTCTCCAATTGATAATCCATCATTCCAAATTTCTTGCAAATATTCACACATATTCTCTTCCCTCTCTTTCACCTTTAATTTATTAAATAATGATATAGCATCCGTCACTTTGGCTATCATATATACAACATCTTTTTTGATTTCATATCTACTATTTAACTGTTCTACTGCCTCTTTATCCTTTTTCAAAAATGCTTGTGAATATGCAAATAATAATTTCACATCTTCATTTTGAAATAAATCTGTATTTTCTTCTACTATTTCTACTAGATTCATTTTATAATCCGATACAAACTTCCTCATTCCCTTTGGTACGGTTTCCATCATATCTAATAAAGATCGTGGTCCATCCCATGGTTTCTTTCTTTTTTATCACATATTTCCTTTTTCTGTAAGTCATTTTCGGAAATACGCGAATCTCTTTTCTTCTACTACCCATTTAATATTTAGTCCAGTGATTTCATTTGCTTGGAAGGTTAAAATCACAGATGTTACAGATAAAATTTTTTCATCCTTCGACCTGATGATTCTACTTCTTCATTAAAAATAAAACCACTGACACTAAGTATTAAAATCTACTAACTTTTCGTACTTCCTGTATTTTTTGTAATTGTAAGCACGAATTGTTCTGAATTGATAATAGAATTGATTTTTTACATGATATAGAATTACAAGAGAACTTTCTGCTTGATTATATCAATAGCACGCTATATATGTGTTTTCAAGACAAATTTTTGAGAGATAAACCATCTACTTACTATATGGTTACATTTCACTACAAGCCGTAAAATGTAACTATTTATGAACTAGTTCAAGAAACTCACATCATAGCTAATTTTTATCCTTTCAAATTATTCCTTATAGAAAACTATTTTTCCCTTTTCCTCACTTGTCAAACACAAAAAAAACCTATACAATTAACATACTTTTAGGATGTGAAATCAACAAATGAATCATCCTTATATTTAGAAATTTTACTTTAGACTGAAAAATAGTGTGAGAATAAGATTTTTCACACTACTGAAAGAAAGGTATGGTTATTAATATGATTCAATTTCAAAACAACACTTTTATTTTACACACAAATAATACAAGCTATATCATGCTTGTGGATAAAGCCAATAGACTTTATCATACCTATTATGGTAAAAAATTAGATGGACTTCTTACAAAACCTCTTCCTAATACAGGAAATGGCTGGTGCTTTAATGAATGTTCACATCTGGAGCTTTCTAATGCCGATACTTTTGACTCACAGGTAATGACTCTTGATCCACAACCCATGGAGTACCCTACTTATGGGCATATTGATTTAAGGGCACCTGCTTTCCAAGTAGAGCGCCAAGATGGTACTTTAATTACAGATTTTCGTTATCATTCTCATGAGATAGTAATGGGAAAACCAGCTCTCAAAGGTCTTCCTTCTATGTATGATGAAAATAATGATGTTGAAACATTGTGCATTACTTTAGTAGATGATATTTCACATATAGCCATAGAGCTATCTTATAGTATTTTTCAAGATAGTGATGTGATTTGTCGCAGCAATAAAATTATCAACAATTCTGACTCTGCTTTTACCATTGACATGGCGCACTCAGTCTGTATGGATTTTAATCGAAATAATTTTGATGTATTATATTTGGAAGGTTCTTGGGCAAGAGAAAGACATCTTGCCAGAAAACCATTAACCAAAGGAAAATTCGAAGTCCAGTCTAACAGAGGTGGCAGTAGTCATCAAATGAATCCTTTTGTGGCTGTATGTGATAAAGACACTACTGAAACTTCTGGCGAAGTATGGGGATTTAACTTAGTATATAGCGGAAATCATAGCACTACTTTAGAAGTAGATATGTATGATAATGCTCGTCTTGTAATGGGCGTGAATCCATTCCAATTCAAATGGGAATTAGAACCAAACGATTCTTTCCAAACACCAGAATGTGTGCTTTGCTATTCTGCTGATGGATTAGGGGATATGAGTCGCATTTACCATGATGCCATTCGTGAACATCTTGTACGTGGTGAATACAAACACAAAAAGCGTCCTATTCTTATCAATAACTGGGAAGCTACTTACTTTGATTTCGATGAAGAAAAAATTATGAACATTGCTAGTAAAGCTCAAAAAGCTGGCATTGAGTTGATGGTATTGGATGATGGCTGGTTCGGAAAGCGAGATATTGATAATTGTTCTTTGGGCGACTGGTATGTACATAAAACAAAATTACCATCTGGAATTGCTGGACTTGCTGACCGTATTAACCAACTAGGCATGGAATTTGGTCTTTGGTTTGAACCTGAAATGGTGAATCCTGATTCTGATTTATATCGTGCACATCCTGATTGGGCGATTACTACCCCAGGATATCAACCTACTTTGTCAAGATCGCAACTTGTTTTAGATTTAGCAAACCCTGCTGTTTGTGATTATATTATAAAATCTGTTTCTGACATTTTGTCTAGTGCTAATATTTCCTATGTGAAATGGGATATGAATCGTCACATTGCTGACATGCCTTATAAAGGCTATAACCACAAATATATTTTAGGTTTATACCATGTACTAGAAACCATTACTTCAAGTTTCCCACATGTTTTATTTGAAAGTTGTAGCGGTGGAGGTGGCCGTTATGACAGCGGTATGCTCCATTATATGCCACAAACTTGGTGCAGCGATGATACCGATGCCATAGAACGTTCTTATATACAATATGGTACTTCTATGTGTTATCCTCTTTCTACCATGGGTGCTCACGTTACCACTGTTCCAAACCATATTACTAGCCGTGTGACACCGCTTTCTACACGTTTTGCCATCGCACTTTCAGGAAACTTTGGATATGAATTAGACATTACACAAGTATCCGATGAAGATTTTGCTGATATGACTGAACAAATTAAGATTTGTAAAGAAGTTCGCGAATTAATGCACACTGGTGATTTTTATCGTTTACGCTCTCCTTTTGAAGAGAACACATGTGCATGGGAAATCGTTGCAAAAGACAAATCAGAGGCAATTATATGCTTTACTCGTATATTAAATACTCCATTTTATGCTACTGGCTATTTAAAATTACAAGGACTGGAAGCACATTCTATTTATGAAGATTTAGAAACAAAGGAACAATTTTATGGTTCACAATTGATGTATATGGGTATTCAACATCAATTCCCAGATGGTGATTTCCAAAGTATCGTAAAACGTTACGCAAAAATTTCATCATAGTATACTTACGCTTATTGCTTAATCCATTAAGTATCTTCTGTATTGTAGCATAGGCAATTATTACTGCATGTTTCTCTATGAAAAGGCATAAAAAAAGTTACGATAATTTGCAATTATTTTTGCACTTTATCGTAACTTTTTTACACCTTTTATCGCGCTAATTTATAAAGCGCTAATGTATTAAGACTTATTCCTTCTTTTTCTGCTTCTATTGATAATCTTTTGTGTAATGATTTTGGTAATCTTAAATTAAATCTTCCACTATATCCCTCAGTTTGCTCTGGTATCGGTATTTCCAATTCATTCTCTAATTTTACTTCAATATACCCTTCCATTGCTTCGTTTAAACCTGCATATAATTCTTCTAAAGAATCTGCTGTACTTTGACAGCCGTCCAGCTCTAATATTTTTCCATAAAAATAATGTTCACTCTCATCATTAATTTCTTGTACTAATCTCGTGTATGGCAGTTTCATATAGTCTTTTAATTCCATTTTATTACTCCTTCCATATTTTCCTTCTTCTTTCATTTGTTCACTCTTTTCTTTTATTTGTTTAATTAATTTATTTATTTTATCTTAACCACATTTATATTATATCCAGCGAGTGATGTTTACTCCCCTATTCTAGCAAGAATATCTACTATATAAACTTTTTTTAATGGATTATCTTGTTTAATAGTTATTAAATCTCCTGTTGTTTTGTTTAAATAATGTTTATGACTCCCTTTCTGCCTCACTCCTTGGTAACCATAAGCATTTAACACTTTATCTGCTTCGTCTGCACGTATTCCATTTGCCTGTCTTTTCATTTTTTCGATTATCTTATTCACACTCGGCATCTTATCACCGCCTCTCTTGACATAATAGTACTATATGTAGTACTATTATGTCAATGATTTTTATGAGTTCTGTGACAAAGAATTATATACCATGTTACAGTTCACACGTGACCTGTAACGATACAAAAATCCATTTTAAATTGCCTACGGCAATGGGATTTTACATGTACTGTTCAATGTTGAACAGTACATGTACTAATTCATCATTTTCATACGTACTATGCAGTAAATGCATAGTACTGTGTGAACAGTAACTATACCATTACTTTTCATCATTCTTCTTACCATTACAAAATAGCCTCTTTCATGTCTTTCACATATTCCCCAATATAAGACACACAATCCTCTCCATATTTATCACATAATTTCACGATGGCAGAGCCAACAATTACACCATCTGCATATTGTACCATTTTTTTTGCCTGTTCTGGAGTTGAGATTCCAAATCCCACTGCACAAGGAATTTCTTTTGTGTTTTTCACCAAATTTACCATGGCTCCGATATCTGTTGTAATTTCACTTCTTACACCTGTGACCCCTAGGGAAGACACGCAATACACAAAACCTTCTGCACTTTCAGCAATCATTTTTACTCTTTCATGAGAAGTTGGAGCAATCAAAGAAATAAAATCTAGCTCATATGCTTTGCAAACCACTGCAAATTCCTCTTTTTCTTCAAAAGGAATATCTG
>JAWXVD010000061.1:0-19508 GCA_044425705.1 Eubacteriales bacterium | reverse complement strand
GCAATTAAACCACCGCTAATTTCAGGAATAGAAGCTAACATTTTTGCATTGTCTTCTTTTAAACCACCACCGTAAACAATATCTGTATCTGGAAGTAGAGTCTTTACATATTGTGCGATTTTTGTAATATAAGGTTTATCTGCTGGAGTTTTTCCAGGTCCGATAGACCAAACTGGTTCATAAGCAATAGTAATCTTTGAAAGATCTGCATCTTTTAATCCTAATTCTAATTGTGTTTTTAAAACTGCTTCAAAATCACTTTGTTCCTCAGAAGTTTCGCCGATACAATATAAAACATCTAGACCTGCATTGATTGCAGCATGAACTTTTTGATTAAAAAATTTGTTTACGATACTTAAATCAGAAACACCGGCTTGTGATAAAATATTTTTGTAATAATTACGTTCTTCACAATGACCGATAAGTGCGGTGTTTGCACCAGCTAATGCCATAGCATTTGCAGGTCTTAAAGTAGTAAATGCACCAAAATTACCTCCCACAGCAGTATCGCTTTCATTTACACTTTGACATCCAATGTTGATAGTTCCATCATTTGCATTTACTGCAGATAATATATGTACTTCAGGAAAAAACATAGTAAATTTTGCTTTATCATTAAATGCTTTTAAGTCGTCCTTAGTATTTGTGACGATGAAATTAGCCCAATTGCCCAGTTTTGCAATACGATTTACTCCACCTTTTTCTGGAGTCACATCAAATCGTTTTAAATTTAGATAAATTTTTTTCACTTCATACACCCCTTTCTATATGATTTTTGTAACTTTCAGCTTATGGCTGAATAGCTATGATTTTTATAAATTAAGTTTAGCATATCTATAAAAAAGTGAATGAAAAATTTACACAAACGTTTGTGTATTTGAAGGAAGTATGAGATAATAATTAAAATTCGATTTTTATAAAATAAAAGCAATATAATAATTGATGACTGTTACTAAGGGCGAAAATAAATTTTTATCTTCAGAGTCTGTGATTTCACCCTTGTAAACCAGTGAAATCACTGGACATAACTATGAAAGAATGATAAAAAGGTAGAGGAGGATTTATCAGGATGACATTAAAAGAAATATCGAAGTTAGCTGGAGTGTCTCCATCTACAGTATCTAGAATTATTAACAAAAGTACCCCGAAACCTGCAAGTAGAGAAGTGGAAGAAAAAGTCTGGAAAATAGTAAATGAAACAGGGTATACACCGAATACATTTGCAAAGGCTTTGAAATGTGGTGAGGGTGAATTTCAAAAAACGCATAATATTGCATGTTTGCAAGCTAGAAGGTATGATATAAATGAAAGTTCATTTTTTTCAAATTTAGCAAACTGCATACAAAAAGAGGCATACGCCAATGGATTTATGATAAAGTATAGTTTTACAGTAAAAGAAATTGATGAAGAGCTTAAAAAAAAGTTGTTGCAAGATAAGATACAAATTGTTGTGGTGTTGGGGAGATTAGAAAAGCAAACATATGCTATTTTAAAAAAATTATTTAAATATATTATCTGCATAGGTTTAAATGAATTAGATTTTCCATGTGACCAAATCATTTGTAGTGGAGAGCGTGCAGGAAAACAAGCCACTGAATTTTTAATACAGTTAAATCATCAAAAAATTGCATATATAGGTGAAATGGTTAATGAAAAACGCTTTCGAGGTTATTATGAAGCTCTTAGAAAATATCATATTCCATATAATCGCGAATATGCGATTAATATATTTGCTACAGTAGAGAATGGACAAGAAGCCACAGTAAAATTATTGGAAAAACATAAAGAAGTGACAGCAATTTTCTGCATGAATGATACCGTTGCTATCGGTGTGTTGCAAGGGATAAAAGATGTGGGATTGAAATCTCCTGAGGATATTTCTGTGATTAGTGTAGATAATATTGAAAAGATAGGATATTTATCACCATTATTAACAACCATTAATATTCCAACAGAAGAGATGGCGAAATTGGCTATCAAGTTTTTAAGTAATAGGATAGAACAAGGACATCATTTACCGATTACAGTATTGGTTCCATTTAATTTAGTGAAAAGAGAAAGCCATAGAAAGATAAGATAAATGAATACTACGGAATAGGGGAAAATATGAATTATATAGTTTTAGATTTAGAATGGAACCAAAGTAATATAGGTGAAGAAGGAAGAGATAAATTATTGCCTTTTGAAATTATAGAAATTGGTGCTGTAAAATTAAATCATGATGCAAAAATGATAAGCAAATTTTCTGAATTAGTAAAACCCCAGGTATATCATGAAATGCACCATATCACAGGAAAATTAGTACATTTGCAAATGGATGAATTAAGAAAAGGAAGAGTATTTTCTGAGGTAATGAGTGAGTTTTTAGAATGGTGTGGGGAAGATTATATTTTTTGCACATGGGGTCCTCTAGATTTATTAGAGCTACAACGAAATATGGAGTATTATCAAATGATTCCTCTTGCTTGTAACGCTATTAAATTTTATGATGTCCAAAAATTGTTTAGTTTAGCATATGAAGATGAAAAGACTAGAAAAACTTTAGAATATGCAGTAGATTATTTTAAAATAGAGAAAGATATAGAGTTTCATAGAGCCTATAGCGATGCCTATTATACAGGAAAAGTATTGGAAAAATTAGTACAGTCACCTCATATTATGGAAAAAGTATCTTTTGATACGTATCATTTACCACAAACAAAAAAGGATGAAATTAAAGTTGTATTTCATGATTATGCTAAATATATATCTAGAGAATTTGATGAAAAAGCAGCTCTATTAGCAGATAGAGAAGTCATTAGCACAAAGTGCTATATTTGTCATAAGAATTTAAAGAAGAAGGTAAAATGGTTTACTCCAAATGGGAAGCATTATTACAGCATTTCCTATTGTAATATTCATGGTTTTATGAAAAGTAAAATCAGAATTAAAAAGTCAGTAGGAGATAATGTGTATGCTATAAAGACAAGTAAGTTTGTGGAAGAAAAGGATGTAAAAGAAATTTTAGCAAGAAAACGAAAGATACAAAACACAAAAGATAAAAAGAAAGTATAAAAAAAGTGTAACTATGCAAAGATCTTCTGAATAGTTACAAAAAAGTTCAATAGAAGAAAAAATAAAAATCACCCAGAAAAAGTACTTTGCATTTTATAGAAAGTGTTTTTCTAGGTGATTTATTTATAGAATATTGTAAGAGAGTGTTCTATAAATAAGGAGTGTCATTATAATTATTAAAATAAGAAGAATTGTAACGATTTCTTCTTGATTTAGAGCGACGACGACTTCGTCTTCTCTTATGTTGTAGTTGGGCATAGAAAATAAAGAAAACTAGCAATATAACAAAGCAAATAGCAATGATTCCTACAATATTAATTACATTTACATAAATGATAGGATCTTCTTCTACTACTTCAATGGGTTCTACATAATCATCAAAATCAAAAACTTCAGTCACTTGTTGTACCAGAGTGATAGGTATAGAACCTACGCTGGTATCGGCATAAGTGAAATTAATAGAAGCTACAGCATCTTCATTTTCAGTATCATATGAAATAGAAGATAGGGTATTTTCAAAACTAGCATCATTTGGAAGAATAATATAATCACTATCACTAATTTCTAAGATAGGCTCTGAATTACCAAATAAATCTTCAGAGTTGGAAGAAAAAAAGCTAGTGCTTGTTATATTATATTGTGTATCTAAATCAGAAATATTTAATGTTTGAAAATGATTAAAACCCCACTCAAACAAATTGATGGTGTCAGTAAATTGATTTGGTGATTCGTCATCTAAAATAACACAAACCAATTTCATTCCGTTATTTTCAGCACAAGAAACAAGTGTTTGATTAGATTCCGAAGTATAACCAGTTTTAGTTCCTACTAAATAGTCGTAGGCATAGGTTTTGCCAGGAAGCAAGCTACTTTTTGCCCAAACAATTAATTCTTCGTTAGATTGTGTTTCGGAATAAGGAACTTGGTAACTTGTTGTTGATGACATATTACAAAGCAACTCATTTGAAAAAAAGGCTTTTCCGATCATAGCCATATCATAAGCTGTAGTATAGTGATAATCATCATGGATACCGTTTGGATTCATAAAATTGCTATTTAAACATCCTAATTCAGTGGCAGTTTCATTCATTAAGGTAACAAAATCATCCATAGATCCGCTAATATGTTCTCCTACAGCATAAGCTGCTTCATTAGCAGAACCTACTAAAACACCATAAAGTGCCTGTTCCATTGTAATAATTTCTCCAACCTTAATTCCCATGTTAGCATCTTCTCGCCAGTTGATACTATACACGGCCTCACTTGAAAAGGTAACCATTTCATCCATATCTGATTCCTGCATAGCAATATATGCTGTCAAGATTTTAGTGATACTAGCAGGATAAAGTTGATCGTGAATATTTTTTCCATAAAGAATAGTACCAGTATTAATATCCATTAAAATAGCGGCAGAAGCATTGACTTCAGGTCCCGAAGGCCAAGAAATATCGCTTGAGTCAATTTCTTCATCAACAATATCCACTCCTTCACTTTCTTCAGTTACTTCATCAATAATATCCACTTCTTCACTTTCTTCAGTGGCCATAGATTGAATTGAAGAGGAACATAGTAGTGAAAAAGATAAAAAACAGGCAACAAGACCTTTTTGTAATTGTTTATATTTAAATGATTTCATAAAATAGCAAACCTTTCTTAATAGTTGGATTTTATAGAAAATATTATAAAAATAATATTGTTGTATATATCTTATTATAAATAGTGTTAAAATAATTCCCAAAATGCAATCATTAACTATTATATACTATTCTTTTGTAAATTTATAGATAAACATAAAAAAATTATAGTTAAAATATACCAAAAAAATGTAACAATATACAAGAGCGTAACTTTGTAATAACCCAATCTATTAAAAAATTAAAAAACGTACGCAATTTATAAAAGCCCCTATATCCTGATATTTACTTGGATAAGGAGCTTTTTAGCTTTAAAAGTGTTAAACCTGAGATTATATATTATGGTTGGTGGTTACCAGCTCTAAGATCAGCAACTGTGTCATATTTTGCACCGATACCAGCATCTGTTTCAGGTAATGGAACATGTAAATTGTCTTTGAAAGTCATTTTTAATAAAATAGGAGTAATAATTGTAGTAATTACGACAACAACAACAATGGGACCTACAAAATTACTACCAAGCAAACCAGCAGCAACACCCTTACTAGCGACAATTAAGGCTACCTCACCTCTGGAGACCATACCAACACCAATTTTTACACATTGATGATTTTTATAGCCACAAGCTTTTGCACCAATACCACAACCAATTACTTTTGAGCCAATGGCAGCAATGACAAGAACAAGAGCAAATGCAATAATTGTTCCGTTCATATCAGGTAATACTACTTTTAATCCTATACTAGCGAAAAATATAGGTGACAAATATAAATATGATAGAACATCAAATTTAGATGCTACATAATGAGAACGGATAGTACTAGATAATACCAAACCAGCAATAAACGCACCAGTAATATCAGCTACACCAAAAAATTCTTCAGCAACAAAAGACATTAGTAAACAAAATACGAAGGCAACTACTGCATGTCTATGTAATTGACGTTTTGTTGATTCGCTCCAATATCTATAAATTTTATAGAAAATAATACCAACAATAGCAGCAAAGACAAAGAAACCAGCTGTTTTCAATAAAACAGTTGAAATTTTAACAGAGGAATCGGTGAAACTTGTAACAATAGTTAAGCCGATAATGCCTAAAATATCATCAATAATAGCAGCACCTAAAATTGCATTACCAGATCGAGTTTTTAATTTACCTAGTTCTTTTAATGTTTCCACAGTAATACTAACAGATGTAGCAGTTAAGATAATACCGATAAATATATTTTGTAAGAAAATAGGACCTGTGGCATCAGAAATAATTCTACCAGGTTGGTTAAAATATGCACCTACTAGATACCCACAACCTAAAGGGACTACAACACCTAGGATAGCAATAATAAATGATGCTTTACCTGCTTTTTTTAATTCGTCAATATCTGTTTCCATACCAGCACAGAACATAAGTACAATAACACCTATTTCTGCAGTTGCATCAATGAATGTTGTGTCACTGATAATTCCAAGACAAGCAGGTCCAAATATTAAACCAGCCAAAAGTGCACCTACAACTTGAGGTAAATGAAAATTTTTAGAAAGCAAACCCATAAGTTTTGTTGTTAATAAAATCATAGCTAGGTCAAAAATAAATCCGTAACTCTCCATAATAATCTTCCTTTCATTTTTATTACTTTCTCGTAATAATGATTATTTATATTTTTATTTAATTTCGTTACTAATAATAACTCGTGAATATCATAATTACAACATAAAAATTCATGAAAATTTATAATAATTTTACAAAAAAATTTGTTGATATTTATATTTACAAAGGTTTATAGAATCATAAGTATTCCATTTTGCATAAGAATAGTGTACAATATTACATAATTCATTATAATATGAAATGACTAAATATATTAGTTAAAAACTAAAACTTATTAAACGACACTTTTGATCGTTAATTACAATAGTAATATATAAAGAATGTTGGTTATTAAATATAAAATTTTATAATGGAAAGTACTCTTTAGGAGAGATTATGTAGAAATGAGGCGAAAATGCGTTTAAGAAATATTACAGGAGCTGATGATGTTATTATTGCAAGCGAATTTGCAATCAATGAGCCGAAGCAGCAAAAGGATAAGTGGAAAGAATTATTTGGAAATGATAATCCGATTCATATTGAGGTAGGAATGGGAAAAGGTAAATTTATGATGGGTATGGCAAAGGCACACCCGAATGTAAACTATATTGGCATAGAAAAGTATTCTAGTGTATTATTACGTGCCATTCAAAAAATGGAAGAGGCGGAAATATCTAATTTAAGGTTTATACTATTAGATGCAAAGGAAATAGGAGAGGTTTTTGGGGAAGAAGAGATAGATAAAATTTATTTGAATTTTTCAGATCCTTGGCCCAAAGATAGGCATGCTAAAAGAAGGTTACCTTCAAGACAGTTTTTAGAGAAATTCAATGGCATATTAAAAAAAGAAGGTGTTATCGAATTTAAAACTGACAATAAACTTTTGTTTGATTTTGCGGTAGAAGAAGTGGAACCAGCTGGATGGAAAATAGAGCAGATCACATATGATTTACATCATGATGGAGCCATGAATGAAGGAAACATTATGACAGAATATGAAGAGAAATTTTCTGCAAAAGGAAACCCCATTCATAAATATGTTATTAGTCGTTAATACTATAAAAAAATATAAGATAAATTTAAAGTAAGGTTTTAATTTATCGTGGTAAGAGAAAGGATTGGTAGAAGTAATGGAAATGAAATTTAAATCAGCAAATTTTGAAAAAGAAGTATTGAACTCAGAAATTCCAGTAGTGGTAGATTTTTTCGCAGATTGGTGTGGACCATGTAGAATGATGGCTCCTATTATTGAAAAATTAGCAGAAGATTATGAAGGCAAAGCGAAAATTGGCAAATTAAACATTGATGAAAATTTAGAATTAGCACAAAAATACAATGTAATGTCTATTCCTACAATTATCATATTTAATAAAGGAGTAGAAGTGGAAACCATTGTCGGAATGGTTTCTAAAAATGAAATAATAGATAAAATCGAAAAGGTGTTGGCTATATAGCCAGCATTTTTTAACGGACATAATCAGTTAGTGTAATAAAACTAAGATTTCAGTAAGTTATTTATAGGCGGAAAACTGATGAAGTTAACGGAAAGGAAAGTAGTAGCATGTACATATTGTTTTTTGGATTATGGATTATATTTAATGCAAGAATAACTCTTGAAATTATAATATTTGGGTTGGTTATTGCGGCAGTTATGTATGGATTTATTTGTAAATTTATGGATTATAGTATAAAAAAAGATTTATTTATCGCAAGAAAGATGGGGTTGATTATACAGTATATTGCAATTTTAAGTTGGGAGATTGTTAAGGCGAATATCGCTACAATTCGCATGATTTTATCTTCAAAGTATATTATTGAACCAACAGTTGTTTACTTTAAAACAAATTTAAAAACAAGATTTGCGAAAGTTATGCTTGCAAATTCTATTACATTAACACCAGGAACCATTACAGTATCGTTAGAAGATGACGAATTAATGGTGCATTGTCTAGATAAAGATTTTAGTGAAGGATTGGAAGATAGTATTTTTGTTCAATTGTTAGAGAAGATAGAAGATTCAGGAGGGCTATTATAATGGTAATATCGGGAATGGAAACATTAAGTCAGGCGTATTATTATGTTTTTGTTTTTACACTTATTTTTTTAGCACTTATGCTATTGCTTTGTTTGTTAAGAGCAATCAAAGGACCTAAAATTGCTGATCGTATTGTTGCGGTTAATATGATGGGTACGATGATTATGGTTATGATAGCTGTATTAGCATTACATATGGGTGAAGGATATTTAGTTGATATTTGTATTATTTATGCCACAATCAGCTTTTTATCAGTAGTTGTGCTGACCAAAGTATTTATGGGTATTCATAAAGAAAGAAAAATGCAACAGAAAGAAAAAATAGACCCTAAATAAGGGCTTTGATTATTTTAATTTTAAATCTAAACGTTTCGGAATGGAGGAAAAGATGGAAGTGTTTGAGTGGATTAGATTTATTGTAGGAACCATTGTATTAGCAATAGGACTTTGTACCTTTGCATTAGAAATATTTGGAGCCTATCGCTTTAGCTTTGTGATTAACAGAATGCATGCGGCGGCTATTGGAGATACATTAGGAATTGGAATTTCGTTAGTAGGTCTTATGATTTTTTCAGGAATAAATTACACTACATTAAAGTTGTTTTTGGTTATTGTTTTTTTATGGTTAGCATCGCCTGTTTCATCACATCTAATAGCCAGATTCGAGGTAATGACAAATGATAAAATTGGAGATCATTGTGAAATTGATGAAGAACTTCTAAATGAAAAGAGAAAAAGAAGAGGGTAGTGTGAAAAATAAGATTTTTCACACGGCAATTTGTCTCTTACGAGAAACCCCTTTCATAAATGAAAGGGCTACAATTTGCCAGACTGAGAGAAAGGGATGGTTGTTAAAATGCAAATATTTAATTATATATTAATGACGTTTTTGATAATATGTGCTATTTCAGTAAGTTTTTCTAAGAATTTATTAAATTCTATTTTAATTTTTATGTCATATAGCTTGGTAATGTCGTTGATTTGGATTCTTCTAGAAGCACCAGATTTAGCCATTACAGAAGCAGCGGTTGGAGCAGGAATTACAAGTGTGTTGTTTTTTGTTACGTTAAAGAAAATTCATGCGATGAGAGGGGATGAAGAAAGTGAGTAAGTTACGACCAGAAGTAGAATATAAAAAAACAACTGCATTTCACTTTTTTAAATGGCTTGATGGAGAAAAAGACCCTTATCTTGACCAAGTTGAAATGCAACCACAACAAATCCAAATGGAAAAAGAACAAACAATTAAAGAGCGTATGCGAGAAAAGCAGATGCTTTTTGAAAAAGTGTATGATGTAAGTCACAATAAGGAGTTGAATGCGTTTAACAAATTGTACCAAATTTT
Organism: Eubacteriales bacterium; assembly: GCA_044425705.1. Classification (GTDB taxonomy): domain Bacteria; phylum Bacillota; class Clostridia; order Lachnospirales; family Lachnospiraceae; genus JAWXVD01. The sequence continues at coordinate 9,853 of JAWXVD010000061.1, read as the reverse complement.
ATCAACTGTATTTTGTGTTGTTTTGATTTCTGTATTATTGATTACAGTGTCTTATTTGCCAGAAACAGGAAATGCAAGTAATCCAGATAATAATGAAGTTTCAGAACGTTATATTGAACAAGGCTTACAAGAAACAGGAGCGGTCAATATTGTAACAGGTATGATTTTAGATTATAGAGCTTTTGATACTTTTGGAGAATCTAATGTGTTATTTATTGCAGCGATTACTGTTTTAATTTTATTGAGAGTAGATAAAAAGAAAAAGGAAGGAGTTGGTCTATCAATAGAAGAGGCTGAGGCTAATGATAGAATTTATGAGCCTAAAAATGATGTGATATTACAAAAGATTGCATTCTTCTTAGTACCAGCAATTATGATATTTGGAATTTATGTTGTTTTAAATGGTCATATTTCACCTGGTGGTGGTTTTTCAGGAGGAGCCATTATGGGAGCTGGTTTAATTCTTTATTTAAATGCGTTCGGATTTGAAAAAACAGAAAAATTCTTTACAGAAAAAACATATAAATGGGTGTGTTTCGGTTCTCTTAGCTTTTATGCTATGGCAAAAAGTTATTCTTTCTTTACAGGGGCAAACCATATTGAAAGCCATATTCCTATTGGAACAGCAGGAGATATTTTAAGTGCAGGTTTGATTTTGCCATTAAATATCTGTGTAGGTTTAGTTGTTACATGTACTATGTATGCCTTCTATGCAATGTTTAGAAAAGGAGGATTTTAATATGTTAGGACCAAATTTATTTACCAACTATGGAGAAGCAGTAGCAGTAATTTTGTTTGGTATTGGATTCTCAAATTTGTTGTTACAAAAAAACTTAATAAAAAAAATCATTGGATTAAATATTATGGATACAGCTGTTTACTTATTTTTAGCAGAAAAAGGGTACATTGAAGGACGTGTTGCACCAATTATTGTTGATGGTGTGCAAAGTATGGAAGCCTATGTGAATCCAGTGCCTAGTGGTCTGGTGCTAACAGGTATCGTAGTATCGGTATCAGTTACAGCATTGATGCTTTCCTTGACTATTCGTTTGTATCGCAGGTATCATACTTTAGATTTAGATGAAATATCTACACAATTAAAAAAGGAGGGGTTATAAAATGGATTTCATACAAAATTTTCCTTTCTTTTCCATTATATTATCTATGTTTTCAGGAACAGTAAGTTCTGTTTTACCGTCAAAAGCAGCGAAATGGTTGAATACCACTATCATTGTTTTAATAGGTGGAATGTCAGTAGTTTTATTTGGTTATATACTAGAGACAGGGACAAGCTATACATATATGATGGGGCATTATCCAGCACCTTGGGGAAATGAAATTAGGGCTGGCCTATTAGAGGCGGGTATGGCAATTTTTTTCTGTATCATTATGTTACTGTCTATGATGGGTGGTCGTAAAAAATTAATAGATGAAGTAGAACCAAGTAAATTAAATTTATACTATATTTTAACAAATTTATTACTTAGTTCATTACTTGCCTTAATTTATACCAATGATATTTTTACAGCCTATGTGTTTGTTGAAATCAATACCATTGCAGCCTGTGGTTTGATAATGATTCGCCAAAATGGACGTACCATTGAAGCGGCTGTACGCTATATGATTATGAGTTTACTTGGATCAGGTTTGCTCTTAATGGGTATTTGTATGTTGTATGATATGACAGGACATCTATTAATGTCTAATATTCAAGAAGAAGTGGCAGTGATTGCAGCACAGGGAACTTATAATGTACCATTGCTTGTAACAATTGCGTTAATTTCTGTAGGTCTTGCTATTAAAAGTGCGTTGTTTCCATTTCATTCTTGGCTACCTGATGCTTATGGATATTCTACCGTATCATCAGCGGCAATGTTATCCAGTCTTGTATCAAAAGGATATATCTTTTTAGTAATTAAGATTTTTTATCGAGTAATTGGATTTGATATTATACAAGATAGTAAAATTATCAATATTTTATTTATCTTTGGATTAGCAGGAATGATAGCAGGATCCTTAAGTGCTATCAAAGAAAATGATATTAGAAGAATGATAGCTTATTCCTCTGTGGCACAAGTAGGTTACATTTATATGGGTATCGGTATGGGAACAGAAGCGGGAATGATAGCCAGTATTTTCCATATTTTAGCACATGGAGCCACAAAATCTTTATTGTTTATTGGTGCCATCGGATTAACAGATGTTTCTAATAAAAGCAGAAAATTCCAGGATTTAACAGGTGCTGGTTATAGAAACAAGGTTGCAGGTATTGGGTTTACGGTAGGAGCCTTCTCTATGGTAGGTATTCCTGTATTCTCAGGATTCGTTAGCAAATTATTATTTGCAGAGGCAGCAATTTATATTAGTTCTGAAAGAATGTTAGCAACACTGATTGTATTAGGTATCAGTACTATTTTAAATGCTATTTACTTTATGAAAACTGTTATTCGAATTTATATACCAGAAAATAAACCAAATCAAATTAAAATTGGTGTAGGTAAGGAAGTAGAATACACAGTGACAATAGGGTTATTTATTGTTTTAAATATTGTGTTAGGTATGATGTCACAACCGATTACTAATTGGATCAAATTGGGAATTGAGATGTTTGCATAAAGGGGTAGAAAATTTAATAGAAAATCGATTTTTCTAGGATTGTGAGGAATGAGAGGAAGTATGAGCGGAACATTTATAGTTTTAATACCAATGCTTCTACCTATTATATTGGGAATTATTATTCTAATAATGAAGGAGCCAGAAAAAAGAAGTACACTAGTGATTATGACGGCAAGTGGTTTACTTGCAACAGCCTGTAGTGTAGCCATAGTATTGGCTAGCGGTGCTGAAAGTTTGTATCTATTTCATTTAACAAAAAATATACCAGTCTACTTTCAAATTGATAATATTGGTAGAATTTTTGTTACAGTTGTTAGTATTATTTGGGTATGTGCAGGTATCTTTTCTTTTACCTACATGAAACATGAGGCCAATAATAAAAGATATTTTGGATTTTATTTGATTGTTTATGGAATATTGGTGGCATTAGATTTTTCGGGAAATATTGTGACATTTTATATTTTCTATGAATTGATGACCATTCTTTCTGCACCTCTTGTATTTCATACACAGACAAGAGAATCCATTATGGCGGGATTAAAATATATGTTTTACTCATTTTGCGGGGCATATATGGTACTTTTTGGAATTTATTTTATCTTTACATATGGAACGACAATCTCATTTACAGCAGGAGGTGTTTTAAATCCAGATTTAATAGTAGGAAATGAGGGCATATTGTTAGTGGTAGTAGCATTGATGATCCTAGGTTTTTCGGTAAAAGCAGGAATGTGTCCATTGCATGCATGGTTACCTACAGCCCATCCAGTAGCACCAGCACCAGCATCAGCAGCGTTATCTGGAATTATTGTAAAATCAGGTGTATTAGGAATTATTCGAGTGGTCTATTATTTATTTGGAGCTGCATTTATTAGTGGTACATGGGTACAAACAACTTGGTTGATTCTAACATTGATGACAGTATTTATGGGCTCTATGCTAGCATTTCGTGAAAAGGTATTAAAGAAACGTTTGGCCTATTCTACAGTGAGTCAAGTGTCGTATATTTTATTTGGTTTGGCACTCTGTAATCCTATTGGGATGACAGGAGCTATCCTTCATGTGATTTTTCATGCATTCATAAAATGTACTTTGTTCTTATGTGCGGGAGCAATTATTTTTAAAACAGGGAATATAAAAGTAAGTGAATTGAGAGGTATTGGAAAACAGATGCCGATTACCATAGGTTGTTTTACCTTTGTATCTCTTGCGTTGGTAGGAATTCCTCCAACCAGTGGTTTTATTAGTAAATGGTATTTGGCCATTGGTTCGTTACAGGCAAGTGTTGGTGTCATTTCTTGGGTTGGTCCAATTGTATTGTTAGTCAGTGCTTTGCTGACAGCTGGATATTTATTCCCCATTGCAATCAATGGATTCTTTCCGGGAGTAGATTATGATGAAGCTACTCTAGAAAGGAAAGAGCCAAATAAAACCATGCTGATTCCTATGATTATATTAACGCTTTTAGCTGTTGTATTAGGAATGTTTCCAACAAAATTGATAGAATTTATTTATCAGCTCTGTGCTGGATTAATGTAGAAGGAGGACCAAATGAATCAGATATTTTTATTATTAGTAATACTTATTCCTATGATTGGTGGTGCATTGGTGCCAGTTCTTCCTTTTCGAAACAGGGTACAAAAATGTATTTATATTGAAACCATTGTAATACTTAACTCAATTTTAGTATTTTTAGTTTTATGTAACCCACCAGCCCAGGCGTTTGAGTTAATTCATTTCACTGGTGATTTAACGATTTCCTTTAAAGTGGATGGTATGTCTATGGTATTTGGTGGACTTGTAGCAGCACTTTGGCCACTAGCTACTTTATATTCATTTGAATATATGAAACATGAGGGTCATGAAAATTATTTCTTTATTTTTTATGTAATGACATTTGGCGTAACTGTAGGTATCGCTCTATCATCTAACTTAGTTACCATGTACTTCTTTTATGAGTTATTAACATTAGTAACGGTTCCACTGGTAGTTCATACATTGTCTAGAGAGGCTATTTTAGCTAGTAGAAAATATTTGTATTATTCATTAGGTGGAGCAGCATTTGCATTTATCGGATTAATTTTTATCATTGCGTATGGAGACACCACAGAGTTTATTATGGGCGGTGTGATTTTAGAAGAATTGGTGGCATCAAAAACAGATATTTTATTATTAATTTATGTGATGGCCTTCTTTGGCTTTGGTGTAAAGGCAGCCATTTGTCCATTTAATTCATGGTTACCACAAGCAGGAGTGGCACCAACTCCTGTTACAGCGTTATTACATGCAGTAGCGGTTGTAAAAGCAGGTGCATTCGCCATTATTCGTTTGACATATTATAGCTTTGGCACAGAATTTTTAAGAGGAACATGGGCGCAAAATGTAGTAATGATTGTAGTCATATTCACTATCGTATATGGCTGTAGTCGTGCAGTAAAAGAAACTCATTTAAAAAGAAGATTGGCGTATTCAACCATTAGTAATCTGTCGTATATTTTATTTGGTGTAGTGATTATGACACCACTTGGCTTGTTAGGGGCATTAACCCATATGTTGTTTCACGCAGTGATGAAAATTTGTTCTTTCTTTTGTGCAGGAGCCATCATGTATAAAGGGCATAAACATTATGTACATGAACTAGATGGGTTAGGAAGACAGATGCCTATTGTATTCAGTATTTTTACAGTTTCTGCCTTTGCGTTAATGGGCGTTCCAGGATTAGCTGGATTTATCAGTAAGTGGAATTTGGCTACAGCGGCAGTTGCAAGTGAAAATGTAATGGCATACGTTGGTATTGGTGCACTTCTTGTTTCGGCTTTGTTAACAGCAATTTATATGTTGACTATTGTTATGAGAGCATTTTTTCCACAAAAGGATTTTGATTACGAAACGGTAAAAGATATACATGATCCTAATTGGATGATGATACTTCCACTTTGTGTATTTACGATTTTAATTATTATATTTGGAGTATATTCAGAACCGATTGTAAACTTTTTGACAAATGTTGCAAATGGGGTTTATTAAGAGAAAGGGATGATGATTACTATGATAGGTAATGAAATTTTTATACCAGATATATGTGGCATGGGACTCCATTTCGAATGGAATGGATTTAATACGATACAGACAATATTGGCAATTTTTATGTGGATTGTGGCAATTGTTTTTTCAAAAGAATACATGAAAAATAGCAAACACAAAACAAGATATTATGTATTTCTGATTCTTACATTAGTTGCTACAATAGGTGTGTTCTTATCTTCGAATTTATATACGACTTTTATCTTCTTTGAAATTATGTCCATTACTTCTTATGTATGGGTAGTGCAGGAAGAAACAAAAGCAGCTATAAAAGCGTCTAATACATATTTGACAGTAGCAGTTTTAGGCGGTCTCGTTATGTTGATGGGCTTGTTTATCTTATATAAACAGACAGGTACGTTGGAAATAGATCAATTACTAGATAAATGCTACGCCATGAAAGATAAAACATGGCTATATATTGCAAGTTTATGTATGCTGTTTGGATTTGGTGCAAAAGCAGGAATTTTTGGATTGCATATTTGGATGGGTGATAGCTATACAGAATCACCAGCACCTACATCAGCACTATTATCAAGTGTGCTTAGTAAAACAGGTATTCTAGGGATTATCATAATTACAGCAAATATTTTTTACCATGATGTTACATGGGGAAGAATTATTTTAATTATCGGTGTGTTAACAATGGTATTAGGTGCTGTGTTAGCTTTGACTACTATTAATGTAAAATATACGTTAGCTTATTCATCTATGTCTCAAATCGGATTTATCTTGGTGGGTATTGGTATGTCAGGACTATTGGGAGATGAAAATACCATTGCAATTAGAGGCAGTGTGTTACATATGATGAATCATTCCTTTATAAAATTAATTTTATTTACCATTGCTGGAATTATTTTTATGAATGTAGGAAAGCTAGATTTAAATGAGATTCGTGGATACGGAAAGAAAAAACCATTTTTAAAATATTCATTTTTAGTAGCAGCCTTAGGAATTGCAGGAGTGCCATTCTTTAATGGATATATCAGCAAAACATTATTACATGAAAGTATTGTGGAGGCGATTCACCTAAGTATTTACAACACGGGCTATTTAGAAACCATCGAATGGCTGTTTTTGATAAGCGGTGGATTTACCCTTGCATACATGACTAAGTTGTATATTGCAATTTTTGTTGAAACCAATGTAGATGAACAGGTACAAGAGAACTTTGATGCAGACACCCATTATGTAAGCAATATTATGAAGGTAATTTTAGCGAGCTGTGCTGGATTTTTAGTAGCTGTTGGATGTTTTCCACATTTGATTGCAGATCAAGTAGCTGATATTAGTCAAGGAATTATGTATCCAGAAGGATTGGCTCATGAAATAGAGTATTTTGCTTGGGAAAATTTAAAAGGTGCAGGTATTTCACTTATGATTGGTTGCATCGCTTATGCTCTCGTAGTTAGAATGTATATGGTACAAGGAAAAGGGGAGGAACAGAAGTATATTTCAGCATGGCCTAAGTGGCTGAATGTGGAAAAACTAGTATATCATCCTACACTTTTCACCATATTACCAATGGTAATGGGGATAATTTGCAGAATTTTAGATAGCATTGTGGATAGCATTGTGGTTGGTCTCAGAAAAACAATTATGAAGGATGAGAAATTGCCAGCAGAGTTGGAAGAAGGAACAGTTGTTACCTATACATTAGGAAGCTTGGTAAATGCAATATGTGATATTCATGAAAAAGTAAACCCTAATAAAAATAAAAGAAAAACAGACTTTATTCATTTATTTGCAGTGAAAAGTATGGAATTACGAGAAAATCATACGATTATTATGAGAAGCATGTCTTTTGGTTTGGTCTTGTTTTGTTTGGGATTATCTGTTACTCTAATTTATATGTTATTTTAAACAAAAGAAGAGGGAGGTAAATTTTGAGTAACCATATAGAATTCATGTGGGGTGGATTTTGTAATCTGGGATTACATTTTGAATTAAGTGGATTCTCAGTAATTTATGGAATAATAGCAACGTTTATGTGGGTCATGGCATTGCTTTTTTCAAAAGAATACATGGCACATTATCAAAATAAAGGAAGATATTATGTATTTACAGTACTAACTTATTTCGCAACCATAGGTGTATTGTTGTCTGCTGATTTGTATACTACATTTATTTTCTTTGAAATCATGTCTATTACCTCTTATATATGGGTAGTACAAGATGAAAGAAAAGAATCTTTAAGAGCAGGAGAAACTTATTTAGCCATTGCTTTAATAGGCGGTCTTGTGATGCTCATGGGTCTGTTTTTATTGTATGATATGATAGGCACATTAGAAATGAGTGAATTATTAGAAGCCTGCAAACCATTTTTAGGAACTACACGACTTTACGTAGCAGGTGGCTGTATTCTGTTTGGGTTTGGAGCGAAAGCAGGCTTGTTTCCTCTTCATGTATGGTTACCGAAAGCACATCCTGTGGCACCAGCACCAGTTTCAGCGTTATTATCGGGTATGTTAACGAAAACGGGAGTGTTTGGAGTAATTGTAATCAGTACTAGAATTTTTTATGAAGATGTTTACTGGGCAACCTTGATGCTTTCATTAGGGGTAGTCACTATGTTTTGCGGTGCGATATTAGCCTTGTTTTCAAATAATTTAAAGAGAACCTTAGCTTGTTCTTCTATGTCACAAATTGGTTTTATTGCTATTGGGATTGGTATGCAAGGGTTATTATTAGAAGAAAGAGGAATTGCCATTTGGGGGACATTTCTCCATATGATCAATCATTCCATTATAAAATTAGTGCTTTTTATTGCAGCAGGTATTGTTTTTATGAATACCCATAAGCTAGACTTAAACGAAATTCGAGGCTTTGGACGTAATAAAGTGTTATTAAAAATTAGTTTTTTACTAGGTGCATTAGGCATTGGAGGCATTCCTGGTTTCAATGGATATATTAGTAAAACCTTACTTCATGAAAGTATAGTAGAATATATCCATTTATTAGAAGAAGGTCATGTGGAATCACAAATATTAGGGTTATTACCAATGGAAGTAATCGAATGGATCTTTTTATTAAGTGGTGGAATTACCATTGCTTATATGACAAAATTATATATTGCAATTTTTGTTGAACGAAACAATAATCCACAGATACAAGAAAAATTTGATCAGTTATCCACAAAATATATGAGCAGACTTACAAGTTTTACACTTCTTGGCAGTGCTGTGTGTATTCCCATCATCGGTCTTTTTTCACATCAGGTGGCAGAACCTTTAGCAATCATGGCTGAAAGCTTTATGAATGCAGTAGAGTCACCACACCATATTGCTTATTTTGCAATGACAAATTTAAAAGGTGCGATTATTTCTAGTGCAATTGGTGCGATTATTTATGTTTTCGTGGTACGAAAATTTATGTTGGTTAGAGAAAATCAGATTGAGGAAAGTCCTTTAGGAGTAAATACAGAAAGCGGTAACTGTAGTTATGTAGATTTATGGCCGAAAAAAATGGACTTAGAAAATATGCTTTATAGGCCAGTGATTTTAGTTGGCCTTAATGTTGGACTTTCTACCCTATGTAGAATTATGGATCGTCTCGGTGATAGAATCATTGTTACTATGAGAAAAACAATTTATAAAGATAGTAAAATTCCCCAAGAGCTACCAGAAGGAAATGCAGCTACACATTTTGCAGGATGTTTGTTACAAGGGAGCATTAATATATTAAACAAAACAATATGGATGGATCGTCCATACAGAAAACCTGTAGAGCATAAAATTTCGGTTTTATGGGATGAATTGCAGGAAAACAATACAATTATTGCAAGAAGTTTATCGTTTGGATTAATGATGGTGTCATTAGGTATTATGATGGTATTTATCTATTTATTAATATTAGTGTAAGAATTCCTGTAATTTCAAGTTCTAACAGAAATTACGGGTGGTTTTTTGAAAAGGAATAAAAGAAAGTTGTATATTGCTTTTAATGTCTAAAACTGTAGTATAAGAGAAAAGGTGAAATTATGTTAACTAGTATAGCTTATTTATTTTTATTAGGATTGTTGATTGGTAGTATCTTTTCAAAAATGAAATTACCAAGCTTGTTGGGAATGATTATTACAGGAATGATATTAAGCCCCTATGGATTAAATTTATTGGATACATCTCTATTAGATATATCAGCAGAGTTAAGACAA
>JAWXVD010000060.1:0-19520 GCA_044425705.1 Eubacteriales bacterium | reverse complement strand
TATTTGATGTAAAGAATAAATGTTGGTCAAAAGAGATGATGGAAATCTGTGGAGTGAAAGAAAGTCAATTAGCTCAAATCTTTGAAAGCTACGATAAAGTTGGTACTTTAAAAGCAGATGTGGCAGCAGAATTAGGTCTTTCAGAATCAGTAGTGATTGCGGCAGGAGCTGGTGATAATGCAGCGGCAGCTGTAGGTACTGGAACAGTAGGACCAGGAAGCTGTAATATTTCTCTGGGTACATCAGGTACAGTATTTATTGCAAGTGAAGAATTTGGTGTAGATAAATTCAACTCTCTTCATGCTTTTGCTCATGCAGATGGCAATTTCCACCTTATGGGATGTATGTTAAGTGCAGCATCTTGTAACAAATGGTGGATGGATGAAATCATTGGAACAAAAGATTATGCAGCAGAACAAAAAGAAATCACTAAATTTGGAGAAAACAATGTATACTTCCTTCCATACTTAATGGGAGAAAGATGCCCTCACAATAATGCAGATGCAAGAGGTACATTTATTGGTATGTCTATGGATACTACAAGAGCAGACATGACGCTTGCAGTGTTTGAAGGTGTAACATTTGGTTTACGTGATTCTATAGAAGTTGCAAAAGATTTAGGCGTTGATATCAAACGCACTAAAATCTGTGGTGGTGGTGCGAAGAGTCCATTATGGAGACAAATGGTTGCCAACATCATGAATATTGAAGTAGATATTCTTGAAAGCGAAGAAGGACCAGGTTACGGCGGTGCCATTTTAGCGGCTGTAGCATGTGGTGAATTTGCAAACGTAGAAGAAGCGGCAGAAAAATTAGTGAAGGTGGTAGATACAGTAAAACCACAACCAGAAATTGCAGCTTTATACGAAAAGAGATATCAAAAATTCCGTCAAATTTATCCTACAGTAAAAGATTTATTTGATGTGTTAAAACCAGAAATATAAAATACAAAGGCAAGGATAGTAATATTTGTCTGAGTAGGTTATGAAAATAAAAAATGCAGTAAATATATCCATATATAGGGACGCTTCCGCTTGTAGACACCCATATAGATGGATAGTATTTACTGTATTTTTTATTTATATAAGTTTCAAAGGACAAATATTACAATTCATGTTCATGTAAGTATAAAAATTGAATTGTTGATGCGGGTTTTGTAAAAGGAATATATAAAAACCTGAAAGGGTAGTGCTAAATTACTGTTTTAGCAATTTAAGTACATAAAAATGCAATTTGGTGTTACATAATAATTTGAAAAATTAAGGATATCTTTTGTATTTGAATGGTTTTTCATGTATAATAGAGGAAAAGTGAGCCAAAGTTGCGAATCTATGAGAAGGTGAAAGTAAAGGGTATAGATGTGAATATTTTCGAGGAATTATTTGATATTAGTAAAGTGGATAGTAAGTATGAATCATATGAGGAGCAGTTGGAAGATTGTCAGCGTATGGTTGATTTGTATTTATATATTGTGTATATGTTTCAGAAGGAGAGTTTGAATGGGGAGAAAGATGTTCCGTTTCAATTAAAGGGAACGGTGATGTTGCCGACACAGATGGAAAATGCTTTGAAAACTTATCATAAGAGTCAACCTAAGATAATATTAAGTGAAGAATACAGGGGATATTTAACCAATGGGTGGGAATATATAGAGAGCAGAATTCCAGAAGAGATAGAGGAGATTTCTAATATTTTATATATATTATTTTTTAGTATTTATACAAAAGAATATGAGCGAATTTGTTTTTTATTAGCATTGGTAGTGAATGTTGATCGTAAATATGAAAGAATGTCTGCGTTCATACAAGATAGTGCTAATGAACAGATTCCCACCTTATCTTTAGTATATGGAATAGGAAATTTGGTGGAACAATTACCTGTGACGGAAGTGTTGAAATTTTCACAGGAACCTTTTAAGTGGGGATTTGTTTTTGATACTGAGTACGAAGGATTAGCTACGAAACTTGAGTTAAGAGAGTCTGTTTTGTGGCGCATGTTAGGGAAAGAGGGGGGAGGTTCTAAATTTACACAGATTGCCACTGTGGTAGAGTGTGTGGAAGAGATGAACAAAGAAGCCATTACACGAGAAGAGGTAATTGAGGAAAACCTTTCACTTTATCGGTCTTCACTTATGGAAGGAACATCTATTCTATCATTGTTAACGGGACCACAAGGAATTGGTAAAAAATATGTTGTCAAAGAGACTGCGGCTAGGGTAGGAAGAAATATTTTATTGATTGAGATGGATCAATTAGGGTCTACAATAGAACAAGATGTTTCTCGTATATTACAAAATTTAGCAGTTGCTAGTATGATAAATGGTTATATTCCAGTTGTTTGTTATAATCAAATGGAAGTAGAAAGGAAATTTCATAAAACAGTATTAGAGACTTTTGCTAGATTTGGAAATTTATTTGTATTTATCATATCTAATGAAATACTGCATTCAAATGAGACGGGAGAATTTTTGTTGTTTCATTATCCTATAAGACGGTTAAGCAGAGAGAGTTCAGAGATACTGTGGAAGTATTATGCCAATATGTATCATATTCAATTTGACGATTCTGTAGATTTGTTGGAAATATCAGCAAAATATAAATTGACACCAGGACAAATTCAGGAAAAGTTGCAGGCAATTCACGCAAAAAAAGCAGAAGAAGCAGTAACGGAAATCGATATTGGTAATGCTATCAGAGAAACACAGGTAGGAATTCACTTAAAGCACTGCAAACAAATTCAACCATTTTTTCAAATGGAGGATTTGATTCTACCAACTGAAATGAAACAAACAATAGAGCATATTATAAAGCGTATCAAAAAAGAAAGTTTTGTGAATAGACAGTGGGGATTTGAAAAAAAATATGCTTATGGTAGAGGTATTGGCATATTATTATATGGTAGATCTGGAACGGGAAAGAGCATGTGTGCCCATGTATTAGCAAGTGCTTTAGAATTAGATCTTTTGAAGGTCGATTTATCTTCTGTAATGAGTAAATATATAGGAGAAACAGAGAAAAATTTAACGGAAGTTTTTGAGGAAGCAGAAAAAACTAACACAATTTTGTTTTTTGATGAGGCAGATTCTTTGTTTTCGCAACGTTCTAAAGAAATGGGTGGTGCAAACGATAAATATGCTAACTTAGAAACAGCCCATTTGTTGCAGAAATTAGAAGAGTTTGATGGGATTTGCGTACTTACAACGAACATGGCAATGAATTTTGATAAGGCATTTTTTAGAAGATTTGAATATATGTTGAATATTCCATATCCAGATATAGCTACAAGGATACGTTTATGGGAAAATGCATTTCCTAAAGAATGTCCACGAGATGAATTTTTGCCAATAGAATTATTAGCTGAACAATTTGAATTTAGTCCTAGTGAAATTAAAACAATTGTCAGAAATGCTGCCTTTCTTGCAGCTTGCAAGGAAGATAATACGGTATCGGTGGAACATGTTGTAGAAGCAATTAAAATGGACTATAATAAAAATGGTAAGGTTATGCCTAATTTAATTTTTTAGGTAACTATTCAAACATGGGCTGAAAGTTACGTATTAATCATAAATATATAGTAGTAGAATAGAGTACTACGTTACTTTTCAGCCCCACACAAATCACTTCGCTGATTTGTGTGGAGAGAACAACTACGAGAGCCAATTAGCATGCCCCTCGCCGTAAGGCGATTTTAAATGGGCATGCGTTCGTTACATTTTATGGTGTAGCCGTGAAATGTAACAGGACTACTCATTTGGGTAGGGGAGTTTTATTATTTTTATGTTATAATGTATTAAGTAGTGTATTATCGTAAAAGTTATGCATACATATCTTTCAGTTATTATTATTGAAATAAATGATAGAGATGGAATTTTATTGAGTAGTAAAATGAATCGTAATAAGTATGTCGAAAATAATAGAAGGAGGTATCACACATGGCAAACGGTCAAGAACAAGTTCAAGCACCAGCGGAAAAGAAAAAGATTGACAGTAGTTGGTTTTATCAAACTGATGACCGAAAGAAACAATATATCAAATCTGAACAATTCGTGAGAGAAGCCGTTATCAGAAGAGGATTGGATAATTGCTATCAAGTGCAACAAAAGGATGTCAATGAGGCAGTTCAAGCCATTAATCTGTCTCGAACAGAAACAGGTGGAAAAGCACTAACAGAAAAACAAGAAATAGAAATGGGTGCTGGCGGTGAATTCGCACAGGAAGCAGCTGGTTATGGTTCTGATATAGCAGGTGTAGTTGGTTCCATGTTTGAAGTTGTGGATAGTTCAATGGGAGCAGGCGTTAGTAGTGTTATATCAGGTGGTATTGGTGTAGTGAGTGGCGCTGTTGATATGGGAATGACCACAGCACAGATGATTGCTGATCCGACCTTGGGAAATTTTTATGGTATGATAAAAAGCTATGGGAATACAGCCGCAGCTGGTTTGGAAACAGTGAAAGGCGTGGCGAATATAGCAGGTGGAGCATCTAGTGCATTGAGTGCAGCAGCGGCAGGCGTTGGTAGCGTAATGGCTGGATTAGAAATGGTTGAAAATGTAGCAGATATTGCAGATGCATCCTATGTGGTTCATAAAGCTACGAAAATGAAATCAGCTTTACGAAAAGCATCTGGTCCTTATAATTTAGATAAACCAGAAGAGGCAATTGCCCAAATTTCCGCTGATCAAGATAAAGCTAGTGAAAATGTAAGAAAAGCAAGAGAAGAAAAACAAAAATACGCAGATTCTAGAAAAGGAAAATTCCTTGGTCGTGCAAAAGGAAAAGATCAAAGTCAAATCTATGAAGGTGCTGTTTTGGCGGCGGAGAGAGAAGAGAGGATTTTGCTAGAGTCTAATCAAAAATTTATTACTAGTTGGAATAAAATGCGAGAATTAGACATTACACATATGAATGCGGGAACTAAAGTAGCGAAAGGTACCATTGATTTGGTAGCAAATGGTATGCAAGTAGCAGCGGGTATTTGTGATATTGCAGGTGCTTCTGCTATTGCAGGTGCGGTACTAAGTGTTGCAGCATTGGCATTAAAAGTAACAGGTATGATTGTTGAAAAATCAGCTACTTATGCAATGAAGAAAAAGAATGTAAGTAAGGAAGTGAAAGCGAAAAAAACTGTGCAAACAGCAGCATTAAAATCAGCAGGCGTTACTACAGCAGGGTCACACAAGGGGCGTTTTGCATCAAAAATGATGGAAATAGACAATGTAGATACCATTGTACAAGATATTATGGATGAGGTATACGCTAAATTAGGAGAATCAGGTGGGTATGATGATTACAGACTGAATGCCACAGCAGAAGATCAGGCGGCTACAGCTACGGAAGGAAAGAAAAAAGGCAAAAAAGGTCATGGACGTAAAACTACCGAAGCATATACAAAGATGATATTATATGAAATGGGTGCAGCCAGAGGTAAGACAGACGATTTACATAATAATATTGTTGCAAATCGCGCCATTTTGGCATTGATGAAGGCGGGAAAAGAAAGAGCTGCTATTTATCCGATTTATAAAGAGAATCATGATAAACAAAAGGCATATAAGGCATCTAAGGGCGCATGG
The DNA here is from genome assembly GCA_044425705.1 of Eubacteriales bacterium. Lineage (GTDB taxonomy): Bacteria > Bacillota > Clostridia > Lachnospirales > Lachnospiraceae > JAWXVD01. The sequence goes on along the minus strand of JAWXVD010000060.1, from coordinate 13,948 downwards.
TATAAACGAAATACGGCGCCAGAACCAGAGTACAAACCATATGGAGCAAATCCAGAACCATCCGTAAGAGATTTAGAAGTGATTCATGCAAAGTTTTGGAATGATGATTTGAGCTCGGGACCAGGTGTGTTACGGGAATTACCAGAGATTCAGAAAATTGCGGATTTGTATGGTGAAAAGAGTGGTGATGTAGCAGGTTTAATTAAACGTTCAGAAGTCAATCCATTTGTAGAAGGATGGAAAGACGATTTGAATAAAAAAGAACAGAAGCGTGTGGCGAAACTTCAAAAGAAAAAAGGTATTATCGAAAGACCACAATTATTCCAAAAAGAAACAGAGCATGAAGCTTTACTGAAAAAAGGAATTGCAAGACGAGCAGTTGATAGTGATGAAACTTCACGTGCACAATCTAATGCAGGACGTTATGCAGCAGGGGTAACTTCTGGAAAACGAGATTTAGGTAAACTGTCAGATGGTGTAAAGGATTATACTCCACCAGGTGGAGGAGTCAGTGCACCAGGAGCATTGCGAAGAACACAACCATAACCGTAAGATATATGCATATATAAAACTACTTAAGTTAAGTAGTGAAGGGTGACTAAAAACTGGATTTTGTGTTAAGAATGAAGAGGAATAAGTATGGTTCAGCTTATGGCTGATTGTTTACAATGAATTGAGTAGAAAGGCATGGTATAAAATGGCAGATGAAATTATTAGACTAGGCGAGGAAGATTATCTGGGAAGATTGACGGCCGCATTACGATTGATGGGTTTTACAGCTGACTTGGTAGAATCGGAAGAATATCCAATTTCTATAGAAGCTGATGTACTAGGATATGAAGAAGAAGGCATACAGATGACAGCTTTATTCTTACCTATGGAGGATTATTTAGGACAAGAAGTGCAGTTGTTACAAATTTATTTTTCTCTTTTTGATGATGTGCCAGAAGAATCTTATGCAGAAGTTGAAAGAGTTTGTAATTTTTATAATACGAGCTCTACTGTGGGTGTTTTTGGGGTACAAGAAGGATTGGAAAAAGTATGTTATAAGCAAGCTGTTGCACTTCGTGGAGCAAGAGGGATGGAAGGCATGTTAAATGTGGCAATGGATACTATTGTTTTAATGGCACTTAATCTGGATAGATGTTATGATGCTCTGCAAGCAGCTGTTGAAGGTGCATCTTTTGAGGATTTGATTCAGTCAGAAGAATGATTAAATTGAAGTTATAAAATTCTGTTTTATTAATGATTGGAGATATATAAACAATTTAAGAAAAAATTAGGTGTTGAATTGAAGTATTAAGATGGAATAGCTGAAAGGAGGGCTGAAAGGTGGCACAATACGAAACCGAGCAAGAACGCATAGAAAGTAGAAAAGAATTGCAAGAGACAAATGATCGTATTACTAATGCTTGGCACGTGCAGTTGGAACATTTTTCATCCCACCAAACAGTAGAAGAAATTCAAGAAGAAGGAAGTTCTTCAGTATTTCAATGTGATAGGTTGTTAAAGATGGAAAATAGTTTCATTCAAATGCAACTAGGATACCATCCGGAACAGAGACGAACTTTTATTTTTGCAAACACAAAAACTTCTCGTTATGACACCATTAGCAGTAATAAAGATAGAAAAGTACGTGCTAATGTTGTTAAGAATATGATGACGAGAAAGAAAAAGAAGCAAGAAGGAAATGGTAGAAAATTAGCAGAAGCAATGATTTTTTTACATAATAGGGAGCATCTGATCTGGAGTAAGGGTACTATACGTTCTTTTTTAAGAGAAAGCAATGAAGAGGTTTTGGAAAAAACACTTCCATTTTTTGCCATTAGACCAGAAAAGGAACGTCAAGAAGAATTGCGTAATACGCTTGCAGAGTCTAGAAAAATGGTTGCGAAGAATAGTCGTGAAAATGATTATAAAAGCAATGTAGAATTACATAGAGAAATTCGTGAATATTTGCAAGAAGAAAATTATTTGCAAATGTTAATTACTAGAAAGGAAACTGCCAGTAATTATTTTATGCGTAAAATAAATTATTCTATTGATACACAAAAGAAAGAAATGTTTAATTATTATAAAGCAAAACGTGAAGAAGCAATGGAATCTAAAGTTCCAGTTGAATCAAGTGATGAAGATGAGGATGAATAGTGAGCTATAGAAAACAATTAAAGTTGAGGTTTCTTGATATAGGAAAAGAAATTATTAATGGATCACAAGGAACTGTACAAGATGATAGTATTTTAATAGATCGGATTAATGAAATTAAAGAAGAAATCCAGGGTACAAATACTTTTTTTCCGTTTACAAGCGCTAGCGTTGCTATGGAATTAACGCTTTATGAAGAATTGATGGTGTGTATGTTATGGTATCATTTAGAATGTGGATTACCTTCTATGACGTATGGCAATGCACGTAAATTAATGGAGTTATATTATGAACCAGACGCAAACAGAACATTACCTACTTGTTTTCATTATAGAGAAGGAAAAATTTATTTGTCACCAGTTTTCTTGTCTTATATTAATGATGTGGAGCCAGACCTACCAGAGAATATGGAATTTATTTTTGAGCAAGAAAAAACAGTCTATGGTAATGAAGATATCTTAGACAGTATGTTGGGATTATTTAAGGATGAGTCGATTCAAGAGAAGAATATCGCTATTGTTATATCAGGAAAAGTGGGAAGTGGTAGACATTTTTTTATGGAACAGATTTGTGCGAAAGCTACTGTTCCTTATATTTTATTAGAAGCTAAAAATCATTCTTATACAAAAAGAGACTTAAATGAATTGCTATTGGCCACATTATTTTATGGAACATTTCCTATTGTAGACATAGAAGATTCTAAACAAACCAAGTTATTCATGCAATTATCTGCAATGTATCCCTTCATTGGCATCATCAAAGAAGAATCCAACGAATTCATAGAAGATATTGGTTATGGAATCATAGAAAAGAAATTAGAAAAACCAGATAAATACTTGAAGTTAGAGATGATAGAAGATTGTTTCAAGGAAAATCATTGTGAAGATAAGCTACCAGAAGGTGTGACCAAGGAGCAGATTGCTTCAAAACAAATGCATACTGGTGAATTTTTACGATATATTCAAAATATTTGCTTGGAGATTATAACAGGAAATAAAAATATTCGTGAATATATTTATGCATCTACATCTACCCATCTAGATATGTTGCCAGCTACAAGGACTTTTGAAGAATTAAAACTGCCAAAGGTTCAGTATGACCAATTGAAACGGATCTGTCATATGATTGCAGCAAAAGAGGATGTGTTGCAGAAATGGGGATTTGATAAAAAGTTTTCTTATGGAAATGGAATGTCACTTTTGTTTTATGGTTCTCCAGGAACAGGAAAAACTATGGCAGCACAAGTGTTGGCGAATGAATTGGGGATGCCTCTTTACCGTGTGGATTTATCTCAATTAATTAGCAAATATATAGGGGAAACCCAAAAGAACATGAGTAAAATTTTCGAAGAAGCAGATAAATGTGATTGTATTCTTTTGTTCGATGAGGCAGATGCACTTTTTGCTAAGAGAAGTGATGTATCTGATGCACAAGATCGATATTCTAATGCAGAAACAGCATATTTGTTACAACGTATAGAACAATATGCAGGAGTGTCTATCTTAGCAACTAATTTATTACAAAATTTTGATGATGCATTTCGTCGTAGAATTTCTTATATGGTACATTTTCCATTGCCTGACGCAAAGCTTCGTTATGAAATGTGGGAAAGCATTTATCCGCAAGAAGCAATGATTGCAGAAGATATGGAGTATATGGCTTTGTCACAAGCTTTTGAATTATCAGGGGCAGCAATTAAAAATGCGGCATTACATGGTGCTTATATGGCAATGTCAGAACAGAATCCAATTGGTATGAAACATGTGCTAGAAGGTATTAGCAATGAATATAGTAAAATTGGAAAGAGTTTGAATCAAGGACAGATGGAATTAGTAAATGCGTATATGAATGGGAATTAGCAAGGGTGAACAATACGAGATTAGAAAGAGGAAGTAGATTGACAATAGATAAGAGTTTGAAGTTTTTGAAGAAAAAATGGTTTTGGGTGTTATCTATTTTATTTATTGTATTAGAGGCAATATTTTTGTTGTTAATCAATGAAGGAATTTATTGTAGTACACATGATAACTTAGAGTTACATGTTTTAGATTACCATTTGTTAAAAGAGTTGGGAATGTTTTTTACCCATGGTGATGAATTGCCTATTTTGAATGGAATTAGTCGTGATTATTTCTTTTCAGAATTTTCGGCATACAGCATGTTGTATTTTTTATTTCCTACCAGTATTGCTTATATTTTAGGATATTTATTAAAAACAATCATTGGCTTAGGTGCTTTCGTGCTATTGTTTCGTGATATCCTAAAGGAGAAGTACCAAAGGTATGAGCCACTTGTTGTTCTTATGGGAATGGCATTTGGATTATTACCCTTATATTCTACGTTTGCATTTTCTTTTGTATCACTACCATATCTTATCTATTTGTTGCGCAAAATTTGTGAAACAGGCAGGCGAAAATATTATGTTTTATTATTCCTTTATCCGTTGGTATCATACTTTACCTTTGTAGGTATTTTTATTTTGGGGTATTTGGTATTTGTAGTAATTTACACATTTTTTAAGAAACGAGAATATTTCGTTAAATTATTGATTAGCTTTTTTGTATTGATGATAGGTTATATTGCATGTGAATATCGTTTGTTTAATACTATGCTATTTGATCCAGTCGCTACCATTCGAGATACGATGGTAATTGCATCATTAAGTGGAGGGGAGATTATAAGCACTATTTGGAATGAGTTTGCGGAAGGCTCCTTTCATGCAGATGCAGTCCATGATTATTTTGTTTTTCCTATTACCATGATTTATTTTCTGTATCTATTGTTTACATATGGAAAGAAAAAAGAATGGAATCTCTTTTTTAAAGATACCTACGTACAAATCATGGGGCTACTTTTTTTGAATTCGGTGATTTATGGTATTTATTATTGGGAACCATTTCGAACTTTAGTAGAGACAATTTTACCTCCAGTAAAAGGATTGCAATTTAATAGAACTAATTTTTTTAATCCATTTCTTTGGTATGTTCTTTTCTTTATACTGTTGCAAAGAATTTATGATATGGAAAAGAAAAAATTAAGCTATGTATTATCCGTTATTGCAATTTTTGTTGTATTGTGTTCAAATTCTAAGTATAATGACTTATATTGGACAGCAAGAAATTACGCCTATAGATTGATTACAGGAGAAGAGTCAAATAACCTTACATTTGCTGAGTTTTATTCAGAGGATTTAATGCAGATCATAAAAGAAGATATTGCATACGATGGTGAAAAAGCAATTTCTTATGGATTGGATCCAGGAATTATTGCCTATAGTGGGATTGAAACGTTAGATGGATGTTTAAGCTATTATCCATTAAGTTACAAAGAAGAATTTAGAAAGGTTATTGCGCCTGCATTAGAAGAAAATGAATCTTCAAGGGTTTATTTTGATGATTGGGGTGCTAGAGCATATATTTATCCGGCAAATGGAGAATCTATTTATGAAGCCCTAAAAGAGCAAGAAATCACAGTAGATACTCTAACCATTGATATGGATGCTTTTCAAGCATTGGATGGAATTTATATTTTTTCAAGGATAGAGCTTGCAAATGCCGATGAATTAGGAATTATATTAAGAGGAGTTTATGAAGAAGAATCCTCTCCCTATACAATATATTTATATCAAATAGAAAGTGAATAGTACAAATGAAAGCATATTTAAAATTAGCAAGATTTGATCATTGGGTTAAAAATTTTTTTATTGTACCAGGTATTATTACAGCTTGGATGTTAGTTACGGTGACTTGGAATGTAGAACACATATTGAATTTAATATTGGGAGTAATGGCAACATGTTTTATTGCATCGGCAAACTATGTTATCAATGAATGGCTAGATGCAGAATTTGATCAATATCATCCAGTGAAAAAACATAGGCCAGCAGTTACTCAAAATTTAGAAGTAAAGTATATTATTGTTGAATATATTATGTTTGCAGTAGCAGGACTGGTATTAGCATTTACAGTGAATTTGCCATTTTTCTGTGTAGAAGCAGTGCTTTTGTTTATGGGAATTGTTTATAATGTTAGACCACTTAGAACAAAAGATATTCCATATGTAGATGTACTTTCGGAATCAATCAATAATTTATTACGCTTATTATTGGGATGGTTTATTGTAGTAGAGGTTGTCTTGCCACCAAGTAGTTTAATGCTAGGCTATTGGATGGTTGGAGCATTTTTAATGGCGGTGAAGAGATTTGCTGAATATAGAATGATTGACAATCCAGAGGTTGCTGGCTCTTATAGAAAATCATTTCAAAAATACACGAGTGTGACATTATTGTGTTCGGCTATTTTTTATGCTATGTGTGCTGTTTTTCTAGTGGGAGTTTTTATGATAAAATATCGAGTGGAGTATATTGTTTTGATTCCACTTATGATTGGTATTTTTGTGTATTATTTTTATTTATCGTATAAAGAAGATTCAGTAGTACAAAAACCAGAAAAATTATATCGTGAAAAAGGATTACTTGTATTGGTAGGTACTTTTTGTGTATTATTTTTTACAATGACTTTCTTGGATGTACCAGTTTTAGAAATGATACAAAGTAATGCATTGATTCAGATTGGAAGCTAAATGAAAAATTGGAAAGAATATAAAGCAATTGTATTTGACTTAGATGGAACACTTTATTTTCAGAAGCCCTTACGATTATATATGGCTGCTAGTTTAGGATTTTGGTATCTCTTTCATTTTAATAAGAGACAAGAGTTATCATTACTTAGCAAATTTAGAAAAGTAAGAGAAAACTGGATAGAAATTGCAAAGGGAGAAGATGCGATTCTAGAAGGAGAAACATTAAGTGAAGCACATTATAGACATGCGGTAAAAGGTACTAATATTACCAGTTTACAGATGGATGAATTGGTTACTGATTGGATGGATATAAAACCTTTGAGATTTTTAAGAGTTTGTAGAGATCGTTATTTGTGTGATTTTATTAAGGAATTACGAAAAAAAGGTATTACGGTGGTTGTTTATAGTGATTGTCCTATTGGAGAAAAGCTTGGAGCACTTTTGCTAGAGGTGGATTATGAGTTTTCGGCATATGATGAAATGATTGGTACAATGAAACCGGATGCTAAGGGATTGGAAGTCATTTTAGAAACACTAGAGTTGTCCAAAGAGGATGTTCTCATGGTAGGTGATCGTATGGAAAAAGATGGAGAATCAGCAAAACAAGTAGGAATAGACTATTATATTCTGGAAAGAACCTACTGGAAACGTAGGAAACAAATGAAACACGATTCTTATGTTTCTTAAATAAATGATGATAGAAATAAATTAGAGATAACAATTTAGCTGAATTGTTATCTCTTTTATGCTATAATTGTGAACAGTAAAAGAATTATATTGTAATGAGTGAATGGAAGTATAGTAATGTGAAAAAAGAATTTTTCACATACTGAGAGAAAGGCATGGTTATTAAGAAAAAACAAATGCCTAGATTGGAGGATGGAATGCATAGAGAACATACAAAGGTAGTGGCCATAGGGGATAGAGTAATTGGTGGAGGAAATCCCATTTTGATTCAGTCAATGACTAATGTAGCAACTGAAAATATTGAAAAATGCGTAGAACAAATTTTAAGATTAGAAGAGGCGGGATGTGAAATTATTCGTTGTACAGTGCCTAATTTAGAAGCGGCAAAAGCCATTGCAGAAATAAAAAAGAGAATACATATTCCGTTGGTAGCAGATATTCATTTTGATTATAAAATGGCTATTGCAGCTATGGAATATGGTGCAGATAAAATTAGAATTAACCCTGGAAATATCGGATCTAAAGAAAAAGTAGCGGCAGTGGTGGCTGTGGCAAAAGAAAAGAACATTCCAATTCGTGTGGGTGTGAATAGTGGATCCCTAGAAAAAGAATTGGTGGAAAAATATGGTGGTGTAACAGCTGAGGGTATTGTAGAAAGTGCCTTAGACAAGGTTCGTATTATTGAAGAATTGGGCTATGATAATTTAGTGGTCAGTATCAAATCTTCAGATGTACTGATGTGTGTTAAAGCCCATGAGCTGTTAGCAAAGGAAATTAACTACCCACTCCATGTAGGTATTACAGAGGCTGGAACAGTTACTAGTGGTAACATTAAATCAGGTATTGGTTTGGGATTGATTCTATATCAAGGTATCGGGGATACAATCCGTGTATCGTTAACAGGCGATCCAGTAGAAGAAATTAAATCTGGGAAATTAATTTTACGTACATTAGGACTTAGAACTGGTGGTATAGAGGTGGTAAGCTGCCCAACTTGCGGAAGAACAAAAATTGATTTGATCGGCCTAGCCAATCAAGTGGAAACCTTAGTCGCTGGATATGAATTAGATATTAAAGTGGCTGTTATGGGATGTGCAGTCAATGGACCTGGAGAAGCGAAAGAAGCCGATATAGGGATTGCTGGCGGTATTGGAGAAGGACTCTTAATCAAAAAAGGTGAAATTGTAAAAAAAGTTTCAGAAGATCAACTATTAGATGTATTAAAAGCGGAATTAGATAATTGGAAATAAAATGACTCTTTATAGCATTATGGTGAAAAATGATGAAGTAAGGAGTATGCTGGTTGAAAGCTAAAATTTTGTTACAGTTTACACGTGAACTGTAACAAAATTTTTTAACCAGCAATTTGTTTCTTTACTCAAAAGTGGCTAGGCAAAGAGAAAGTGATGGATAGTATTGTGTCAAAAAAATTTTTTGGAGTATTTCCAACATTACAATTAGATAAAAAAATGACTGTTATTTATGAAGATGTATCCGTTGAAAGGGTATCCACAACAAGGCAAAAAGATTCCCTGCGTATTTACTTGAATAGTGATCACTTAATTGAAAAAGAGAAGATTTATAAGTTGGAAGAAGAAATCGGAAAACAACTATTTGCGAATGTACCAATGTATATTAAAATACAAGAAAAATTTCAGTTGTCTACGCAGTATACAGCGGAACGATTGATGGAAGTATACAAAGCTAGTATTTTATTGGAACTAGAGGGATACAGTCGTTTGTTACATAGTATGCTGAAGAAAGCAGATATTTCTTATATAGATGAAAAAACAATTCATATTCTGTTAGAAAATTCGGCTTTGGCTAAAAGCAAAGAAACAGAATTGGTTAGTATATTAGAAAAAATATTTATAGAACGTTGCGGAATTCCTACACAATTTCAAGTTTCATACAAAGAAGCTAAACTTGGAAAACACAGGGAAGAGGATGATTTTAAAATTGCACACCAAGTAGCACAAATTACAGCTAGAGCAATGGAGAGTAGTAGTCAAAATGGGGAAGAAAGTGGAGAACTATCTGATTCCAAAAATGTAGACCAAACACAGACAAGCAAAGATAAAAAGATTTCTCCCAAAACAGAAAATGGTCAAGGGCAACAAACTTATACCGGTAAAAAGTTCGAATCAAATCAAAAAAATGGAAAGTTTGAAAAAGGAAAAGGAGATTATAGACGACCTACAAAACGTTCCAATCATCCTGATGTGATTTATGGAAGAGAAATTACAGAAAATCCCATGAGTATTGTTGATATTATCGGAGAAGTGGGAGAGGTTACCATCCAAGGGAAAATTCTGGCACTAGATAAGAGAGAAATCAAAAACGAGAAAACTATTTTAATTTTTGATGTGACAGACTTTACAGACACAATGACCATTAAAATGTTTACTAGAAATGATCAAGTAGACGAAATTACAGAACATATTAAAAAAGGTGCTTTTGTAAAAATCAGTGGTATTGCGATGATTGATAAATTTGATGGGGAATTAACCATTGGTTCCATTAGTGGTGTAATGAAAAGCAAGGATTTCACTTCCTCTAGAGAGGATTATCATGTGCGAAAAAGAGTAGAGCTCCATTGTCATACAAAGATGAGTGACATGGATGGTGTATCTGATGCAAAGGCGTTAGTTACCCAAGCCTATAAGTGGGGGCACCCAGCCATAGCCATCACTGATCATGGGAATGTGCAATCTTTTCCAGAAGCAAATCATGCTTGGGAAAATTTTTGGTGGGCAGAAAAAGCAAAAAGAAAAGAAGCTGGAGATGAAAATCCTGATAGAGAAGATTTCTTTAAAATTATTTATGGGATGGAAGCCTATGTGGTAGATGATTTAAAAGATATAGTCACCAATGAAAAACAGCAAACATTGGAAGAAACTTATGTAGTTTTTGATATAGAAACAACAGGTTTTTCTCCTGTAAAGAATAAAATTATAGAAATTGGTGCAGTGAAGGTTAAGGCAGGAAAGATTGTAGATCGATATGCAGCTTTTGTGAATCCAAACACACCAATTCCTTATGAAATCACAAAATTAACCAGTATTACTGATGATATGGTAATTGATGCACCTAGTATAGAAACAATATTGCCAGAATTTTTAGCTTTTTGTAAAGATTGTGTTTTGGTAGCCCATAATGCCAGTTTTGATATGAGTTTTATTATAGAAAATGCTAGAAGAATGGGAAATCATCTTGATTTTACATATTTAGATACGGTGGCGTTAGCGAGAGTTTTGTTGCCAAATCAAGCAAAACATAATTTGAATGCAGTCACAAAAACATTGAAAATATCATTAGAAAATCATCATAGGGCTGTAGATGATGCAGAAGCCACAGCGCAAATATTATTACATTTTTTAGTGAAATTAGAAGAAATGGATATTCATACCTTAGCCCAAATCAATACGTTGGGAGAAAACAGTGTAGAAGCCACTAGCAAACTGCCAACTAATCACTGTATTTTATTAGCAAAAAATAATGTAGGACGTGTCAATTTATATACCTTAGTTTCTAAATCAAATTTGATTTACTATAATCGGAGACCGAAAATACCGAAAAGTTTGTTACAAGAATATCGAGAAGGGATTATTGTGGGAAGTGCCTGTGAAGCAGGAGAGTTGTATCGAGCTATTTTGAATGATAAATCTGATTCTGAAATTGCGAAGATTGTAAAATTTTATGATTATTTAGAAATCCAACCATTAGGGAATAATGGATTTATGGTATCGTCAGAAAAAGTTCCTAATATTACGTCGTTAGAAGATGTGAAGGAAATTAATAAAAAGATTATATCTCTGGGAGAAGAATTTAATAAACTGGTTGTAGCCACTTGCGATGTACATTTTATGAATCCAGAGGATGAAATTTATCGTAAAATTATTATGGCAGGAAAAGGATTTAAAGATGCTGATGATCAAGCACCTCTATATTTGAGAACAACAGAGGAAATGTTAGCAGAGTTTTCTTATTTGGGCAGTGAAAAGGCAGAAGAAGTGGTAATTACGAATACCAATAAAATTGCAGATATGATTGAATCCATGTCACCTGTTAGACCAGATAAATGTCCACCAGAAATTGAAGATAGCGATAAAACGTTGACTGATATTTGTTATGAAAAAGCGCATGAAATGTACGGAGATCCTTTACCGCAGATTGTAGATGACCGTTTGAAAAAAGAATTGCACTCTATTATTAGTAATGGATTTGCGGTTATGTATATCATCGCTCAAAAATTAGTGTGGAAATCAGTGGAAGATGGCTATTTAGTGGGTTCTAGAGGATCTGTTGGCTCTTCATTTGTTGCCACTATGTCAGGAATCACTGAAGTGAATCCATTGAGCCCTCATTATTATTGTACCAATTGCCGTTACAATGACTTTACTTCAAAAGAAGTGTTAGCATATGGTGGTATGGCAGGAATTGATATGCCAGACAAGGTATGTCCGAACTGTGGGGAGCCTTTAAAAAAGGATGGTTTTGATATTCCTTTTGAAACCTTTTTGGGATTTAAGGGAGATAAAGAACCCGATATTGATTTGAATTTTTCAGGAGAGTACCAAAGTAAGGCGCATAAATATACAGAGGTGATTTTTGGAACGGGTCAAACCTTTCGAGCGGGAACCATAGGAACATTAGCAGATAAAACAGCTTTTGGATATATTAAGAAGTACTATGAAGAGAGAGAAATTCAAAAACGTGTTTGTGAAATTAATCGGATTGTTTCAGGATGTACAGGTATTAGACGTTCTACAGGACAGCATCCAGGAGGAATCATCGTATTACCGGTAGGTGAAAATATCAATTCCTTTACGCCAGTGCAACATCCAGCTAATGATATGACAACGGAAACCATTACCACACATTTTGATTATCACTCTATTGATCATAATTTGTTAAAACTAGATATTCTTGGACATGACGATCCAACCATGATTCGTATGTTGCAAGATATTACGGGAGTTGACCCAGTTACGATTCCTTTAGACGATAAAAAAGTAATGTCGCTCTTTCAAAATACAGAGGCGTTAGGGATTACCCCAGATCAAATTAGTGGTTGTCAAGTGGGCTCTTTGGGAATTCCTGAGTTTGGAACGGATTTTGTTATTCAAATGTTGTTAGATACGAATCCTCAATCCTTCTCGGATTTGGTACGTATTTCGGGATTATCTCATGGAACGGATGTATGGCTAGGTAATGCACAAACTTTAATTGAAGAGGGAAAAGCAACTATTTCAACAGCTATTTGTACTCGTGATGATATTATGACATATCTGATTTTAACGGGAGTAGAAAGCAGTCTATCCTTTACCATTATGGAAAGTGTCCGTAAAGGAAAAGGGTTAAAACCTGAATGGGAAGAAGCTATGATAGATGCAGGGGTACCAGAGTGGTATATTTGGTCTTGTAAAAAGATTAAATATATGTTCCCGAAAGCCCATGCGGCAGCCTATGTTATGATGGCCTGGAGAATAGCATATTGTAAGGTCTATCATCCATTGGCATATTATGCGGCTTTTTTTAGTATTAGAGCATCTGCATTTTCTTATGAACTGATGTGCCAAGGGCAGTCTCATTTAGAAAGCGTTATGGCAGATTACAAAAGAAGAAGTGATACCTTATCAAAAAAAGAACAAGATTCTTATAAAGACATGAAAATTGTTCAAGAAATGTATGCCAGAGGATTTACTTTTGAACCCATTGATATTTTTACGGCTAAGGCAAAATCATTTCAAATTGTAGATGGTAAATTGATGCCTTCTTTAAGTAGTATTGAGGGACTAGGTGAGAAAGCGGCAGAACAAGTGGTAGAGGCTGCAAAGGATGGGGCATATCTATCTAAAGATGATTTCAGAGTGCGTACCAAGGTTTCTAAAACTGTAATAGACTTAATGGATTCGATGAATCTACTAGGCGATTTACCAGAGTCTAACCAAATTAGTTTGTTTGATTTTGGAATGTAGAGAAGAAAAGGATGAAAAGCGAAATGAATAAGGAAATAAAAGATTTTTTTGAGGAGTTGTCATCGGGGAGTCCAACACCTGGTGGTGGTGGCGCTAGTGCGATGATCGGGATGGTGTGCAGTGCTTTGTGTAGTATGGTTGGGAATTTGACTAGTGGGAAGAAAAAATATGCAGCGTATCAAAGTGATATTGAAGAGGTTTTGGTACAGGCAAAGGCGGCAACAGAGAGATTGTATCAATTGATTGACGAGGATGCTTTGGCGTTTGCACCTTTGGCGAAGGCTTACGGGATTCCTAAAGATCAGGCTGATAGGGAAGAAATTTTGGAAGCAGCTCTTGTAGTGGCGGCACGGGTGCCAATGGAAATTGTAGAGGAAGTTTATAAGTTAATTCCTATGATGGAGCAGTTGGTGGACAAAGGTTCTAGGCTTGCTATTAGTGATGTTGCAGTGGCGGCAGCAGCCTGTGAGAGTGCATTAAAAGGTGCTGTAATGAATGTTTATATCAATACGAAGTTGATGAAAAATAGAGAAGTTGCAATAGATATGAATGAA
>JAWXVD010000059.1:0-19616 GCA_044425705.1 Eubacteriales bacterium | reverse complement strand
TTTAGCACCTTATGTACCATTATCAGCGACACGTAGCGCAAGCGGACTTACTTGGGAAATGCATATTCTCTGGGGGTGGTTCACAGCCTAACCCCTCACCAATGAAACCAAGTCCTCAAGCACCTGGCGTTTATTACTAGCCCGCATAAAGGTTTCCCCAATTAAAACTGCATCTGTACCAATTTCATGAAGATATTTGATATCCTCTTTTGTTTTGATTCCGCTTTCAGATATAAAAATCACATCATCAGGTATCATCTTCTTCAATGCTACACTATGTTCCAAATCCACTTGAAAAGTTTTCAAATTCCGATTATTTACACCAATCAGTCTAGCACCGCTGGCTAACGCTCGCTTCACTTCCTCTTCCGTATGAGTTTCCACTAAAACAGATAGCCCTAGTTGATCTGCAATTTGAAAATATTCTTTTAATTGTCTATCATCTAAAATGGAGCAGATTAATAGAATTGCACTTGCACCTAAAACTTTCGCTTCATATATCATGTATTCATCTACGGTGAAATCTTTTCTCAATACAGGTATAGATACTACACTGACAATCTCTTCTAAGAATCTGTTTTCTCCCTGAAAATAATACGGTTCTGTTAAACATGATATGGCCGCTGCTCCTCCCTCTTCATATTCTTTTGCTATTTCTATATAAGGGAAATCTGCTGCTATCAATCCCTTCGATGGAGATGCTTTCTTTACCTCACAGATAAATCCCAACTCTGATTTTTTTAATGCCGCTTCAAATAGGAAAGTTCTATCAAGTTTCTTAGAAAGCGCTTGCTTCTTGATTTCTTCCAAAGAAACCTCTCTTTTCTTCTCCGCCACTCTTTCTCTTGTTCGATCTGCAATTTCCTCTAAAATATTTCTCTTCGTATCTACCGCATCACCGTTTTCATTAAACTGCTGCATCGTAATAACCACCTCTTTCTTTCGGTCTGACAACTAAGACGCTTTTCACGCCGAAATACTTACACTTTACTCATTTATACCTGCAACGTACTGTCCACATACTGATTCAATTTTGCTAAAGCTGCACCACTATCAATAATGCTTTCTGCCAAACGAATACCTTCTTCTAACGTATTTGCTTTTTTTGCAATATAAAGACCTGCTCCCGCATTTAAACATACAATATTTCTCTTATTTCCTTTTTCTCCATTAAAGATTGCTTTTGTAATCTTTGCATTTTCTTCAGGTGTACCACCAACAATTTCGCTTTTGTCACATAGTTTATAACCAAATTCTTCTGGATCAATCATATAAGAAGTGAATTTTCCATCTCGTATTTCACATACTTTTGTCTTTGCACTAAGCGAAATTTCATCTAATTTGTCCATCCCGTAAACTACCATGGCATCTTTTACCCCTAAATTATGTAATACCTTTGCCAATGGCTCTACCATATCTTCATGGAAAACACCCATCAATTGCATTTTCGCTCCTGCGGGATTTGATAACGGTCCTAAAATATTAAAAATAGTACGGATACCCAACTCTCTTCTCACACTAGCGGCATACTTCATGGCCAAATGATATTTTTGTGCAAATAGGAAACAAAATCCTATTTCACTGAGTATTTCCGTGCTTCTTGATTGTTCAATGGTAATGTTTGCCCCCAAGGCTTCCAATACATCGGCCGCCCCTGACTTACTAGATGCTGCTCTATTTCCGTGTTTTGCTACTGGTACGCCCCCTGCTGCAATTACAAGAGATGATGTTGTAGAAATATTGAAGGAATTAGAATGGTCTCCTCCTGTTCCTACAATTTCTAATACATCCATTTCATGCAACAAACGCACACAATGCTCTCTCATTCCTGCTGCAGACGCTGTAATTTCATCAATGGTTTCTCCTTTTAACGTTAATGCTGTTAAATAAGAACTGATTTGTACTTCACTGGCTTGCCCTGTCATAATTTCACACATGACTTCTTTTGCCATATCATAAGTTAAGTTTTTTCTGTTGCTTAGTAAAATAATCGCCTCTTTAATCATTGTTTTTTCCTCCACTACATCGCACTTTTGATATTCTTTAAAAAATTTTCAATAATTTTTCCACCTTCAGGTGTCAAAATAGATTCTGGATGAAATTGTACTCCATACACGGGATATTCTTTATGGGCTACTGCCATAATATCACCCTTACCGGCCTTTATATTTTGTAACTTTTCTTCTTGATTTTCCAAAGATTGGTTATCCTTTTCTTCTTTTATTTCTGCTATCACCTGCAAACAATCCGGAAGTTTTTCAGCAACAGCCGCTAAAGAATGATATCTTGCAACTTGTATTTCTTTTTCCATGTTTTTAAATATTACTGCGTCTGTATGCAATTGCGCTATGGATGTTTTTCCATGCATCAATTTATCAGCATAAGAAACTTCTCCACCATAGGCTTCACAAATGGCCTGATGTCCCAAACATACACCAAAAATTGGAATTTTGTTTCCTAACATTTGAATCACTTCAATACAAACACCTGCATCTGCTGGTTTTCCTGGCCCTGGGGATAAAAAAATCATTTCAGGTTTACATTCTTCAATTTCATTTACTGTCAATTCATCATTTCGTATTACACGAATGTCACTTCTAAAAGATCCAATCAATTGATACAAATTGTAAGAAAAACTATCATAATTATCAATTAGTAAAACCATCTACGCCTCCTTCTGACTTCTTCAACGCTTCCATCACTGCTTTTGCTTTATTGATACATTCCATATATTCACTTTCTGGATTGCTGTCTGCCACAATGCCTGCTCCCGAACGAACAAAAACTTTACCGTTTTTTGCAAAAGCCAAACGTATCGCGATACAAGTATCTAAATTCCCACTAAAATCAATATAGCCAATTGCACCTCCATAAATACCACGTTTATTGTTTTCTAATTCATTAATAATTTCACAAGCTCTTATTTTTGGTGCTCCCGACAATGTACCTGCTGGTAAAATAGCATCCACCCCATCTAGTGCATCTTTCGTTTCTAAAATTTCTCCTTTTACCGTAGAACCGATATGCATAACATGAGAAAATCTTTCAATGGCCATATACTTTTCTACTTTTACAGAACCTATCTTGCTAATTTTTCCAATATCGTTTCTACCCAAATCTACTAACATATTATGTTCTGCACATTCTTTTTCATCACCTAATAATTCACGTTCTAAGGCTAAATCTTCCTCCTCTGTCTTTCCTCTCGGCTTAGTTCCTGCCAGTGGAAAGGTATGCAATTCGCCTTGATCTAACTTTACCAAAGTTTCTGGTGATGCTCCCGCAATTTCCACATCATCACTAGAAAAGTAAAACATATAGGGTGATGGATTGGTTGTTCGTAACATGCGATACGTATCTAATAAACTTCCTGCAATATCTGCTTCAAATCGATTAGACAATACCACTTGAAAAATATCGCCTTCATAAATGTAATCCTTAGCTTTTTCTACCATTTCACAATATTCTTCCTGATTAAATAAATGTCTAAAGTCACTTTTTATCTGCAACGGCTCGTCTTGTATCATTTCCCCATTGGACAATAATTGTTTCATCATCTGTAATTCTAAAATACCCTTATGATAAGACGTTTCCATATGGTTTATTGGTATATTCACAATTAAAATTAATTTCTGTTTAAAATTATCAAATGCTACAATTTTATCAAATAACATCAAATCTACATCTTTAAAATTTTCCTCATCCTTTGCATCTAAAATCAAACTAGGTTCACTGTATTTAATATATTCATATGCAAAATATCCTACCAATCCACCTGCAAACGGCGGCATCTCCTGTAATCTTGGAGCTCTATTTTCATCAATAATCTGACGGATAATTTCACCTGGATTTTTTGTTTCTATTACAGTTGTAGTACCACTTTTCACCTGCATCTCGCCATTTTGACAATTGATTTCTACCGTAGGGTCATATCCAAGAAAAGTATACCGTCCCCATTTTTTTGAGTCCTCTACGCTTTCAAACATAAATACATGATTGCTTATTTTTTTTAACCTTTTCAAAGCCATAATGGGCGTAATACTATCTGCAAAAAGTTCCACTTTAATAGGTATTCTTTTGCAATTACTCTCTGCTACAATTATTTTTGCTTCTTCTAAAGATGGATAAATCATACTCATACAACCCTTCCTTTCAATCTGGTAACTTTATTCATTAAAGATAAAGTTTTAGTGATGTCACCTTTCATTTCCTCCTAAAATTTTAATCTTTCTTGAAAATAACCATAATATTTTTAGTACTATCAATATTTTAATGCACAAAAAAACCGCCCTCGACAAAATATACTTTTGTCAAGGACGGATATACTCTCCGCGGTGCCACCTTAATTCGCAATGTCACCATTGCGCTCTCTTCAAGATTCCAACAAATCTCTAGCAGTTAACGCCTGCCTACGTTATAGAATACTCGGTCAAAGTGCTTTCATCCATGTCGGAATACTACTTATGATACCTTTCACTACACCCTCGATGGTCCATTTAATAATCTGCGTTCAGCTTGGTTCTCAGCATCCCAAACTCTCTGTGTGTGCACTACTATTTTTATCTCCACCTCAACGGTTTTTTTATTAACTTTAATACATTAAAGCACAGAATTGTTTTGTTGTCAAGAGTAAAATTCTGCTTGATGCTGTTACAATAATTTGACCCATATTCCCCCACTTACAATGATAAATAATCATAAATTAATACATCTACATTTACTTTTACCCTATTTGATAATTTTTCTTACAACAGTTCTACTAAACAAATCCACCAACGGTCCAAAACAAAATGCACTGACAATCGTTCCTATGCCAATATGGCACTCTGAAAATATAGCTGCGCCAAATATCCAAGGTAATAATGCGATAATGACACAAATGCCATCTGTAGTCATACGATTCACAAAATATGGAAATTTTCCTCTATCTGTCATCCCTAATGAAAGATAATCATATGGAGATACACCTCCATTGGCCTCTTGATACACCGCAATACCAAAAGCTACTAATAATACTGCCACTAGCATAATCAATAATTTACCTATAAATCCATGACTACCCTCTACTCCTACTAATAATTCTATCACTGGTATCGAATACTCTACGATATATCCCAAAAGAAACATATTAATCACGGTTCCAATCCCAAAATAATTTTTACCAAATTTCAATTGAATTGCTATAATGGAACAATTAAAAATCACTTGATAGGTTCCTAAACCAATGGGCAACAAATTAGAAATTGACATATTCATGGCTGTATACGGATCATTTCCCATACTTGAAACACGTAATACCGCAATTCCAATCCCTAAAATAATATTTCCGATTAATGATATCATAAATTGCTTCTTTGTAATTTTAAATTGAAATGTGTTCATTTTCCCCTCGTTTCTGATATGCTTTATGTAAATGATTTATCAATTTCACCGTTATCTACTAACAATACATCTTGCTAGTAGAAATGGTTTTTATTTGTCTCTATTATTTCATTTTTATTTTTAAAGTTATAATTTCATAAGGTTTCACAGTCATGATGACTTGATTCTCCACGATCTCAAGGGGAGCTAATACTTCTTCTAGCATGTTGCAAACAACAATTTCTTTTATCTCCATCCCAAATGATAACCTAACTATTGTTCTGCGATTATAATATTCGTACATCCGTACCACAACATCATCCGACTCTTCTGCTTGTTTCACAACTTCTATCACCACATTTTTGCAGTTACTAGAGATGAAAGAAGCCTTTGATGGTAACGTTCCAATTTCATTCTCTTTTCTGCTTGCCTTGAAAGGATTATTCATTGCGTAAGCTTTTGAAACAGTGCCTGCTTTTTTCCAATCTCCTTCATGAGGAAAAATTGAAAATTGAAAACTATGATGTTCTTTGTCAGCTTCTGGATTAGGATAAATGCCACTTTTCAACATAGATAGGCCTATCACACCATTATGCACACTGCATCCGTATTTACAATCATTAATTAAACTGACACCATAATCATCCTCTGAAATATCAACCCATTTATGCATACACACTTCAAATCTTGCTTGATCCCAAGATGTATTATAATGTGTTTTCCTCTTTACATTACCATATTGTATATCAAACGTGGCTTCATCTGTATGCACATCAACTGGAAATAATGTCTTCATAAAAATCTGTTTTTCTTTCCAATCAATCTCATTACGAATTAAAATTTCCGAACTATTCTCCATAATTGAAATATACTGTTCAATGTACGAATCTAAGTACTTTCTTCCAATTTTAACAGTTCCCCTAACTGGGCCGCTCTCTACCACTTCAAGAATATCTACATCTGTAATTTCCCAACTTTTTTCTGTATAGTAATTATTCAAATCCCATGCATCGTAATTATGAGGTTTATCTTCATAGGTCATAAGAATATTTCCACATTGATTTTCCGGTAATACTTCTCTTTGCACTTTCTTATCATAGATAGATACCATGTGTCCAAATTCATCCAACACTACCTTGATACAATTATTTTCTAAAACTCTTTCACTGACACGCATATTCCCAGTGCTTGCTATCGGTTCCTGTGTAATATGATATGTTTTATACCCTTTGGATGGTACACCCATAGCTGTAAATATATAATGTCCGTTCTCTAGTTTTTGCATAGTTGTCACTACAATTCCATCAGTAATGTAAATCGATTCCTCAATGGTATCTATGCTTTCTAATGAAACTTCAACAATGCCATCTAACTGTAAACCATTTGGATTACACACTACAATAGCTCCCCTATTGGTGTCAATACTAGCAACTAATGTCTGCACTTGCTCATTGATTAAAGTGATTCCTTGTTTCTTAATCCTTTCATATTCTATCTTAGAATCATCATATACTTCTTTAATAGAGCTACCTGGTAGAATATCGTGAAATTGATTTCGTAAAATCACTTCCCATATTTCTGCAAGTTCTTCTTTAGGATACCCCTTATGCAACCATATCTGTGCCATAGTCCCATAAGTTTCTAGATTTTGTGCCATAAACTCAGATTGTCGATTGTATTTTTTATTTCTAGACATAGAAGTATATGTACCTCTATGGTATTCCAAATATAATTCCCCTGACCAATCTGGCAGATATTTACTTCCTTTAACCTTATCTTCTAAAATGTGAAAAAATTCACGTGGATTGCTCATTTTAGTTTTAGGACAACCCGGTATCCCATAAGCCAAACGTTTTTGGTTTTCTAGCATTTCCTTTGTAGGACCGCCACCACCA
Source organism: Eubacteriales bacterium (assembly GCA_044425705.1). GTDB lineage: Bacteria > Bacillota > Clostridia > Lachnospirales > Lachnospiraceae > JAWXVD01. The sequence continues at coordinate 12,360 of JAWXVD010000059.1, read as the reverse complement.
TCACCATACCCATAACTAATCATCACTTCTTGATTCAACTCTTTTTGACTGTATCTTTCCCATGCTCCTTTTACCTGAGATGGGTTAATAAAAGCATTGTATGTTGTAAAATGTTCTGTTTTAGTAGCGCCAACAGTAGGTTTCTGGTAATCTCTAGCAGGACTAAAATGTGTCAGTATTTTTGTACCATCAATACCTTCCCACATAAACGTGTCATATGGCAATTTATTCATTTCATTCCAACTAATTTTTGTAGTCATAAAATATTGAATCTTACATTTTTTCATAATCTGTGGCAATGCTGCTGAATATCCAAATACATCTGGCAACCAAAGAATTTCATTCTCTACACCGAACTCTTTTTTAAAAAAATTGATTCCATATAAAAACTGACGCACCAAGGATTCCCCAGAAGAAAGATTACAGTCAGCTTCTAAAAACATTCCACCTTCTGCTTGCCATCTATTTTCTTTGATTTTCTCTTTTATCTTTTCATATACATCTGGTGCATTCTTTTGTACATACTTATAAAGCTGTGGCTGACTAGACATAAACTGATATTCTGGATACTGGCTCATTAATTCAAGAACAGTAGAAAAACTTCTTACCGCCTTGTCTTCCGTCACAAGTAATGACCATAACCATGCAACATCAATATGTGTATGTCCCACACAATATACTGTCTCTATACTATCACCACAAAGCTTTTCATAAAATTCATTTGTGATGTAAGATTGTGCTTTTTCTAAACTTTCATAATAGAGTATAGAGTACACCTTTCTTAAATCCAATCGATTTAAAGATTCATTCAAAGCTTGAATAATCATAATATATGCGTGTTCTGTATCTGGAAGTAGTGAAGCCACCTGAAAAGGCACTGAAATATCATAAAAATATTTTTCAGTCTTATGATCTAATACTTTGATAGAAGAATCTAACTGCAATGCAAAGTTTTGATCTCCAGTAAATGCAGATAATACAATATGATACTTTTCACCTGCTTTTGCATCTTTGGTGAGCACAAGTTCTCTATGATTAATATCTAATCCTTGCCTTCTTGTTCCATTAACAAAGATGGTAAATTGAGGATTCGTTGCATCCCATTGCCCTTCACGCCCTGTCTTTAGCTCATATACTACACATTCTCCTTGGAATTTTTCTGGAATGATGATTTCTGTTTCAAACTGGTAATATTCCCTATGTCCACCCCATAATTGTGCCTTATCCCATGTTTCCCAATTGTCAGAATCCATATGGTACACATTTCGCAGTTTTTCCGTTGTTTTTATATATTTATAATCTTCTACCACTAATGAATCACGATAAATCAAAGATTCTAGCTCTTCTATCAACTTACCAACTCTCTCTTTTAAAAACAACATCTCCAATACCCCCTATGTAATTATTTTTCTGACTAGTTTCTTTATAAATTGCTTTTTTGACATTTTAATCTGAAACTAATTCATTTGTTTTTCCTCTTTCCATGTGCCTTCCTTTTAAAAATACTACACACTCAATATATTATTTTTTCGGAACTCTCTTGGTGTACATTTTGTCTCTTGCTTAAATATTTTCGTGAAATAATTATAATCCATAATCCCTACCTCTTCAGCAATTTCAGCAATAGAAGCATCAGTTGTTGCAAGGAGATTCTTGGCTGCTTGGACACGTAATTGTCTCACATGTTTGATAATACTGACACCAAACAATTCATTCGTTACTTTATAAAATGTTGTTTTACAGAAGCCGAAGGCTTGGCATAATGTATATACATCCAGCTCCTCCTGCAAATGATTTAAAATATAATGATCGATTTTATAAGAAAGAGAATGTTCTGGAACAGAAATCAATTCTGATTGTGCAATATAACTAGCGTATATATTTACTAAATTAACCACAGACTGCATTTTTTCTTGCTTTAATTTACTCCTATTCTTATAGTCTACTTCCAATTGTAAAAAATCAACAGGATATTGCTGCAATTGTTGCAGTACCTCTTCCCATTTTTCCGCAAATTGCTCCTCTTCTAAAATTTGTCCAGCCATCAAGTATCCTATAATTTGATTATTTGCTTGAATAGGCGCTATCATTTCCGTCAATCCCATGTGACATTGATAGGTAATCATCTGCTTTTCTTTTTTGCATCGACTAAAGGCTTTATAATCACATCCTTTGCAAATTTCATTCAATTCATCATGATTGCGAATCCTTTTACAAAAAGCCGATAAACGATCTGGGTATGCCATAACTTCATGAAAATTCCTATCAAAAATACCAATTCTGCATTTTGTTAAATTATAAAAATCAAATAATAGTTTTTGTGTTTCCATTAAATTATAATTTAAATTCATCTTCATCCACCATCCTTTTAAAAAAGTGAACAATTTTTCTATTTTCAATCTTTTATTCCCTATAATACTATCAAATTTAATGTTATAATACAAGCAATAACTAAGAAAAGAATACTAGTTTTTAACTGTAGCAGTTCACTATTAATTCACGATACGGGGGTATATCATGACAAGAAGAGAAATTGTAATCGAAATGTTGAATCACAGAGAAACAAATCCTATGCCATATCATATGGATTTCACAGAACAAGCATTGGAAGCATTAATTGCTCATACTGGAGATCCTGATATTGAATCAAAAATAGGAGAATATCTACACTACAAACAATATTGGGGCTGGCCAACAGAGTTACCTGATCAACCTGGATATTTTAAAGATGAGTTTGGTGTTGTATGGAACAGAAATGGTGCCGACAAAGATATCGGACTTCCAGAAGAGAATTTAATCGAAGATTTAGAAGAATCAGATTATGTATTTCCTACTCCAGACGAAGCGAGACTTCGCGCAGAATGTGAAGAATTAACAAAAGACAAGGTAGCTGATGACCGATTTATTATGTATGGATTTGGATTTTTAATGTTCGAACGTTCATGGTCAATGTGCGGCATGGAAAATATTCTTTGTAATATGATTACCTGTCCTGAAGAAACTGAGGAATATTTCCAAAAAGTCGGTGATTACTACTGCCACCTACTTGATATCGCTTTAGAATATGATTTTGATGGCATTTACTTCGGTGATGACTGGGGGCAACAAAAAGGTTTAATTATGGGTCTTGAACACTGGAGACATTACATCAAACCTCAAATGGCTCGTTTATATGCCAAAGTAAAAGAAAAAGGCTTGTATGTTATGCAACATTCATGCGGTGACTGCCATGAATTATTTCCAGATTTAATCGAAATCGGACTTGATGTATATCAAACATTCCAACCTGAAGTATATGATGTAGTGGAAATGAAAAAATTATATGGCGACAAACTTTGCTTCTGGGGTGGTGTTTCTACTCAACAATGTTTACCATTCGTATCACCAGAAGAAGTAAAAGAAGAAATCATAAAGATGTACAAACAATTACATAAAGATGGTGGATATATTATTGCTCCAACACATGCGTTAGCATTTGACGTACCACCTGAAAACATCTTAGCTATGATTGAAGTATTCCAAAATCAAGATAAATATTTCTTTGATTAGACTAGCTTATAATTTTATTTTCTAGCTAGTAATAATATTCTATAAAAGATAAGCTATGATTATCAAAAAATAACATAAAAATATACTATTTCTCACCAACAGGCTGTTTCGTTGCTAAAGAAATAGTATATTTTTTGTTTTTACTAATTATTTAAATGACTTCTGGAAAATTTCCAAGCAAGCTTGATGGTCGATTTCAACGGGATCTACAGTAAACAAACCACCCATATTTTCTCTTGCATTCACTGCATATTTATCTAGTTCCTCATATTGCATTCCGTAAGAAGACATAGCTAAATCTGCCACATCACATTTTTCTTGTAATTCCACTAAAGCATCTACAAAATCCATGCCTTTCGTTGCATCTGCTTTTCCTAACGCTTTTGCCATGGCAATCATTCGTTCTTCACATTGTCCAGAATTTGCCATAAATGCATAATACTCTTTGCTAATAGATATTAATGCTGCACCATGTTCAAATTTAGGATGATATGCACTAATGGCATGTGCCATGCTATGTTCACTTGTACATCCTGATGTGGATTCTACCATACCTGATAATGTGTTTGCCAATGCCACATCTCCACGCGCTTCGATATTTGTTCCATCTGCAACTGCTGCTGCCAATGATTTTCCGATTAATGTAATGGCTTGTAATGCATACATATCACTCATCACATAAGCTGTGTTATTTAGATATCCTTCTGTACTGTGAAAGAGTGCATCAAATCCTTGATATGCTGTCAAGTGTTTTGGCACCGATACCATTAACTCTGGATCCACAATCGCTAATACTGGAAATGTTTTATCATATCCAAAACCGATTTTTTCATTGGTTTCCATTTTTGTGGTAACTGTCCATGGATCTGCTTCTGTACCAGTTCCTGAAGTAGTTGTAATAGCTACGATTGGAAGTGGATCGTTTGGCACAGGCATACCTTTTCCGCTACCACCGCTTACATAATCCCAATAATCGCCTTCGTTTGTTGCCATCACTGCAATAGCTTTCGATGCATCAATGGCACTACCGCCACCTAAACCGATAACAAAATCAACACCATTTTCTTTACAAAATGCACTGCCTTCCATAACATGATCTTTGATCGGATTTGGTAAAATCTTATCAAAAACAAAATAGGCTATTCTTTTTTCTTCTAATTGTGCTGTAACAGCATCTAAATATCCAAATTTCTTTACCGATGTACCATTGGTAGTCACAATCAATGCTGTTTTCCCTGGTAAATCTTGTGTTCCTAATTTCTTTAGTACCCCTTGTCCAAAAAGTATTCTTGTTGGAATGTAATAGTTAAAGTTCATTGGTTTCTCCTCCATAAAATATAATCTATTACTATTATACGCTTTGTAGGGTAAGCCAGCAACTGGAATATTTTAATTTCTATACCGCCCTTAAATCATTATATTTCACAGCAAGCTGTAAAATGCAACCTTAAATCCCTAACAATCTCTTGGTATCTCTTGCTATCACCAATTCTTCATTGGTTGGAATCACATATATTTTTACTTTTGATTCAGGTTTAGAAATCAAACGTTCCCCTTTACCAAATTCATTGGCTTCTTCATCTAGCACGATGCCGAATGCCTCTGCAATCAAATCGATGATTTCTTTTCTCGCTCTAAAAGAATTCTCTCCGATACCTGCTGTAAATGCGATAGCATCTGCCCCGCCTAGTGCAACGTAATATCGTCCTAAATATGCAATAATTCTACGATAAAAAATATCAAGAGCTAATTTCGCTCGCTCATTGCCTTCTAATGCAGCTTTTTCCACATCTCTAAAATCACTGGATACACCTGAAATACCTAAAAGTCCTGACTCTTTATTCAACATTTGAATCACGTCTTGAATATCCATATCTAGATTGGAGGTTAAATAATCAATTACAGATGGATCACAATCTCCTGAACGGGTACCCATCATCACTCCAGATAACGGTGTGAATCCCATGGATGTATTATGGGACTTCCCATCTTTTACTGCACACATAGATGCGCCAGCTCCTAAATGTGCCACAATTATTTTTGATTTTGCAGGCTTTCCTAGAAACTCAATGACACGCTGAGACACAAAATAGTGACTGCTACCGTGTGCTCCATATTTACGAATTCCATGATTTTCATAAAAATGATAGGGAATAGGATAAATAAAACATCTTGGCTCTATCGTTTGATGAAATGCCGTATCGAATACTGCCACTGCTCCCGCATTTGGAATCGCCTCTTTGAAGGCATAATATCCTGTCAAGTTGGCTGGATTATGAAGCGGTGCTAATTTCTTAAATTGATCGATGTCGCTAGCTACTTCTTCGTCAAATACTGCGGATTCCTTATATTTGCTTCCCCCCTGCACTACACGGTGTCCTACTCCTTTGATATCTTCTAACGAGTCAACAATTTTTTCTTCCACTAACGCATTTAATAAATAATCAACCGCTTCTTTATGTGTTGGAATAGATACTATATTTTTTATCTTTTCCTTTCCTGTACTCATATTGAATACAGAATCCTGAAACCCGATTCGTTCAATCACCCCCGATACAATTACTTCTTCATCTTTCATAGCAAATAAAGAAAACTTTAATGAAGAACTCCCAGCATTTACCGCTATAATCTTTGCCATATGATACCTCCCTATTATATGCACTCTCAGAAATCTACAAATCAAAAAACGAAGAGTATGCTTTTTTACATTGTAACTTGATTTTCATGCCTACGTCCAGTAGAATTTTTTTATTATTTTTCACCACTCCTGTGCTTGTAATATTTATGATTTTTTAGTTACAATTTTAGTCATATCGTGGTATAATTGCACTAAATCATGATATTTTTACATCAATATTTGTGCAGTATCACATCTATATCATATATTAATGTAAAATTTTAGTTACATTTCAGCCACAAACACACACGAAAAATTTCAAACGGAGAACTTATGAATATAAAAGATATTAAATATTTTATCGAAGTAGTTGAACTAAAAAGTTTCACCAAGGCTGCAGAAAAAATGCATGTTTCACAGCCTGCAATCAGTAAGGCAATACGTTTGTTAGAACAAGATATTAATGTAACATTAATTAATCGAGAGGCCAAACATTTTACCTTGACTAAGGAAGGACAAACTTTTTATACCAATGCGAAAAAGGCAAATATATCTATCGATTTAGAGTTAGCTAGATTACAAGAGAGTATTAACATCAAACAAGAGGATGTAATTGTGGGTGTACCACCTGTCATCGGCACGGTATACTTCCCCAAAATTATCGCCGAATTCAAAGAAATCCATCCACATATTAATCTCATTATGGTAGAAAAAGGCTCTAATACCATAAAAGCTGCCATAGAAGATGGTAGCATTGATGTAGGTGCTGTAGTTACCCCTGTTAAATCGGACAAGACTATTATTAACCATATTATTTATGGAGAAATTGTGGTAGTTCTGAACAAACAACACCCACTAGCAGATAAAAGTGCCATTTCTATCAAAGAGTTAAAAAACGAAAACTTCCTTACATTTACCGAAGACTTTATGATGTACGATAAAACCATATCAGTATGTCATGAGGCTGGTTTCAAACCGGAAATCGTTCTCAAAACCTCCCAATGGGACTTTATTCTTGAAATGGTTTCCTTGTCGCAAGGCATAACCTTAATGCCACGCCACATATTAGAGCGATTTAATACAAATAATCTAAAACTGCTTCCCATCACCTCTCCTAGCATAAGATGGAATGTAGCAATTATTACCAAAAAGAACAAATATTTATCCAATGCTGTAAACCTATTTATTAATCACATTGTACAATATACTACTTTACAGTGCTAAATTATTGATGTATTTGTCAGTTTTTTTGTTTTCTGCACCGAAACTTTTGACATCCACAAATTTACTTCTTACTTTTTTTCATTTTATAAAATTTAGTAAAATGAAACAAAGTTTTATAGTTTTTTAATTTTAATTTCAATTTTTTTTGTGAAATATTCTTACAAAACAGGCAGGTCTATAACTTAAAGTTATTAACCTGCCTGTTTTTTGTAATTTAACAAATCCAAAGTCCTCGTTTATAATTTATTCAAGTACGAATTTTGATGCAATTACTCTATCCGGATATAGATAATAAGGCAAAACATCACTAGTTAAAATAGAATAGACTGGAGGTAGGCATGAAAAATAAACTTGCTACATTAGATGATTTACAAGATTTAATAAAAGACGGTATGACTATTATGGTTAGCGGTTTTATGGGATGTGGAAATCCCCATAAAATAATCAATAAGCTAGTAGAATTGAATGTTAAAGACCTTACATTAATTTGTAATGATACAGGAATAGCAGATTATGGCATTGGTAAAATGGTAATGGCTAAGCAATTTTCAACTATTATCGCATCTCACGTTGGTCTCAATAGAGAAACAGGCAGACAACTTAATGCTGGCGAAACAGAAGTAACGTTAATTCCACAAGGTACATTTGTAGAACGTATCAGATCTGCTGGTGCTGGTCTTGGCGGTTTCTTAACTCCAACAGGAATAGGAACCATAGTGGAAGAGGGCAAACAAATCATCGAAGTAGAGAATGTACCCTATATACTAGAAACACCTTTACGTGCAGACGTTGCTATTATCGGCGGTAGTATCGTAGATAAACGTGGAAATGTATATTATAACGGCGCAACTCGCAACTTTGGAGAAGCTATGGCAACCGCAGCCGATGTTGTTATTGTAGAAGCTGAAAAACTTGTCGAAGTAGGTGAGCTGAAACCTGAAAACGTAGTAACTCCACACATATTTGTAGACTATATCATAGATGGAGGGTGTTAGTATGGATGCATCACAAATCAAACAATTTATAGCAAAAAGAGTAGCAAAAGAGCTAAATGACGGAGATGTTGTAAATTTAGGAATTGGATTACCAACTCTTGTACCTGACTTTTTAGAAGAAGGAATCGATATTATCTTCCAATCTGAAAATGGATTTATTGGAATTGGATTAAAACCACCAGCAGGTGAAGAGGATTATGATATTGTAAATGCTGGCGGACAACCAGCAACAATCGATGTAGGTGGCGCCTTTTTTGATAGTTCTACATCTTTTGCAATTATTAGAGGTGGACATGTAGATGCAACAGTTTTAGGTGCTTTACAAGTTGACCAAGAAGGAAATCTGGCTAACTGGATGATACCTGGAAAAATGGTTCCTGGTATGGGTGGTGCCATGGATTTAGTAGTAGGTGCCAAAAAAGTAATTGTAGCAATGGAACATTTAAATAAAGGTAAGTTTAAAATCCTAGAAAAATGTACCTTGCCACTTACCGCAAAACAACAAGTTAATCTTATTATTACAGAAATGGGTGTTATTGAAGTGACTGATAAAGGACTCGTTTTAGTGGAAATCAATCCAGAATTTAGCGTAGCTGATGTACAAAATGCTACAGAAGCTAAATTAACAATAAGTGATAAGTTAATCAATATGATATAAGGAGGCTTTTTTATGAACAAAACTATCATTACTGTGGCCACTACTGGTGCTTGGCCCAAAAAAGAGAACAATCCTAATGTTCCTATGACACCTGCTGAAATTTCGGAAGACATTTATGCATGTTGGAAAATTGGTGCTAGTGTAGCTCATATTCATATGAGAGACGAAAATGGCAATGGCACTATGGACAAAGAAAAATTCCGCGAAACTGTGGAACTACTTCATGCAAATCATCCAGATTGCGACATCATCATCAACATGACTACTTCTGGAGATTTAAATGCAACTGATGAGACACGCCAAATTCATTTACAAGAATTACAACCTGAAATGGCATCTTATGACTGTGGATCTATGAACTGGATGCATTCTGGCCTATTCCTTAATTCACCTAAGTTTTTAGAAGCTCTTGGAAAAAACATGCAAGAATGGAATGTAAAACCAGAAATTGAGGCTTTTGATCCAGGTATGATTGCAAATGCAGCTTACTACTTGAAAAAAGGTGTTTTAAAAGCTCCTCTACATTTTCAATTCTGTATGGGTTGTGCCAATGGTATTCCAGGTTCTATGAAGAATCTTGTCTTTATGAAAGAAACAATGGATACTCTATGTCCTGGTTCTACTTGGAGTTGCTTTGGTGTAGGCGCTTCCGCTATGGAAATGACATATGGTGCTGTAGCAATGGGCGGTCACATTCGTGTAGGCATGGAAGATAATGTTTTATATGCGAAAGGTCAACTTGCCGAATCTAATGCACAACTAGTTGCTCGTGCTGTTCGTGTTGTAGAAGAATTTGGTCGTAAAGTAGCAACACCTGATGAAGCACGTGAAATGTTAGGACTTTCAAAATGAGTTGGGGAACCTTCTGGCTCTTTTATCACTGTCCTGTCTGCGGAAAACAATTTAAATCCGACGGACAATCATTACACTTAACTAGCTGTGGTATTTGTCCACAGTGTCAAACACCCGGGGAGTTTATTGGCGAAAGTGGAGAAACTGCACCTAAAAACCCCAATGATTATGAAGAAACTGATTAGAAAGGAGTAACTTATTTTGGAATCTATCAAAAATATTCTCATTTGTGGCGCAGGCCTTATGGGAAAAAATTTAGCATTAATTATGTCCTCTAACCCTCAATTCCAAGTTGCTGTATATGATTTATACGAAACAGATGTTTGTGGATTTTTACGCACTTCTAACGATGCATTATTAGAAGCTGGCGCTTTTACAATGGACGAATTAGAAGAACGTCTTTCACGTATTTCTTTCACTACTGATATCGACAGCACCTTAATTTCTAGTGCTGATTTAGTAATTGAAGCTGTATTTGAAGATATGGCAATCAAACGTGAAACATTTGCAAAACTAGAGGCACGCTGTCGTCCAGATACAATTTTCTGTACTAATTCCTCAGTTATGAGCCCTAGTGAAATTTCATCTGAACTACAGTATCGTGACCGTTTTGTAGGTACACACTTCTGGAATCCAGCTCATTTGATTCCTCTAGTAGAAGTTGTTAAGTCTGATGCTTCTTCTGATGAAGTGGCTCAAACAGTAATTGATGTACTTACATCAGTTGGAAAAGAAGCCGTTTTATGTAAAAAGGATGTACCTGGTTTTATAGCAAACCGTATGCAACACGCCCTATGGAGAGAAGCCATTTCTATCGTAGAACACGGTATTGCCGATGCTGCTACTGTAGATAAAGCTGTTCGCTATTCATTCGGATTACGTTTGCCACAATTAGCACCTTTGGAAAATGCTGACATGGTAGGAATGGATTTAACTTACCAAATTCATGATTATATTCTAAAAGATTTAGAAGATAGTCACACACCATCGCCTTTAGTAAAACAATTATTAGAGGATGGTAAATTAGGCTTCAAGTCTGGAGAAGGCTTCCAAACTTGGACAGACGAGAGTATTGCAGCATCTCGTGCTGGACTCAATGCATATCTAGTAAAGATGTTGTACGGGAAATAAATCCCCCGATATATATAAGTGATTTAAATAAAAAGAGAAAAGAGAGGTATTCACTATGTCACAACCTGCAAACACTGCATCAAAAGGCACTCCTTTGTGGAGAATGAGTAAAAAATTCTCATTTGCTGCCGAAAAAATTATACCTGATTCTATGGTATTCTGTCTCATTTTAACATTTGTAGTATTTATTGCTGCACTAATCGGTACAGAATCTGGATTTTTAACTTTAATCGGTTATTGGCAAGAAGGCTTATGGACACAATTAACTTTTGCTATGCAAATGTCATTAATGGTAGTTGTTTGTGCTACTACTGCTAGATCTAGCCAAATGACAAAAGGTATGGAGTCTTTATCTAAGTTAGTACGTACTCCTGTTGCTGCTATGATTTTACTTATGTCTTTCGGATTCGTTTCTAGTTTCCTTAACTGGGCATTCTGTACTATCGTAACACCTATCCTTGCTATGCAATTATCGAAAAACATCAAAGGTCTCCACTTCCCTATGATGTTAGCTGCTGGATACACATGTATGATTTTTGGTCAATGCCTTGGCCCAACAGCTTCTGTATATGCTGTTATCGCTACAGAAGGTCATCAATTTGCTGATCTTATCGGAGTAATTAGTCAAGATGTATCTGTTTACAACTCTGTTAATGTAATTATTTGGGTTATTTTAGCTATTACATTTATGGCATTAGCAATCTTTACACGTCCACCAAAACATGAATTAGTTGAGTTCAATTCAGAAGTAAAAGACAATACTGTAGATTACTCTGTAAAAAATATTGAAACTCTTGCTGATCGTTTAAACGCTAGCCGTATTATCATGTGGGCAATTGGTCTTGCTGGTATTATTTATATCGTCCATTCTTTCATCACTCTTGGATTTATGGGTTCTTTATCAGTAACCTTTATTATCTTACTATTTATCGTTGCAAACTGCTTCCTATATAGTAGCCCTCGTGCTTTTATCGAAGCTCATAAAGCTAACATGTTCCTTACATGTGAAATCATGATTCAATTCCCATTCTATGGTGGTATCATGGGTATCATGCAATATTCTGGTTTAGCAACTATTATCGTAGGATTTATGGTATCTATCGGTACTGCATCTACAATGCCAATCCTTGCATTCTTATCAGCATCGATCGTTAACTTGTTCATCCCTTCTCAAGGTGGTCAATGGGCAATTCAAGGTCAATTAATTATTGATGCTGCACAACAATCTGGTGCTGATGTAGTTACTTGTATCAATGCTTTCGTACATGGTGACGAAGCTACTAACTTATTACAACCATTATACTTAATTCCAGCTTTAGCTGTTGTTAATATGA
>JAWXVD010000237.1:0-3473 GCA_044425705.1 Eubacteriales bacterium | reverse complement strand
GAATTTGTGAATGCGAAAATTGGTGCTCTATGCATTTGATTATTGATTTCATTAAATGCCATCCAGTATTTTACTTTATCTTTATAGCGCTTCATAACAACTTCTGCAAATTTCACGAAACATTCCATGGTAACTCTACTGCGAAATCCGCCATATTTTTTCACTAAATGATAGGGTATCTCAAAGTGAGAGAGGGTTACTACAGGCTGGATACCATATTTTAGAAACTCATCAAATAAGTCATCATAAAATTGTAATCCTTTTTCATTTGGAGTTTCTTCCTCACCAGTTGGGAAAATTCTTGTCCATGCTATAGAAGTTCTAAAACATTTGAATCCCATTTCAGCAAAGTACTTAATATCTTCTTTATAAGTATGATAAAAGTCTATTCCTCGATGATTTGGATAATTTTCGCCATCTAGAACTCCATCTGTAATTTTTCTAGGAACATCTTTACTGCCCGCTGTCATTACATCTGCAGTACTTACACCCTTTCCATCCACATTCCATGCACCTTCTAATTGGTGTGCTGCAACAGCACCACCCCATAAAAATTCTTTTGATGACTCCATTTATTTTTCCTCCATGAGAGTAAAGAGTATCTTATATAGCTCACTTACTTCCATTATCATAATTTTAATCGTTTCTACTGACATCATCTGATCTTCCACATGTGCCATTAGCAATGACATTTCCACTGCTTCTCCTGCACATTCTTTCTGAATCAATTCCGAATGTGCATGATGTACTTCTGCAAAACTTTCTTCTCCCTGTGCAATTAGTTCTTCTGCCTTTTGAAAGTTTTTTTCTTTTACTGCCTGTAATGCTTCCATATAATATGATTTTGCTTCTCCAGCTGATGTTATCATTTGAAAACAAATCATTTCTAATTGTTCATTCATCTTACGCCTCCATTAATGTAATCGCTGTTTTTAATACATTATCACCGCGCATCATTCCATAATCAGTAGGCGCAATTGCTTCCACTGGTTTTTCAGGAAATGTTTTCTTTACTTTTGGTAATTCAAATCTCACTTGTGGTCCTAATAAAATCACATCTGCATTCGTTGCTTTCGCTTTCAGTTGTGCAACTGGGCAAGCAAAAATCTCACACTCAAAATTCATCTCCTCAGCAGCTTTTTGCATTTTAGTAACTAACATACTTGTTGACATCCCTGCATTACAACATAATACTATTTGTTTCATAATCCATTTCTCCTCTTCTAATTTTTTTGTTTTTATTAGTTGTTATTTTCATATTCTTTTTCTTGAGCTAAAAATATTTTATCTTGCTTCATCATAAATGGATAATAAATTATCACTGATGCTATGATAACTAGTACTTGAACAACTGCTCCTCTCCATCCTGCAAGTATAAAGCCAGAAATAATTGCTGGTGTTGTCCATGGTACGTTGACATTCCCAAATGGTTGTAAAAACCCAATAATTGCTGCTCCATATGTAATAAAGAAAGAAGTTAGTGGGACTAAGATGAATGGGAATAACATAATCGGGTTATACACAATTGGTAGGCCAAAAATAACTGGTTCATTGATATTGAAAACCGCTGGTCCTATTGCAAGTTTCGAAAGTTGTTTCATTTGTTTAGACTTCGCTGCAATGAGTGCCGCAAGAATCAGCCCTATTGTAATTCCTGTTCCACTTAATTTGACATAACACTCTAATAATTGACTTGTTAATATTCTACTCCCATTTTCTAATGAATTCATTCCTACATCCATCAATGCTTGATTTGAAATTTGATTTGCAACTAAAACCGGTGAAATAACACCAATTACAATATTTGGTCCATGTATCCCTGCCCAGAATAACAATGACATTAGAGTAACAATAATTACACATCCAAGCCATGTACTACTTACGTTTTGTAACGGGATTTGAATAGTTGTAAAAATAATTTCAGTAAATGATGTATCTGCAAAGATTTTAAACCCTTGGTAAACTATCATCGATGATAGTAAAATAATAAACCCTGGTATTAAAGCCGAAAACGCATTACTTACACCTTGTGGTACACCTTCAGGCATTTTAATTCTTAAGTTCTTTTCATAACAAAATACGAATACTTTCCCTGAGAACAATCCAATAATAATTGCTGTAATCAATCCATTTCCGCCAATCCAAGCCATAGGAATTACATCCGTTACAATTTCGCCAGTAGTTGTTACGATGGAAGACTCTGTAACAATCAAATATGCTATTAATGCTAAAATACCACAAGATAGCCCATCTTTTTCTTCGTTGTTGGCATAGTTATACGCAATAGAAATAACTGCTAAAATTGCTACAATATTGAATGTGTTTGCTGAGACTTGATCTAGACCCACACTCCAATTCGGTCCAAAGATACCTTCCATAAAATCTGCAAAACCACTGATAGGAAAATCAGATATTAATAAAAATATTGATCCAATCAATGTGGCTGGCATGATTGCTACAAATCCATCTTTCAATGCTGTAACTGATTTGAGACTTGCGAATTGAATGAATTTGTCAAATGCTGTTGCTATTACTTTTTTCATAATTCTTACTCCTTTTCCTTTTGCTTTAAATTTATTCGAATGAATTTCTTAACCACAGTATATCACTTAATATCTGCAAGTCAATAAATTCATTCGAATAAATTTATTTTCGTAAATATGTCGTTTTTTCTTTATTTTTTTTGTGCATTATAACCATGATTTTAGATACAAAAAAACAAGCCTATTAAGCTTGCTTTTCATTTTCTCATTCTATAATAGATCTAGACCCAAAGAATTTTACAATTTTATAATTATAATAAATACAAGAAGCATTAAATAATTTACCATTAGAAAGATAAGCATCATCCTCCACAATCACTGCTGGCTCTCCAACATCTAATCCCAAATGTTCTGCCGTAACATAATCTAACTTTTCACAAAAAATCACCTTATCCGCAAATCCCAAACTTAATCCCAATTCATTTTTGATGTACCCAAACAAAGACTCACTAGCAATTTTTTCATCTATATATGGTATGAGCGACTTGTTATAATAGGTATATTCAACCGAAAGTGGCTCATTATCTACGAATCTTATTCGCTCTAAATAATATAGCCATGTCCCTATTTTACAGTGCATTCTTATTGCAATCTTTTCATCCGCCTGCTTAATCTCTATTTTAAGAACCTTGGTTGTAACGTTTTTTCCCTCTAACTCTGATGTCAAACCGCGGGTGTTACCAAGACTCATACATCCTTCACGTTTGCTCTTTCTCACAAACATTCCACTTCCCTGAACCGGATATACTTCCCCACGCTCTACTAATATGTTGATTGCATTTCTTACGCAATACCTACTTACACCATACATCTCTATTAAGTTATCTTCTGTTGGTAATTTATCATTAGCTCGATAATCACCATGCTCAATGTTTTCCCTTAAAATCTTTGCAAAATCTTGATATTTCATACTTCACCTCACAAATAATA
>JAWXVD010000058.1:0-19708 GCA_044425705.1 Eubacteriales bacterium | reverse complement strand
TATAAAAACCACACACATAAGGAGGAACCATAATGACACCAAGAGAAAATGCTTTAAAAGCAATACATTTTGATATCCCCGATTACATCCCTGCATCCGTTCGTATTAATGATTCTTGCTGGCATGCTTATCCACAGGAATTTTTATTGGAACAAATCGAAAAACATCCCCTATTATTTTCTACACAAAAATTACCGACAACATTACCATACACGCCTTCCTACAAATTAGTGGCACAAAAGGATATTCCCTATATTGATGATTGGGGCTGTACTTGGTACACCTCTACCAACGGAATTACTGGTACTGTTGTAAAACATCCTTTGACCGACTGGAGTGATTTAGAACACTTTTATGCACCTGATCCAAAGTGCTGTACTGGAATTGGCGATATTAATTGGACAGCTGAATCACAACGTTTATCTCTCCTAAAAAAGAGTGGTCAACTTGCAATTGGTGGTTTGCGTCATGGTCATACATTCTTGCAATTATGTGATATTCGCGGGTATGAGAATCTGATTTTTGATATGGTTGATGAAATGCCAGAATTATGGACATTAATCGATATGATTGAACAATTTAATTTAGAGATTGTGAAAAAATACCTCTCTATGGATATTGATGTGATTTCCTTTGCCGAAGACCTTGGTATGCAATCAGGACCGATGCTATCACCTAATCATTTTCGCCAATATATACGACCTAGCTACAAGAGACTGATGCAACCAGTAAAAAATAAAAATAAATTAATACATATGCACTCTGACGGTGATATACGCTTACTCATTGACGATATTATAGATAGTGGTGTTGGAATTATTACTTTACAAGACTTAGTGAATGGTATTGATTGGATAAAGGAACATTTGGCTGGAAAATTATGTATTGAACTAGATATTGACCGCCAAGCCATCACGCCTTATTCCACTCCTACAGTGATTCATCAATTGATTAAAGATGAGGTGACAAAATTAGGCACTAAACAAGGTGGTTTGATGCTTATCTATGGGTTATATCCAGGTCTTCCTCTGGAAAATGTAAAGGCAGTAATGGACGCCATGGAAATGTATGCTCAATGGTACAATTACATGTAACTATTCAGCTATAAGCTGAAAGTTACATGTAATTCTACACAATGCATTCCCCCTACCACAGTCTCTCCTTCAACAAAGTATTTCGCTTCGTTACCGTTACATTTCTGACTGCATAGGATAAGGCTTTTTTCGTTCCTACCATGACTAGAATTTTCTTTGCTCTAGTGATTCCTGTGTAAATCAGGTTTCTCTGGAGCATAACGTAATGGTTCATGAGGATAGGCATCACCACTATAGGGTATTCTGACCCTTGGGCTTTATGAATGGTGGTAGCATAGGCATGCACAAGTTCATCTAAATCAGTAATGTCGTATTCGATGATTCTGCCTTCGAAATTCACTTTTAAATTTCTATTTTCCACACTGACCGATTCAATGATTCCAATATCACCATTGAATACTTCCTTATCGTAGTTATTTTTTATTTGCATGACTTTATCATCCTTGCGAAATGCAAATCCACTTCTTCGCAAGCATTCTTTAGGAACTGTGATAGCTCCACGACCTTTGACGAAAACTTCATGTTCTGCTGGATTTAAGGATTCCTGCAAGGATAAATTTAGATTGGTTGCACCTACTACGCCTTTTTGCATCGGTGTGAGCACTTGAATCTGGGATGGTTCTACCTGATAATACTTAGGTAATTTCCTATGTACTAATTCAACAATTTGTGAAACTGTCATTTCTGCATCTTCATTTTCCATAAAAAAGAAATCTGTATCTTTTCCATTAGAGGTGTCTGGAATCTTTCCCTCATTGATTCGATGGGCGTTCATAACAATACGACTACTTTGGGCTTGTCTAAAAATTCGCGTTAACTTAACAACCGGAAAAACATTTGCATCAATGATGTCTCGCAATACATTTCCTGCTCCTACCGATGGAAGTTGGTCTATATCACCTACTAAAATCAATCGCATTGTAGATGGTATGGCCTTCAATAAGGCATTCATAAGGATACTATCAATCATAGAGCATTCATCTAAGATTAGGACGTCACCTTCTAGTGGATTATCTTCGTTTTTTTCATATCCTTCCGGTGGTTTACACTCTAATAGTCTATGAATTGTCTTCGCTTCTAGACCTGTGGCTTCTGTCATACGTTTGGCTGCTCGGCCTGTGGGTGCTGCCAATAACACTTTTAAGCCATAGGCTCTATAGGCAGAAATAATGCCTTGTGTGGTGGTGGTTTTTCCCGTTCCTGGTCCCCCTGTGAGTATCATAATTTTTGCAGTTGCTGCCCTTCGAATCGCATCTGCTTGAATTTCATCGTATTTCATGCCCACTTTTTTTTCAATACCTTCTATATTCACTGAAAGGCTCTCATTGCCAGTGGTTTTCCTTGCTTGGATTAGCTTGGTGTATAAGGAATCACCTGCTGGTGCAGCGGCAAGTTTTTTTAATTTGCTTGCAATTCCCGTTTCAGCAAAATAAAACGGTGGTAAATAAATAGCTTCTATCTGATTACCATCTGCATCTAATTTTCCAATATTTTTTTCCAAAATCAAATCATGTTTGTTCAACATCTCATCCATGGTCATGATAATCGTTTCTGAAGATGCCTCCAACAACTGCTCTGCTGTTTCAATCAATTGTTCTTTTCTAGCATATACATGCCCATCATTAGAAAGCTCTGACAAAGTATACATAAGCCCGCTTCGGAGACGGACATAGGATTCTTTTCCAAAACCTAATTTACTTGCTATTAAATCTGCTGTTTTAAAACCGATTCCCCAAATATCATCGGCAAGTTTATATGGATTTTCCTTCATGATTCCAATACTGTCATTGCCATATTGTTTATAGATTTTAGCCGCATATGATGAGTTCACTTGATGTTCTTGCAAGAATAGCATAATGTTTTTAATCTCTTTCTGCTTTTCCCAAGACTCTGCTATCATCTGCACACGTTTATTTCCAATGCCCTCCACCTCAATCAGTAGTTGTACATTATCTTCAATAATTGCAAAGGTATCCATACCATATTTTTGCACAATTCTTCTTGCAAATTTAGGGCCTACCCCTTTTATGAGGCCAGACCCTAAATATTTTTCCATTCCATATACTGTTGCTGGCATGGTTTCTTCCCATTTTTCAGCAATAAATTGCCGTCCAAACTTGGTATCCACCTTCCAATTTCCCTCTGCCAACAAAACAGAGCCAACATTTGCATCTAATAGACTTCCCACCACAGGTACAAGTTCCGCATACCCTTTCACTCTACACTTCAAGACGGTATATCCATTTTCAGGATTTTGATATGTAATTCGTTCTACCACACATCTGATCTTCATCATGGCACAAATCCCCCTAGTACACAAGATATCCTTTTCATTACGTACTATTCAAAAGAACTTTGCATAGTTGCGTAATTAATTATCCAGAATTACTTCAAAATCTCAGCCCACACTTGTTCTTTAAATCCAACTGTGACAAAATCTTCTCCCACTAAAATAGGGCGTTTCACAAGCATGCCATCTGTTGCCAACAATGCATATTGTTCTTCTTCTGGCATAGTTTTTAATTTATCTTTTAATTCCAATTCACGATACTTTAATCCACTGGTATTAAAAAATTTCTTCAATGGCAATCCACTTAAGGTCACCCATGTTTTTAATTCTTCTTGGGTGGGATTTTGCTCTACAATATGTCTTTCACCAAATGCAAATCCTTGATCTTGTAGCCATTTCTTGGCTTTTTTACATGTCGTACATTTTGGATATTCAATAAATAACATTTTTATTCCTTCCTCTTCTCTATGATTTCAAACCTCAATAAACTCTTTATACTATCACTTCATTTTCATACTTTCTAGCATTTAGTCATGGTTGTTCCGCTTAAAACATTTCTACTCCACAGTTACACTTTTCGCTAAATTTCTCGGTTTATCTACATCAAGTCCCTTTGTTACCGATACATAATATCCTAATAACTGCAATGGAATGACTGCTAAGGAAGTGGTGAAATGTGGATCTGTTTTTGGAACATAGATGGTAAAGTCCACCATATCTTCAATATTGTAATTCCCATCGTTCGTAAGACCTACAATATAAGCACCTCTACTCTTACATTCCACCATGTTGGATATTGTTTTTTCATATAAATTTTTCTGTGTCAACACACCAATCACAAGTGTTCTATCTTCAATTAGAGAAATTGTTCCATGTTTTAATTCTCCAGCTGCATATGCTTCTGAATGGATATAGCTAATTTCTTTCATCTTCAAACTACCTTCTTGGCTAGTTGCATAATCAATACCACGTCCAATAAAGAAGGTATCTTTCGCATTTGCCTGCTTCGCTGCAAACCATTGAATTCTTTCTTTGTTTTCTAATACTTTTGCAATCTTATCTGGTAATAAGAGCAACTCTTCTATTAAACTTTTGTAAGTATCTTCTGTAATGGTATTTCTCATCTTAGCCCACTGTACGCCCAAAACATAAGTGGCGATCAATTGTGTACTATAAGCTTTTGTTGTAGCCACAGAAATTTCTGGACCTGCAAGGGTATAAAATACATAATCTGCCTCACGAGCAATAGACGAACCTACTACATTTACAATCGCAAGGGTAGGGATAGATTTGGATTTTGCTTCTCGAAGTGCAGCCAAACTATCTGCTGTCTCTCCCGATTGACTAATCACGATAACCAATCCATTTTTATCAAGCAAAGGATTGCGATAACGGAATTCTGACGCCAATTCAACTCTCACTGGTATCTGTGCCAAATCTTCTATCACATATTGTGCTACCATACCCACATGATATGCAGAACCACATGCAACAATATAAATTTGTGAAATCTTGTTCAATTGCTCTTCTGTTAAACCAATTTTAGTAAGATCGATTTTTCCATCTGTAATAACCGATTGCAATGTATCTGCAACTACTTTCGGTTGTTCATACATTTCTTTCATCATGAAATGCTCAAAACCACCTTTTTCTGCTGATTCTGCATCCCATTCAATCACTTTTAACTCTTTTTCAATCACATCTCCATCTAAGTTATAGAATGTGATTTCACCTTTTTTCAAACGTGCTATTTCTAAATTTCCAATATAATATACGTTTCTTGTGTATTTTAAGATAGCTGGTACATCCGACGCAATATAAGATTCTCCATCTTCAACACCGAGAATCATAGGGCTTTCTTTTCTTGCCACAAAGATTTCTTCTGGATAATCTTGGAACATAACTGCCAATGCATAAGAACCACGAATACGCACCATGGTATGATTCA
Organism: Eubacteriales bacterium; assembly: GCA_044425705.1. Lineage (GTDB taxonomy): Bacteria > Bacillota > Clostridia > Lachnospirales > Lachnospiraceae > JAWXVD01. Next base: position 14,376 of record JAWXVD010000058.1, on the reverse strand, counting down.
ATGCATCTACTGGTGTACCTTCGTATTTTTTATAATAATAATCAATTAATTTAATAGCCACTTCTGTGTCTGTTTCCGAATAAAAAGTATAACCTTTTCTAATTAATTTATCTTTTAATTCTTGATAATTTTCAATAATGCCGTTATGTACAGCCACCACTGAATTTTCATCACTAGCGTGAGGATGTGCATTGATAACCGATGGTTCCCCATGGGTTGCCCATCTTGTATGACCAATACCGCAAGAGCCTTTTACTGCCTTGCCTTCATCTGTTTTTTCTGAAAGGAACTGTAATCTTCCTTTTGCTTTAATAACATTAATATCTGATTTCCCATTACGTATAGCAATTCCCGCCGAGTCATACCCTCTGTATTCTAACTTCGAAAGACCCTCTAATAAAATGGGGGCTGCTTGTTTTCTTCCGTTAAATCCAACAATTCCACACATATCTTGTTCTCCTATCATTTACATGAATGTTTTCAGTTACAATTTTTCCTCTGCTACTATCCATCCATGAACAGCAACAACTTTCTCTCCTCTTAACTAGCAAAACACATCTCACCACATGATATATATATATGTTCTATTATTTTGCTGACACTAGTATAACAAAAGTCGATAAATTTGTCACTTATGATTAGAAAAATCATATAATCGGTTCACAATCTTTATGGTTTCTATTGTTTTTTCTTGATTCATAATAGGGCTTTCCAGAAGACCTTTCCCAATACATTCATGCACATGCTGTATCTCATATACAAATTCACTTGTATAGGGAAACTCATATTGTATAGGCTCTGCCTTCTCTTTTATCACACATACACTATCGGCTTTCCAGAAAGAGGGTACCTTAATCTTCCCTTCCGTTCCATAAAATACTGCCTCATTATCTAAAGCCACATTCATTGTAATGGTAGAAGAAACTAGAATTTCATCATCCATCACTAAATTAAAATTACATATTTCATCGGCACCTACTGGACATTTCACAAAACTACCAGTAGCCTCCATGGATGGGTGGTGAAATAAAAACTGCATCAACTCTATTGTATAAGATGCGCTTCCATGCAAACATCCTCCCCCTTGTTCTAAATCAAACATCCAATGATAGGATGAGAATCTCATAGGAAAACTTGCCTTTAATTCAATATATTTGATATCACCAATTGTGCCTGCCTCTAAAAGCTCTTTTAGTTTTATGATCGCTGGCAGAAAAATACATTTCTGAGTCTCCATAATAAAACAATTCTGTTCCTTGGCTAGTGCAAATAATTCTATAGCTTCCTCTTCTTGTAACACGAATGGTTTTTCCACCAAAACATGTTTTCCATGCAATAATGCCTTTTTGGCATCACGATAATGAAGGCTATTTACTGTAGGGATGTAAATAACGTCTACCTTGTCATCTGTAAACAACTGGTCATAGCTTCCATAATAAGTAGGAATGTCCAATCGTTCTGCTGCCTCTTTCGCTGATTCTAGGGTTCGTGAGGCTATTGCCACAACCGCCCCGTCTTTCGTCTGCCGAATACCTTCTATAAATCTAGTGGCAATGGCTGCCGTACTTACTATACCATATCTTAACATGGTGAACTATTCCTCCTATTTTACTATCCCACTCCACAAGGTTTTCACATACCCTGCAACGATCTGTCTTATTTCAGTTTCTGATTTTTACTATAGCATGCACAATACTTAATTGCAAAGAATTGATTTCAAATATAAAAAATCAAAATATCGTAAAAAGAGTACGAGAAAACATAGTATCTACAAAAGATGATATTGTAATTAAAAAAAGTGCTTTCTATGAGAAATTACAATCTAAACAAAAAACAATCGCAGTAGAATTAGATTCACCGTTCAATACACAAATTCAGGATTTCATGGCAGGTGCGAAAGTATTACAAGATGCTGGTGTGGATATAATTACCATAGCCGATTGTCCCGTGGCACGTGCCAGAATGGATAGCAGTCTATTGGCCTGTAAAGTGAAACGCGAATTGGGAATCGATACCATGCCTCATATGACTTGCAGAGACAGAAATAACAATGCTTCCAAAGCATTGTTATTGGGACTTAATATTGAAGATATTAACAATGTGCTTATCATCACAGGTGATCCTATCCCAACTGAACAACGCAGCGAAGTGAAAGCAGTATATGAATTTAACTCTCGCATGCTACTGAAACATATCACCAATTTAAACAAGACATTATTTGATAATCCATTTTATCTGTATGCTGCTCTTAATATTAATGCTACAAATTTCCATGTGCAGTTAAGGCTAGCCAAAGAAAAGAAGAAGAAAGGGGCATGTGCATTCTTCACCCAGCCTGTCTTAAGTGAAAAGGCATTAGAAAACTTAAAGATAGCCCAAGAAGAGTTGAATTCTCCAATTTTTGGAGGCATTTTGCCGATTGTAAGTTATCGAAATGCTTGTTTTATTAATAACGAAATTCCAGGCATCAATGTTTGCCATGAAATTATTGAATTATATAAAGATAAAACACGAGAAGAGTGTCATGCATTAGCCATTAAAATATCCTGTGAAATTGCCAAAAAAATGGAGCCATTTATTGATGGATATTATGTAATTACACCATTTAAAAATGTAGAACTAATCAAGCGAATAGTGGAATCGATTAAGGATATCCGTACTTGATATCCCATATGGGATATCAATGGTTTTTCTAGCACATAGTCTTAACTTTATATTTATGTCTAAGGGGCTTCATCGTCCAATCATCAAAACGCACCAATCCCTCGTTCTGCAATCTGCCCAGTACAATCCCAGGATCCTTTTCTATTTCACAAGAAAATTTTTCTATATCTGTTAATTCAAATTTGTTTTGCGCTTTGAAATTATCATACTCTACTCTAGGTATTAAACTATCCTCTGCAAATATATTAGCTGCTATTTCATGTTCTCCAGTTTCCGTTTCAAAAGAAATTCCGTAATCCCCATTAATTATATGTCCTATTTCATGAAAAAGAGTAAACCAAAAAGAATCTGCATATAAACGACAATCATTAACCATTAGCATAATGTTGTCACCAACTTTTTTTGTCGCACCATTTATTTTCGATGCAGAAATATTTGGAAGTATTACAAATATAACACCTGCTTCTTTAAATGCTTTACGAATCAATGGATAAAATTCACTATGATTTCTTGTAAGTGTCAGTGCATATTGCACAGCTTCTTCAAATCTCTTTTTGTTAAATTTAGGTGCTTCTATATCCAATACTTGATTCGTAGCAATCTGAACCATGATATTTGCTTTAACGATACTCGCTTCCTCCAAATGAACTGCAGAACTTCTAAAACTAACAGCCATATCTCGTTTTCTTAACACTGTTAATGTGGATACATTTAGGAAATTTCGAATAGCCCTAATCTGCTCATCCTTTTTTCTAGGTAAATCTGGTAGAGCATAATTATCTCTAAAAAATTTATAGTTTAAATGTTGAAATACTTTTCTTTCCTCTTTCAGCTCTTCTTGCGATTTAAATTCTGCGATTAATGTATCATATGCATTCTGAAGATTCAGCCAGTAACTTACACTAGTTCCTAGCATTCTAGAAAACTTCATTGCAATGTCAATAGATACACTTTGCTCACCTCTAATCAAATAACTTAAATTCTTAGGTGTAGTACCTAATCTTTTTGCAAAGTCTTCTTGAGTTAATCCACTTTCTTCTACTATTTCTTTTATATAATATCCTGGATGAAATGCAATAGTATCGTTATATTCTATATAATTACTCATAATGTTTGCTCACCTCCATAATTTCTACAATTCGTACATAATGTGATATCTCATCAATATTACACGGATTGTACGGCTTCTTCTGTTCATCTAATGGCTGTATTATAATACGCCACTGATCACGCCTTGATTTAACATCAATAGCAAAATATCCTTCTAAATCTCTTCTGTTCTTATTTTCTAATTTATGAAAATGAAAAGTTGGAAAAACAATAATATCTTTAATAGTATCTGCTTGCTTCAAAGCATTAATTCTTGATAATAAACTATTAGCTAAACTATTATTTCCACTAAATAGTTTTTTAGCACACTTAATGCTCGTACATTGTTCCTCTATTTTCATATCTTTGTATACTAATTCCAATGTCATCCCCCTATAATCAAATTACCCTTCAGGTAATTTGATTATAGCATTGTTGCTTTCAACCGTCAATGTCATTCTTTCAAAAAAAGATTAGTGGTCAAACATGAGTTTGACCACTAACCTTTTTCCCAAAAATAAATTCTCATATACATATTTTTTGTTTATACGCTCTTGCTAGGATGCTATTAAGATGAACTTTCCGTTAAAAACAAGATAGACTTTTCCACCATATTTTTTGTCGCATCATCTGTATAGAATGCAAAATGTGGTGTTACAACGACATTCGGAAATTGTCTTAAATATGCCATATCTCTATTTTTTAATATATTTACTTTGTGATCTATATGCACAAGTCCTGATTCATTTTCAATGGTATCTAATGCCAAACCACCTATTTTTTCGCTTTCAATCCCCTTAATAACAGCTTGTGTATTTATTAATTCACCTCTAGCCGCATTGATGATAATAACGCCATCTTTCATTTGCTCTATTTGCTCATAATTGATAAAGTAATGGTTTTCTTTCACATAGGGAGCATGGATTGTTATGATATCAGAATTTTTGTATAGTGTTTCCAAATCAACATACTCAAATAAGTTATCTGTATCTTGTATTGGGTATGGGTCATATGCAATAATCTTACAGCCAAAACCACTTAGTAAGTCTATCACACATTTTCCAATCTGACCGGTTCCTATAACACCTACAGTCATATGTTTCAGTGTTCTTCCTCTCAGTCCCGCTAATGAAAAATCGTTTACCTGTCCTCTATAAATAGATGGTTTGTAATTTCTAAGAACTACTAGCATTAACATGATTGTAAATTCAGCAACACTAGTTGGTGGATAACTTGAGTTTCCTACAGATATCCCTATCTTTTCAGCATAATCCACATCAATATGATCCATGCCAATTGTTCTAGTTGATAATTTTTTAATGCCAAGTTCTTTTAGTTTATCTAATATCTCAGCATTCATTTTGCTCATCCCTAAAATGCTTACGCCGTCGGCCCCTTTACACAAAGAAATATTGCTACTTGTTAATTTTTCGTTTACTAAAATTATTTCGACCTTTAATTTTTCAAAAAATTCTCTTTCATCTTCTCTTACTTCAAATGCTATTATTTTCATACCGATTCCTCTCTATTAACATAACTGTCATTATATTATTCTCTTCAACAAAATAAGTCAACTCAGATTGTAACAATTCCTTGAATAATATAGATATATAGCATTTCTGATAGATGCCCATGACACATATTATGTTTGTAAGCTCCCTACATATTTAAATTTTCAAAGTCGGGATAATAGCTTCAATCAATTTGCAGCTGTATGCATATGCGCTAGCGTCTCGCGGCGACAATGTTTTTAGGTAGTACCCCTTGTTCTGCGTAGTGTCTACCAACACAGTCAATACGCTACGCGGTGGCGGGCCAAGGCGCATGTTATCCATCAAAATTTGTCGTTTCGCACGCTCTTTCAGCAGTGTAAGTTCCTCTTGTGTAAAATTACTTTTTTCCATAAACAGTAAGCAACACGAATGATGTATCTTTTGTTTGCGATAATAAAACGCACTTTCTCGAGAGATAGCATCCTCTAAATCCGCATCTTCTTGCATGGTGACCCACTTGGCAAAGCAACTCATTGTTATCGCTCTCCAAAATATAAACTTTGTTTTTTCATAAGTTTCTTTTCGCTTTTTTTCAAATCCATTGGCCGCCAAGCCTTCTTGTATCACAATTTTATTACATGCCTCTATACACTGCACGGAATGATTTTCGTACGCTAGATTCAATTTTCGTTCTTCTTCCATCATGAAATAATTGGCATGTATACCTATTACCACAAGAGCAATAATCTGCATTGCAATACACGAAAACACACCTAGATAACTCCACATCACGTGCGCACCATTTTCATATTTCAGCATAAACACACTCATCAATACAAAACCCATCACACTTATCATACAAACTAAAAACAAAATACCGCGTAAATATGCCTTGCTTTTAGGTTCATATTTCATTTTCTTTTTTGCCATTCAAAACCGCCTTTCTACAACACACTTTTACAACAGCATAACACTTCAATTAACTTCAAATCAAAATCTATACGATGTACAGTAACATAGTTGTTGGTTTCACTCTACGTTATGCTGCCATAATCAATCATCCACGTGCAAATTATATACTTCTTGTTGATTTTCTAAAGACAAAGTCTTTTTAATAATAAAGGCTATGATAATAATTCCTATTATGCTTAAACTTAGCCTTGCAAACATAAATGATAAACCCAAACTACTAGCTTCAAAAGTTAACATTGGAATTTTTGTAGTTGACCATGCCCCAATAAAGATAAAAACATTATACAAACTAGCTTGTTTTTTTAACATTGTACTCGCAACGGGAAATGCCGCGTAGAGTGGTCCTGCTGCAGCTGAACCTAAAACAAATGCTATAAGCACTCCCTTTATTCCACTTCCTTTTCCTAAAAACTTCATCATGGTTTCTTTATCAACCCATACGTCTAAAAGTCCTAGTAAAATAAAAATTGGTGGAATAACAGAAAGCATTTCAAATAAATTCGATTTTGTTATTTCAAATGAGGAAATTCCAAATTCATGAAAAATTAGTCCGAATACTACATTAAACACAAATAAAATAATAAACACTCTATAACGTACAATTATATTTTTCATAAAATCACCCCCATAGCAAAAGCAACAAAAAATGAAAATATAAAGGCACAAACATTTCTTGTTATAGCTACTTTTTTCCCAAAAGTTTTCATTTCTAAAGGGAGCGTTACAATACCTACCATCGTTAATGCACTAACAAACGCTGAAACCTGCATCACTCCAGCACCACTTTCAAAAAGTGCAGCAACAAGAGGAAATGCAACAAATCCTGGGATAAGCGTTATGGATCCTATAATTGTAGCAATGATTACACCAAGTATTCCACTACTATCGCCTAACAACTTTGTTATTGTCTGTGTGTCAAGTACACTTAGCATAATTCCTATCGCTATAATTATCGACAAAAACTGTGGCAATATATTTTCAAAAGATTTCACTGCTTTTAGTAAAGCTTTTTTTGTTTTTTGTTTGCTTTTTATAAAAGAAATAATTAAGCAACCTATAGCTAATATATATAGAAAAATCGTAAACATAACTTTTTCATCAACTTTCTTATAATTTGATTTCATCATGTGGCCTTGAACTTAATACCTATCTTTAGGTGTCAATCCATTTTCTCTCTTTTATCTTGATAATTACCATTCTATCTCTTCTGAATACTCCAACTTCGGATCATGTTGTTCCGTACCATCTGTGGCCTCTGCCCTGAAGCCTTGTTCTATAAAATATTTTATATCACTTCCCGAACCACATCCAAAATCAAGAATAGATGCTCCTGAAGGTAGTTTGTTCAAAATTTATTCTGCGTTGCTATAAACTTTACGGTAAGGCGCTATATGTTCTGCTTTTGATTCAAACTCTTTTATGATAGAAATTTTACCATCTTCATTAAATTGAATTAAAGATACACCATCAAAACCATTTATGATTTCTCCTTGCTGTTCTTTGAAAAACCACTCTACAGTAGTCGTATCTTCTGAATGTATGAATTGCTTAATTGTCCACTCTAGTACCTTTTGTTTCTTTAACATATCCTCAATCCATAAGTATATTTCGGATAAGTGAAAATATTCTGGTCCATAACACTCGCTATAATATATATTTTCGTTAAATATGTCTGCTATTTTAGAAAAATCACGTTCCACCCACATTCTGAAATATTCTTTGATTATCTGTTCTTTTTTCTTATTTTCCAATCAATTAACACTCCATTCTTCGTTCATTACTTCTCATCATTTAACAGCTTTATTTTCACTACATTTTCAATATAAGCTGGGTAGCTTTCTTGAATTATCCCACTGTAAGTAATTGCTATTGTGTCACCTACATCAAATTCGGATATTTCCACTTTTTTTGATTTTCTTCTTTTTCTTTCATTAAATTCATAATATTTTCCTCAGCTTTCTGTTTGTAAGTATCATCAGATAATCGCTTTGCCGACAAAAGCTCATTTACAGTAATATCTAATTCATTACATAATGGAAGTAGAAGTGATACTTCTGGAAACCCATTTCCACATTCCCATTTAGGGAGTCGTTTACTGTTTTTGAACAGTGATAGCCAAACTTGGGGCTTGATAGTTTACTGGTGCTACAAGAGAGTTTTCTAGATCACTTGTTGTTCCATATTCTTGCATTTCTATATCGATATATTCTCCATTAAGATAAAGAGTCAAAACATCAGTTGGCTCATCCCCATCATAAATTAATATGCTATGACCTAAAAGTAATGTGGCATAAAGTTCTTCCATGTTGATATTTGCAATTAACTTATCATCTAATAAAAGTTCATTTTCTCTAATCTCAAATGTATGAGATTCATCACTTTTACCATAAACACTTTCTATACCTATATAAGTACCTAAAATATCATTTATTTTTGCTTGTGTAGCTTGATCTGTTTCTATATTAGCTATAAAAGTTTCTGATATAATTGCTGAATTAGGATAATAGTCACCTTCAATGAAATAAGATTTGTACACCGTGAATAACTGTATATCCATCTCTTGGTACAAATAATCTAATTTAGGAAATGCCCTAAGATCTAAAAAATAAACCTCATCATCTTCAAAGCTTGTCATTGGAATATCATATAGTTGCAAGAACGATAGTGTACCGCTGTTACCCTTTATTTCTTCTAAACTCACCCATCCAGTGGTATAGGTATCATCAATCGTGATTTGCATATTTGTTCCGTCAAATTCATACTTAACAGGATTTTCGATAGAGTTCAAATCTTTATCATAGCCATAAAATTCAGTGCTGTATAAAGGAGTAAATTCTAATGTATATCTCAGCTCTGGCTCGCCATAATACTCACTTATACTTAATATTTTGTCATCAAGTATATTAATACAACAACGGTCTCCATTAACAGATGTACCTATATACGCTATGTAATCGCCAGAATCCTGTTCATTTGTTGTCAAAGCATAGTCTGTACCATTGAGTTTTGCAACATAGCCAAAGGAATCGGTGTACATCTCTAAAATATTACAACTATCACTAAACACATCCATATAAACCCCAACAATACCATACTCATCAGTTGCCATCTGTTGAGTGGCTTCGTCGACTACACTGACATCACTAATAGGAATGCATTCATATCGCTCTGGAAATCCGTCACCCTCTGCGATATAAATCGAAATAGAGGTAACATCCTCAATATCAAAAAGTGTGTTAGAGTACAAGAACGTTATACTCTTCTCCGTAAAAGTTCCCTTTACAGTTTCTTCTCCACCTTCCGAATAATAAAAAAACCAAGCATGATTTACATCTAATCTTAAATCAGCAAATGCACCAGTCTCATTTTCAAGCTGTACAACAAAGTGTATTCCCTCATAGTCTGTCTTTTGTGCAAAGTATTCTGCAAAAGCACCTGTAATCATAATGGTAGAGGTGTCTTCTGCTGATGCGATAGAGATCTCGACATTTTGATTTGAGCTAGATTCATTTTCTGTGTTTTCTACGTTTCCATCCGTATTGTTTAGCATATTATTTTCTTGCGTGTTCGTATTTTCGTCAGCCGAATTGCCACCACAAGCGACTAAAAACACCATCCCCACCATTATCAAGACAAGTACTAGAACTTTTTTCACCATTTTCCTCCTAAACTAATATAAATTGCACGGTATCCAACCGTGCTTTTTGTTAATACATAATTATCAAATTAACCTTGTATTAACATTATACTACCTTATGTTATATTTTCAAACTCAATTCTGAAGTTTACATACTTACCGCCTACAAGTGAGGTAGTCATATTTCTAAAATCTTATAAATATTTTTTACACATTCATCTTCATTAAAAGTGTCATTCATTTCTTGCATGAATGCAATTAAATCTGGAAAATAATGATTCTGTATCTTCAAAAATTCAGCAATTTCTTTTTATAACGTTCTTTTTATTTCTCTTTGTTCTGCACGTGTCATTTGTACTCCTCTGCGAAATTTTTTTCTTTTAGTATACCTTTTCATAGAGAAATATGCAGTAATATTTAATTCATTAATGCGAAAAATTTTTACCTTTTAACGTTGCTTCCATCCTATTATCATGATAGATGTAAGCAGTTTTAAATTTCTGGTACACATACATCCTGAAAGTCGAATATTAGTCACTAAATGAAGCATCAATACAATTTCGTAAAAGGGAATGGGTAGAGGACTTTTTTGAGGAATATAAGCAACGAATAGGTGGAAAAAGATACCGTGTTTGGGATGATTTAACGTTCGATGGAAAAAATTGGTACAATTTGTTGCGTTATGTTACTACGAACATTTTTGGGGTAAGATAAAACAGTTAAAGAACTCTCTAGCTACACCAAATAGAAAGCATAATCATGATTTAAAAAGTAATCTAGATAAAGAAAAGCAATTAAAAACATGGTTAGAGAATAATTCTATTCAAGAAATATTTGATTGGTTCGATGCCGTAGAGAAGACGAAAGTGGTCACATCATATGCCAAGCAAATCTGGACAACGGAAGTGATAGGGCGAGATGTTTTTAGATAAGCTCGGAATAGGGCTATAGGTCGTTCTTAGTACCTATTGCTCGACTTTCAGGTTATACTGGCACTCACAGTTTGTGGTCTAGTAGACATATCTGTTCATTTCGTACAATTTTATATACGATTTATATTGAACTTCACGAAGGCATTTGTTATACTAGTAATGTATTCAAACTAGTGAGGGGATTTTTTACCATCGCTTGTTCCAAAGAGTTTCAAGGTTGCAGCCTTGAACTCTTTTTTTATGAAAACAATTTTCTCTGTTCTCAACTTTCATTATATAACAACTAAAATATTAATTCAATTGCTTTTTTCTTTTTTACACAATATATAGTATAATCATCACTTTTGTTCACTGCATATCGTGTATTTGTTTATTCTCTTTTGTAATTCAGCTTCAGGCAACCTAACTTTTTTCCCATTATTCTTCTGCAATTCACTGATACAATATCTATATTCCTTTTCATCTATATATTTTTCATCATATAACTTATCCAGAACCCCAATAGTTCCTATTACTTTTACATTCTCCTGCTTTGCAGCTCTTCTTAACGATCCATCACCAGACATCAAGATAATTCCCCTTGCTTTTGCAATGGCTAGTGCAATACAATCATACAAGGAAGGTTTGGTGTACTTTATATTATATTCTTCCGCTAAATAAAACTCTTCTGTTGTAAGTTCTATAGCAACTAATCCAAAATCAATTAATGTTGTTTTTAATATAGGTGGCGAAAGTAGTTCATCCTCTATAACATCTTGATTCATGAGATAAATATACGGAAGTTGAAACGGAAGCGCTAATCTATTAATCACTTCGAAATCTAACCACACATTAGTATCACTGCTAATATACTCCATTCGATATATCATCCTCCGTAAGTGTACACGCTTCTACTATATTATCACATGATGTTTTCAAAAGTTCCGCACCTTTCTGTATTGTTATTTCATTTTCACAAACAGCTCTATACACTAATTGTGAAAACAACCTTGTGTTTTCCCTTTCAATTCTTTGAGGTTCCTTTTTTCTCCATCCTGCTTTTCCTGCACTAATATAGAAGTTAGTTGCTATATTATCATTAATCACACCAACTAGATTTGCCCGCTTAACCAATAGATACATTGATACTCCATACTCTTTACAAACCCCTATCATGTCATTTGTTATCTTTGTTCTCTTTACTCCAAGTTCTCTTCTGACATCTTCTTCCAAAAAAAGAAACGCCCCACTTATTGCTGCGGCAGTTTTCTCCACCACTTTATCTTCCATATCTTCTGGCCATATAAAAAGAAAATGTGCCATCTCGTGCGCAATTGTAGACCTAATTCTTTCTGCTGTCATTTTTTTATTAATAATAATATAGGATCTACCATTAACAGTACCGTTCATTCCCGAAAAATCATCATTTTCGATTTCACATAAATAAACTAATATACCTTTATTTTCAAGAATTTCTATTAGATTTCCTACAGGTCCATCTAGCGGTAAATTCAAGTAACTCCTCATCTCTTTCGCATTCTCTTCAGCGTCCGTTGATAGTTGTATCATATGTCTTTCTGGTGCTTTCGAAAGAACCTCTCCACCAAGAATATTTACAGCTTCATAAAAACGTCCAAAGTATTCTTCCACTTCTTCTCTTATAAACTCTTGTTTCTTCCCGGACATTTTACTGTTTTTTCGAAATTCAGCATGAGAAAACTCTAGATTTTGATCTCTACTTGCTAGGAAATCAGTTACCCTTACATCCAACGCTTTTGCTAAAGCCTTAATTATATCCATACTAGGCTTTCTTTCCTCTTTTTCATAGTAACTAATTGCCATTGGAGATACATTAGCTATTTTTGCAAGTTCACTCATTGACATATTATTTTTCAATCTATAATACTTAAGATTTTTCCCAAACATAGTACTGCCTCCTTTATGTTTATATTTTACCATATTTTATGATTTTGTAAACACTTTTATTCATAATTTTTTATTATTACGAATTATTTTACCGATAAGATATCTGTACCAAGTCGACTTTCACTCTGTAACCTAGGGTTTCTCTACCGGAAATCAAAGCCCATACGGATTCCCCTTCCGCAACTCACTCATATATTTCAATTTTTCTATTCTTATCTCTGTTTTTTTCAAACATTAATTCCTCCATTTCTTGACTGACACAAGTCTAAATGCAAAAAGAACACTCTCTAGATTTCTCTAAAGAATGTCCTCTACCTTCTGGTTAAAGCTCTTAAATCCCTTGTAAATACTGGGGGTTTTAGCTAAGTGATTTCATCGTTGGAATACTTTCGCAACTTCATTCACTGATATAACATTTTTCAAAAAAATATTCTGGAGTCAGTTCTGTATGTACACCAATCAGATGCAGATAATTGCTTTTATCAGCTTTTGCAACATAGTACTGTTTTTCATTAAATGCTTTTGAACATATCAGATACTCACAATCAACAAAATTTTTTTTATACAATTGAGCGCCATCAATAGCAGCTTTTCTCACCCGTTCCTTAAAGCTTATTTGTTCCAATGCTACCTTCCTAATCTGCTGACTTTTTATTTTTCCAAACACATATACTAATTCATCATATTCCTGTTTCATCTTATTTCCTTCCATTAAAAACGAAACAGAACATTCCAATACTTTAGCTAAATCTACTACAATACTACTTTTAATATCAATTCGATCATTTTCATACGCCGATATAGTAACCTTTTTTTGTATAAATAGCTTCTGCTAATTGTCCTTGTGTCATTCCTATTTTTTTCCTCTGTGTCCTTATTCTATTCCCCATTGTATTTGTGTTCTTCATATATATTCTCTGTTTCCAGAGCACAAAACGAAAAGAGCACAAATAAAAGAGTCGACAAAACGAATACTAATAAAACCAACAGCAATATATGCCATCTGGTACTATTATCGTTTTGTCGGCTCCTAATTAGTTGCAGTTCTCTGCTAAGTTCAGCTCGTAACAAACTCTTGATAATCACCTGCCGACTTTGAGGATTCAAAACCTTCTTGCAAGGTATGTCCAATCTGACGATTCTCGTGATATCTCATTCTATTTAATTTTTATAATTTCTTCATACTATGTAGTCTCTTGTTATATCTGCATCTGTTTTACTTTTTTACCACTATCTTTTGTAATACGAATACTGACTACTCCCTGATATTTCAATGACTTATTTCCTTGCTCTCTAGCGACTGATACTATTTCACCCTCTATTACTGCAATAATATTACTTCCACATCTATCGCACTTCGTTTCAATTTCTACCGTACCACTTGCTTTCATTAAACATTTACCACACACTGGGCAATGTACAAATCTCATATCGTTATTTTCTGTTTTTTCAATCATCAAAAATCCTCCTAATAATAAACTTTGTTATTACCACTCAACGGATAAGGGAAATGAAAACCATTGATGATTCCATTGTACCAAATGAGTTCCGATGTGCCGAAGTCCGCACCATTTGGCTGTAACCTTCTATGCTAATCTATCCGAAAAATTTACTGCGACTCTTACACTTTCATTGCTATGATGTATAGACAAACTGTCACCTATTCATCACTACATTGTAAACA
>JAWXVD010000236.1:0-3493 GCA_044425705.1 Eubacteriales bacterium | reverse complement strand
GGTTATGTAAAGATTTAGATTATGTAAAGAAATATGCCCATATGGCTGTAGTTATAAGGAAATGAGCTTATATTTCTTTACATAAAAATTAGCGTCTATTAAAGCTTTTCAACCAAGTTTTTAAGTTGATATCTGTATCCCATGACGCTTCCTCAGGAGGTAACAATTCCTTGCTTGCAGCTTCAATAGCTTTTCTCTTTAATTGAGCATCGGTCCTTGCGTAAATTTCTGTTACGGTCACACTGGAATGTCCAAGCAAATCTCTTATGTACATTAAATCAACACCAGCAGTAGTTAATTCCATAGCAGTGGTATGACGCATTTTGTGAGCTGTCAAATCCGTAGGTATTAATGTTTGGTTTTGTTCTCTAGCTTTATCTCCATATTTCTTCAAAAGATAGTTTATTCCTTGTCTTGTAAATTTGGAATTTAAATGATTCTTGAATAAATATTCCTCAAGACGAGCATCTGTATTATATTTCATAAAAGACAAATATTTTTGTATATGTGGAACTGCAGATTTCATTATTGGAACATATCTTCCTTTATTCCCCTTTCCATGAATTCTAATAGTATAAGGTTCGGTGAAAGAAATATCTTTTACTTTTATATTGATTAGTTCAGATACACGCACACCAGTGGTATAAAGAATAAGTAGTATGACATAGTCCCTTAAACCATTTGTACTATGTAAATCAATCTGTGCAACTAATAGCTCCACACCTTCCGTTTTCAAGTAAGATATTTCTCGTTGACCTGTCTTTTTTAATGGAATTCCAAGGATTCGCTGATATTCTTCCATATAATCAGGAAACTCATATTTGAGATAATGAACAAACCCCTTCATTGCGGCAAGCCTGTAATTACGTGTAGCTGCTGTGTTGTTTCTACACTCCTCCAACCAGTTTAAATACCCAAGAATAGATTCTCGATTATAATCATTTACTAAAATTTTTTCAGGTTTAATATTGCACATAGATTCCAGATATTCTAGATAAAGAATAAATGCATTTCTGTAGGAATCTATTGTTTGTGGTGAGCATCCTCGTTCATTTGGGAGATAATGAGTAAAATAACGTCCTAGATATATTGCAAAATCAGTTGTTTTCATTATCAACACCACCTTCTTTTACAATGTCCGAAAAAATTCTATTAACCATAGGATGAAATTTTTCTTCGATATATGGAAAAATCTGCAAAGTAAGTCTTACATATTTTTCAGTAGCAAGTATAGTTTTATGCCCTAAATATGTTGAAAGAATAGGTATTGCCACATACATATCTAATCCAGAATCCACTAATTGTTTAAATGAATATACAGCCATGTGATGCCTCCAATCATGAAGACGTGGTCCATTTCCATCTCCTATATATGGAATTCCCGCTTGACGTAAGAAATCTCTGTGTTTTTCATAGAGTGTTTTTCTATCAAATCTACCACCGTTTGCATTAGTAAAAATATAATCGGTATCATTCAGTAAGTAAAAACATTTGTTTGCATAATCATTTACCAGTTGATTTAAATCATCACCCATAACAACATAACGTTGCTTATTATTTTTAGTTTCATTAAGAAGAATAATTCCTTTTTCAAGATCCACATCCTGTTTTCTAATTCCAAGGGTTTCATTTATACGGGTTCCGCAACAGTATAGGATTCGAAATATAACAGGATATTGAATTGCATTTTTACGATTACGTCCACTAGTATAGCTATCAACTGCTAAAAAATATCTAGTTACTTCATCATTTGTGTATATGTGCGGTTGAAAATCAGTACCTTTGTGCTTTACATCACGTACAACATAAATGTCATATCCTTTTAATGCGAGATATTGTAGGAATTGTTTACTTGCATTTATTCTTGAATAATGCGTAGTATGCGATTCACTTTCTTTTTGTTCCGTCCATTTTGTAGCATGATGTATATCAAAGATAGGGCGACTTAACGCTTGCTCAATACAAAAGCGATCAAAACCTATAAGGTTACGTCTAAAATTATCACTTTTAAAGCCAGCTGAATATTTATCATCAATATATATTTGAATTTCAGATGCAAAAACAGACTTAAATTCGTAACGAGCCATGATTATCCTCCTTTGTATAAAATGGAGATTTAAGTATAGGCATTGGAAGTACACATTGTTTTAACTTGTTATAATCAACAGATAAATATGTACTAGTAGTTTCAGTTCTCTGATGCCCCATAATTGTACTGATAATAGGCATTGATACATTCTTTTTTAGTAAATTTGTGGCCAAACTATGTCTCATTGCATGAGGTCCATGTTTTTTCTTTTGCCAGTTCTGTATTTCTGCTCGTTTCATATATTTTGTTACAATGGAATGAATAGTTGGCGATGATAATGATTTTCCTTTATTGGCATTCTCTAAAGAAACAATAAGTTCAGGTACATTTGTATTAGGCCTAGAATACTTAAGGTAATCTATAATTGCATTACCAACTGTTGATAAAAGTGGAAATTCTATAGGAACATTTGTTTTGTGTTGATGAAAATTTATTATATTTTTATCCCAATCAATATCATGAAATGAAAATAGAGTGATATCTTTTGCACGCCATCCGTATTCTGTAGCTAAAAGTAAAACTAAATAGTCTCTTTTTCCTATAGCAGAGGATCTATCAACAGAATCTATGAGTTTCTTGATTTCCTCTTCTTCATAAGTTGTTGGGATTTTACAGTCTTTTCTATAGTTGTCTGGTAAAATATAAATCGAATTATCCTTTAATGTTTCGCCATTATCATAAATAAATCGAAGAAATAAACTGATAGTTCGAGCTGCATTATGCCGTGAAGCAAGAGAATATCCCATGGCTGCAAAAAAAACTTCAGTAATATCTGTTGATAATGTCTCAACAGATATTCTATTGATTTTTAAATATCTACAAAATTGATGTAAATAAAAGCGTTTATTTTCAATTGTTTTTTCTGCTAAAATAAGTTCATTTCTGCAATATTCAAGATAATTCAATGCCGATACCCCTAGTTCACTATCAAAAATATACTCCACACCAGGACAACGGAATTCAAAATCTCCATTTTTTTGATATGAAATTAGAATTCTTATAGCACGTAGTTTTTCTCTAAAACTAGCTTTAGCTCCTTTAGGCATGAGATGAGTTCCAAAAATTTCATCGCAATAGTTGTTTCCTATTTCTTCATTAAATTCCGTAATGCCTTTCTTTTCTAGCCATTTTTGCAAGACACTCCATTGATGAGTAATCCTTGCGTAATACTTTGTGCTGTATTCTCTGTACTGTAGTTCTTCATCACAAAGGGAAACCAGCTTTTCAAAATCTGTAACCATACTTATTGTTCCTCCTTAAAATAGTTTAGGTAAATATGGTTGCACATGTATTATTTTATGTAAAGAAATATAAGCTCATTTTCTTATAACTACAGCCATATGCGCATATTTCTTTACATAATCTAAATCTTTACATAAGCTTTTTTATGTTAATCTTTACATA
>JAWXVD010000057.1:0-19768 GCA_044425705.1 Eubacteriales bacterium | reverse complement strand
ATTTCATCTTTATCCTCTCATACAAAAAGTGATAGTCCAAGGACTATCACTTTACTCTTGAATGATATTCTGACCGTCAATCGCGGCTAACACATACCACCTTGCATGCAGAATCTCTTCTAAAAGGTCTCATTTAACTGGGCTACAAGGATTCGAACCTTGAAATAACGGAGTCAGAGTCCGTGGCCTTACCGTTTGGCGATAGCCCAATATGTAAATTTGTACCTACATATGATACAATATTTCGCCTTCTAATGCAAGTTTTTTTAACCAACAATTGATGTAAGGGCAAAAATAAATTTTCACCCTCAGCATCTGTGATTTCACCCACTAACCATTCTGTTACTATCATTACTTTTTAGTGCATTTCCTTTTTTCAATAACACCATCAACTACACGTTTAAAACAAGTCTCACACAACATATCTGATGCAATTACTTCTTCACTTTCGTCCAAAAAATCGATATGTCTAAACTCTCCACCTAAATGCCACAAAGAATATTCCTCTTCTACTTCCTCGATATTTTCCAAACAGCATCCACATCTTATGCCACGAATACAATCAATTGCCTCATACTCATTTCCATCACACCAATGTACACCTTCTCGTGCAGACCTTATTACTTTCTTTGTAGCCATCAAGGAAAGCTCCTTATTATCATACATACCTATAACCGTCTGTACTACAGAATCCATACCTCTTCCAATGTTATGACAACTCATATCCCTATAACCTCCTTATAATTTTATATTATGAGTATATCATTTTACTTTATATATTGCATTTAACCGCTGGTTTAATTTTCACCCCACACAAGCCGAAGAAAGGGTATGCATCCATCCCTGGATACAAACCCTTTCCCTGTGAAATCACTCAAATTTTTTCATTTTCCTCTCGCTTCCCCCTCAGAAAGCTACGTTCATCTTACAGTTCCCGAGTGAACTGTGCAAACGGTAATACATTCATTCCTACTGCCTAATTTCTCTTATACTTCGAAGATTAATTCTGCATATGTAGGGAATGGCCAATCTTTTTTATCTACGATCATTTCTAATTCATCTGCTGGTGTTCTTAAAGCATCCATAGCAACTTTTACTACATCTCGGTAGTATTCAGCTTGCGCAAGTCCTTCTTCCATATCAGAAGCAATTGCATCTTTTGCTTTTAAGTCATCAAGTGCAACTTGCATAGCAGCTAATTTTGTGCTAACTTCGCCTAATAATTTAGCAGCAACTGTTGCTTCTGCTCCAGCTTCTTTTACTGCAATTACAGTATCCGCTAATGATTTAGAGTATTTTACTACTGCTGGAATAATTTCTTTAGAAGCCATATCGATCATTGTTAATGCTTCAATATTAATTGTTTTTGCATAGATTTCATATAAAACTTCTGCTCTTGATTCTAATTCAGCTTTTGTGAAAATACCGAATTTTTGGAATAAAGCAATTGATTTATCTGTTGTTAATGTTCCGATTGCATCTACCATTGATTTAATGTTTGGAAGTCCTCTTCTTTCAGCTTCTACAACCCATTCAGCTGAGTATCCATTACCATTAAATACGATTCTTTGATGTTTCGACATGTATTCTTTGATTAAATCATGTATTGCTAATTCTACGTCATCAGCTTTTTCTAATACATCAGCAGCTTCACAGAATGCTTCTGCAACGATTGCATTTAATGTTGTATTAGGGCTAGCGATTGAATCTTCACTACCTACCATACGGAATTCAAATTTATTTCCAGTGAAAGCAAATGGTGATGTTCTATTTCTATCTGTTGCATCTTTTTTGAAATCTGGAAGTGTAGAAACACCTGTTTCTAAGATACCACCTTCCATACATGTAGCTGCTTCACCTGTTTCAATTAATTGAGTTACAACATCTTCTAATTGTTCTCCTAAGAACATAGAGATGATTGCTGGTGGTGCTTCATTTGCTCCAAGTCTGTGGTCATTACCAACGTTTGCTGCACTTTGACGTAATAAGTCTGCATGTGTATCAACAGCTTTCATAATACAAGCAAGTACAAGTAAGAATTGAATATTTTCATTTGGTGTTTCGCCTGGTTCTAATAAGTTTACACCATTATCTGTTGTAATCGACCAGTTGTTATGTTTACCAGAACCATTTACCCCTGCAAATGGTTTTTCATGTAACATACAACGTAATCCGTGACGACCAGCAACTCTCTTCATTGTTTCCATAACGATTTGGTTATGATCAACTGCAATGTTTGCTGATTCATAAATAGGAGCTAACTCGTGTTGTGCTGGAGCTACTTCATTATGTTGTGTTTTTGCTGTAACGCCTAATTTCCAAAGGTCTTCATTTAAATCTTTCATGAATTCACCAATGTGTTCTCTGATAACACCAAAGTAGTGATCTTCCATTTCTTGTCCTTTAGGAGCTGGAGCACCGAATAATGTACGTCCTGCGAAAAGGATATCTTTACGTTGTAATGCTTTCTTTTGATCAACCAAGAAATATTCTTGTTCTGGTCCAACGGAAGCTGTTACTTTAGTTGCTTCTGTGTTACCAAATAATTTAACGATACGAAGTGCTTGTGTACTAACCGCTTCCATACTTCTTAATAATGGAGTTTTTTTATCAAGTGCTTCGCCTGTATATGAGCAGAATGCTGTAGGAATACAAAGGATTGGACCTGTTCCTGCTTCTTTAATAAATGCTGGAGAAGTAATATCCCAAGCTGTATATCCTCTAGCTTCAAATGTTGCACGAAGACCACCTGATGGGAAAGAAGAAGCATCTGGTTCACCTTTGATTAATTCTTTACCAGAGAATTCCATTAACATTTTTCCATCTGCATCTGGATGTGTAACGAATGAATCATGTTTTTCAGCTGTAATTCCTGTTAAAGGTTGGAACCAATGTGTATAGTGTGTTGCACCTTTTTCTACCGCCCAGTCTTTCATTGCTTTTGCAACAACATCAGCAGTAGCTGGAGTTAATTCTCCACCTTGGTCCATAACTTTTCTTACTTCATTATAAACTTTTTTTGTCAATCTTTCTTTCATGACACCAATTGTAAATACATTTTCACCAAAAATCTTTTCAACATTTAATACGCTCATTTTTTCAATTTCCTTTCTTGATATGTATCTTTATTCTACTACGCATTCCCTAACTCCTCTTTTTGAGAATGTTTTGTATGAAATCAATACCTGCTCTCATCATTTTATGAAATGTAAACACATAATATTTCACTCACTCAAAATAAAAAAAGGCACTCCAACCACTGTCGGAACACCTTTGTCCATCTACATTTCTATTTCAGCAAGTATTGCCTTCGTTGCATTTAATTTACCCTATACGGATTAAAATTGCAATACCAAATTTGCATTTTTTTAATTTTTAGATATAATGTACTGTTTTTTACTTTTTTAATCTTATTTTTCATCAAATTAGCTATATTGATATCTAACTACAACTATTCTTCTTCACTCTCAACAAATCATATGCCTCTGGTTGTTCTGTTAATTCCAAATAGATCACTTGTTGTGGATGAGGTGCACTTTCTACAGAATTCCCCTCTTCATCATACATAGCCAGTACTTTTGTTTCTATATTTCTAGCATCTGGTTTCATGATTTCAATGGTGTCTCCTACAGAAAATTTATTTCTCTGCTCTATCTTTGCATATCCTCTTTCATCTATTTCTCCTACAATTCCCAAATAGATATATTCATTAATATATGTGTTATTATCATAAATTTGTGTTGTTTCATCTGGTTTTCCAAAATAAAATCCTGTGGTAAACAAACGATAAGTACATTTTCCAATTTCCGATTTATACCATTCCATGTTTTCACGATATGTTTCTTCTGATTTTGCAAAATCATCTAATGCTTTTCTGTAGGTACGTGCTACTGTAGCAACATAAAGTGCTGTTTTCATACGACCTTCTATTTTTAGACTATCAATTCCAGCATCAATCACCTCTGGAATATGTTCAATCATGCATAAATCTTTCGAGTTGAAAATATAGGTGCCACGTTCATTTTCAAATACTGGTAAATATTCTCCTGGTCTTTCTTCTTCCATTAAAGAATATTTCCATCTACAGGGATGGGTGCATGCACCTTGATTGGCATCTCTACCAGTAAAATAGCTACTTAACAAACATCTGCCTGAATAAGAGATACACATAGCTCCATGAATAAAACTTTCTATTTCCATATCTTCTGGTATATGATTCCTAATTTCTTTGATTTCTTTTAAAGATAATTCTCTTGCAGAAACCACTCTAGTAGCTCCCATATTTCTCCAGAAATCATAAGTCATATAATTTGTATTATTAGCTTGTGTAGATATATGAATTTCTATTTCCGGACAAATTTCTTTGGCTATCATAAACATGCCTGGATCAGAAATAATCAATGCATCTGGTTTCATTTCTTTTAATTCTATGAAATATTCTCTAGCTCCTTCTAAATCATCATTATGGGCTAGGATATTGGCTGTTACATATACTTTCACATCATGTTCGTGAGCAAAAGCGATACCTGCAACCATATCTTCTTTCGAGAAGTTTTTAGCTTTGGCACGTAGACCAAAAGCCTCTCCACCAATATAGACTGCATCTGCACCAAAAATGACTGCAATTTTTAATACTTCTAAATTACTTGCTGGAATGAGCAATTCTGTTTTTCTCATATCAAACAATTTTTCCTTTCTCAACGCAGTATGAATAACGCTCGCCTTCATACTAATACCCATCACTTTTTCAACCCACAAACAACACTACATTAAAATCCAACAGCTTTAGGTGTTTATTTTTTTACGCTTACTGTAACACCATCACCCACTGGTAAAATCGTAGTTGTCAATTCTGGATGATGCTTTAATTCGTAAAGATATTCCCGCATCCGACTATGAATGGTTCGATTTCTTCTAGTTACAGCAAATCTAGATTCAATGATGTCTCCATCTTGCAACACATTATCAGAAACTAGAAGTCCTCCCGATTTTAATAGTCGAAGTATATTCGGTAGAAAATGAATATATTGTCCTTTTGCAGCATCCATAAAAATCAAATCATAAGTGCCTTCTAAATTTTGTAAGACTTCCATTGCATCACCGGCAATTAATGTGATGTGATCTTCTTTATTATATTTCTTGAAATTTTCTCTTGCTAAAGGGATTCTTTTCTCATATTTTTCTATTGTGGTAATATGGCAACCTTTGGGACTGTATTCACTCATCAACAGCGCTGAAAAACCGATAGCTGTTCCTACTTCTAGAATAGAATGCGGTTGCTTCATAGCTAGTAAGAACTTTAAAAAACTTTGCATTTCTGTTCTAATAATAGGTACATAAGTGGCAAGTGCATACTCTTCTAATTCATTGAGGTAGGTTTCATTCCCTGGATCTAAAGAGTTAATAAAGGATACCATTCTTTCATCTACTATCATATCTTCTTCCATCCTAAAGCTCTATAAATCTCATTGCTATTATAGAATTCAGGCTTATCTCCTCTATTCCGTTTCTTCTGCATCCTGTGCCATAATTGCCATCATTTCTTCAGCCACCATATCTGTACTCAACTCATATTTTCCAGGTTGCAGCTCACCTCTATACTCCGACAGCAGTTCTTGAATTTGAAATAATAGTGCATCACGAATCAGCCCTTTTTCTTCTAGAATTTCAGCAATTTCTTTTACTGATTTTCCTTCTGTAATAGTTACGGTAATGGTCACTCCATTATCCGGCGAAATCGCTTCTTCTGCAAAGATACGCTCTCCATAATCGTATGCTGTAATAGCCGCTTTATACACCACAATAACAACAGCCATCATGAAAACAATTTTAAAAACTGTTCCAAATATAGATGCTACAATTTCTCCAGCTCTCATATTACTATCCGTCCCTTTCTCATAGTGGGGTTAAAAGATTATATTTTTCAACCTATCTTCCTAATCCTACTATGCTTCTAAGATAATAGGTAAAATCATAGGTCTTCTTTTTGTCTTTTTCCACACATAATCACTTAATGCATCTTTAATCGCCGATTTTAATTTTCCCCAATCAACGATACCTCTATCTAAACAGCTTTCTACTGTTTCTAGCATAATAGCTCTTGCCTCATCCATCAGTTCATCGGATTCACGTACATATACAAACCCTCTAGATACAATGTCTGGTCCTGAAATCAACATTTTTTCCGTTCGGTCAAGTGCTAATACTACAATTAAAATACCATCTTCTGCTAAATGTTGTCTATCCCTTAATACAATATTTCCAACATCTCCTACACCTAGTCCATCTACTAAAATTGGACCAGCTTGTACTTTTCCTATGACACCTGCTTCTTGTTGTCCTAATTCTAACACATCTCCTGATGACAAAATAAATACGTGATCTTCTGGAATCCCTAATTCCATAGCCAATTTTGCATGGGCGATAATATGTTTATATTCACCATGAACTGGCATTGCATATTTTGGTTTTACCAAAGAATATATTAATTTAATTTCTTCTCTACAAGCATGTCCCGAAACATGAGCATCTTGAAAAATAACTTCTGCACCTTTGCGCAATAATTCATTAATTACTTTGGTAACAGCCTTTTCATTTCCTGGAATTGGACTAGACGAGAATATAATCGTATCACTTGGTCCGATTGCAATTTTTCTATGCATATTTGAAGCCATTCGACTTAAGGCTGCCATACTTTCCCCTTGGCTACCTGTTGTAATAATTGCAGTTTGTTCCTCCGGAAAGTTTTTTAACTGTTCTACGTTAATCAATGTATTTTCTGGTATATCTAAACAGCCTAATTTGGAAGCAGTATCGATAATATTGACCATACTACGTCCTTCTACCACTACTTTTCTACCAAATTTATATGCCGAATTAATAATTTGTTGTACACGATCTACGTTGGACGCAAACGTTGCAATGATAATACGTGTAGATTTATGATCAGAAAAAATAGTGTCAAAGGTTTTTCCTACTGTTTTTTCTGATTGTGTAAATCCTGGTCTCTCTGCATTGGTGCTATCACACAATAATGCTAACACGCCCTTTTTTCCTAGTTCTGCAAAACGTTGCAAATCAATTGCATCACCAAATACAGGTGTATAGTCTACTTTAAAATCTCCCGTATGCACTACTACTCCCGCTGGTGAATAAATAGCCAACGCTGCAGCATCTACAATACTATGATTTGTTTTAATAAATTCAATACGGAATTGTCCTAAATTAATGGACTGTCCAAATTTCACTACTTTTCTTTTTGTTTGATTTGTTAGATTATGTTCTTTTAATTTATTTTCTATAATTCCCATAGAGAGTCTTGTTGCATAAATAGGAATATTCATTTGTTTCAAGACATATGGCAATGCCCCAATGTGATCCTCATGACCATGAGTAATCACAAACCCTTTTACTTTATCAATGTTATCTAATAAATATGTGACATCAGGAATTACCAAATCAATCCCTAACATATCATCTGCTGGAAAGCTTAATCCACAATCCACCACCACAATACTGTCCTCATATTCAAAAGCTGTAATATTCATTCCAATTTGTTCCAATCCACCTAGTGGAATAATTTTTAATCTTGCATCTTCATTTACTTGTGCACTTTTTTTCAATCAATTTACCTCCATTTTCTAGTACTATACAATAAAATCGACCCTTACTGAGATTTTGCCCATGAAATCGCAATCTCTGCTTCCTTTTCTCCAAATTGGGAACAACAAGACAAGACTTCTATAATAGAAGCCTTCACCACAGTAATTTTCAATCTTTTCTTTCGCACATTTTTATCATCTATCAATTATCATATAGTGCCACTACTATACGACTAATCTTCTTGCACTAAATCTATGTCATCTAATAAGTCTTCAAACACACCTGCTACTGCTTCTAATTCTACTTCATCAGAAACAATCACATATTCGCTTTCCATATCTTCTGGATCTGACATATCCTTTAAAATAAGGGCATCGCCATCACCTTCTTCAAATTCTGTAACTAAAATATAGTTCACACCCGAAATACGAGTCTGCTCTAATACGTAAAAATCTACTTCCTCATTGTCATCTAGACAAAATGTAATCTTTTCTAATTTCACTTCACTACCTGTCACTTTCTCTCGTTATCCTTACCATTCTCACATGGACACAAACTAATTATTATCTCGATTTTTTTTCAAATCCAAGTATCCTTGCAAAATAAAAGCTGCTGCAATTTGATCCACATAGTCTTTTCTATTTTCTCTGCGAATTCCAGCTTCCATCATGGCTTTATCCGCCGCAACTGTTGTTAACCGTTCATCCCAAAAGTGTACTGGCAATCCCGTTCTACGTTCTAATTTATCTTTAAAATCTTGCGTCTTCTCTACTCTATCGCCCTCTGAATCATTCATATTTTTAGGCAATCCCAACACAATTTCTGTCACTTCGTATTCTACAATAATCGCTTCAATTCTAGCTAATGTTTGACGTAATTTGTTCTCTTCTTTTCTTCTGATGATTTCTTTCCCTTGGGCAGTAATCAACAAAGCATCACTAAGAGCAACACCAACTGTTTTTGACCCGAAATCCAACCCCATTATCCGCATGGATATCCTCATTTCCAATGATTATTCTTAATGTATTCTGTAAATAATTCTTCTACCAATTCATCACGTTCCACTTTCATAATGAGACTTCTGGCATTCTTATAGCTAGTGATATACGTTGGATCCCCTGACATAATATATCCTACAATTTGATTCACAGGATTATATCCTTTTTCTGTTAATGCCTCGAAAACCGCAGACAGAATCACTTTCACTCCTGTTTCCGGCTCCATTTCCACTTTAAAATATTGTGTGTTTTGTAAATCTTGCATACTGACATCACCACTTTCTGTTACAGTTCACACATGACCTGTAACCACTTTCTCTCTATCTATAAGAATTTTACATAAGTTAACTATTCCGACCTACAATTATTATCATTTTATACTATCCCATAACAAATTTCAATCAATTGTATGATTTTTTTAATTTTTAATATTTTTTAATTGGTTTTCATGAATAGTACTTGGTTTGTTAATAACCCCACAACTTTCCCTTCTACAATTTGATTGCTCATGTCTTTTTCGCTGGATATAGCCACTTTTATATAAGTTGTAGTGTGACCTACTTGATAGCTTTTCCCATCTATTACTTTTGATTCTTCTATCAATACTTTTACCGTCTTACCTATATAATTTTCTCTATATGATAAAGATTGTTCTTTCTCAAGTTCTAATAATACTTCGCTACGTTTCGCCTTTATATGATCCTGAACTTGATTTACCATAGAAGCTGCCACCGTTCCATGACGTTTTGAATACTTGAAAATATGCATCTCATAAAAACGAATTATTTCTAAGAATTTCTTTGTTTCCACAAACTCTTCATTACTTTCATCTGGAAATCCTACAATAACATCTGTAGTAATGGCCGGATTATCAAACACGGTACGTAAAATTTCTACTTTTTCTTTATATTCTTCTGCCGTATAATGACGATTCATTCTTTTCAAAGTAGCATCACAACCACTTTGTAACGATAAATGGAAATGAGGACAGATTTTTTCCATATTGCTAAGTTCTGTAGCGAACTCCTTTGTAATAATTCTCGGTTCCAAAGACCCCAGGCGAATTCTTTCCAAGCCATCAATTTGATGAATTTGTTTGATTAGATTTAATAAATACTTCTTTTCAAAAGCAATGGCTCTAGCATCTTTGATTCCCTTATTCTCTTCTTTTATTTCTAAGTAATCACCTTTGTCACCTGAAACAAAATCTATGCCATAGGAACTTAAATGAATACCTGTAATCACCACCTCTTGATAACCGCGGCTTACTAGCCCCTTTATTTCATTTATCACAGCTTCTTGCTTACGACTACGGACACGTCCTCTAGCAAAGGGGATGATACAATAGGAACAAAATTGGTTACATCCATCTTGTACTTTAATATATGCTCTGGTGTGTTCCCCTGCATAGGTCAATGTCATCTCTTCATATTCACTAGTATGGTTAATATCAATGATGGTTGTATCATGAAGAGTTTTTTGACTCTTTAAGATTTCTTCATGTTCTTCTTTCTGTTCCTCTATGAACTGCTCTAAAATTGGCAATAAGTCTTTTTTCTTATTATTCCCAATTGCCAAGTCGATACACTCATCCATAACCACTTCTTCTGTACCCGTTTGCACATAACAACCTGTTGCTACCACAATTGCTTCTGGATTCATCTTCTTCGCTTTATGCAACATTTGTCTGCTTTTTCTATCCGCAATGTTGGTTACAGTACATGTATTTATAATATAAATATCAGCTCCAGGGGCAAATGGTACAATCTGATAACCTTTTTCTTGTAGGTTTTGTTGCATTACCTCTATCTCGTATGCATTAACCTTACATCCAAGGTTGTGTAGTGCTACATTTTTCATAAGTTTCCTTTCTATTTTTGTGACGTTTTCGTATTGACATTTATCTCCAATCCATTTACTATACTATTAGAAGGTGTAATAAGAATGAAAAATAAATTTTCGTTCTCAGCGTCTATAATATTCTTTATAACAAGGAAGTTATAGAACTTACTATTAAGGAGGTAATTAACAATGAAAACTGTACAAATTTCTTTAAATTCAATTGACAAAGTAAAATCTTTCGTTAATGATATTACAAAATTTGATTACGATTTCGATTTAGTATCAGGAAGATACGTAATCGATGCAAAATCTATCATGGGTATTTTCAGTTTAGATTTATCTAAACCAATCGATTTAAATATTCATGCTGAAGATAATGCTGATGTTGTTTTAGAAGTTTTAAAACCATACATTATCTAGTAAAAGCTTTTAAAAAGCAAGACATTTTGTCTTGCTTTTTTTATTGCATCCAACATTTAATATATGTCACAGCCTTAAAATGTATCTAGCATTTCACCACTAATGTTTCTTTTGTTTCAAGGGCCGTGGCCATCAAATTATCAATCACTTCACTTAAATTCTTTTCATGTCGTTTGATATACTCAATATTTGGTTTTGTTACTGGATGTTTCGCCACAAAAATCGTACAGCAATCTTCATAAGGAAGAATAGATGTTTCATAAGTGTTGATTTTCTCTGAAATTTCTACGATTTCTTGCTTGTCCATTCCAATTAATGGTCTATATACTGGTCCATTACAAACCTCATCAGTAGCCGCTAAGGAATGCATTGTCTGAGAGGCAACTTGTCCAATGCTCTCTCCCGTTATTAATCCCAAACAACCTGTTTCACCTGCAATATGCTCTGCAATCTTCATCATATATCTTCTCATGATAATGGTTAATTCTTCGTGAGGACACTTTTCATAAATAGCCAATTGAATATCTGTAAAATTAATCACATGCAAGTAGATCGTACCACTATAACGAGAAACCAATCTTGCTAAGTCTACCACTTTTTGTTTAGCACGTTCACTAGTATATGGTGGCGCATGGAAATAAACTGCATCAATTTTAACTCCACGTTTGCTGATCATATAACCAGCTACTGGAGAATCGATGCCTCCTGATAATAACAGCATTGCTTTTCCATTGGTACCGATTGGCATACCGCCTGGCCCTGGAATCACTTCTGAATAAATATAAATTTTTTCACGCACTTCAATTGTCAATGTAATATCTGGGTTATGCACATCTACTGATAATTCTTCGTAACGATTTAAGATAGCCTCTCCCATTTTTGCATTAATTTGCATAGTATCTAATGGGTAATTTTTCCTTGCTCTTCTTGCCATCACCTTAAATGTTTTGTTTTTATCTGGATATACATCATCAATATATTGATTCACTGTATCACATAGTTTTTCAAAACCTTCATCCTCTACATAAACTACTGGACAAATACCCGAAATACCAAATACTGTTTTTAAATTATCCACTGTTTCATCAAAATCAAATTCCGATAAAGCATCTACATAAATACGTCCTTGTGTTTTATGGACATAAAATTTCCCCTCACATCGTTTCAAGGCATACTTGACCTGTTGCACCAACGCATCCTCAAACAAATATCTATTTTTCCCTTTTACGCCAATTTCTGCGTATTTAATCAAAAAAGCTGTAAACATATTTTCCTCCACTTCGAAGCGTCTTTTGCTGAGAAACCTGACCAGAATATCAGATTCTGGTCTAGGATTATTAGCAACCTACTATTCTTCACCCTACTGCCTCGTATATTTGCGAAGCATTGGGATTATATCATACATTGCTTGCAAAGTATAGTTTATTTCTTCGATTGTATTAAAAATCGAAAAACTAAAGCGTACTGTTGACTGTAACAAATCTTTTTCTACACCAATTGCCTTTAACGTAGCTGAAATAGCTGGCTTATTGGATGCACAAGCACTACCTGCTGAAACATAAATGCCTCGATCCTCCAAGGAATGTAAAAGTACTTCACTTCGTATTCCTCTAAAAGATACACTGACCACATGGGGTGCACTGTCAAAGCCTTGTAGTCCATTTACCTTTACATCAGGAATCTGCGCCAACCCTGCGATAAAATGTGCCTTCATTCCATAAATTCTAGCGATATCACCATCTAAATTATGATAAATCTCTTCAATGGCCTTTGTCATCCCTGCAATGGCTGGAACATTCTCCGTTCCTGACCGAATGCCTCCTTGTTGACCACCACCAAAAATAATAGGATGCATCTTTATCTTTTCATTTTTGTATAAAAACCCAATACCCTTTGGACCATGAATTTTGTGGCCGCTGACAGATAATAAATCAACATTCATTTTCTTAGGATGCATTCTGCATTTTCCATATCCTTGTACCCCATCCACATGGAATACAATTCTTGGATTCCTACTTTTAATCAAATTTCCTGCCTTGATAATAGGCTGCAAAGATCCAATTTCATTATTCGTATGCATAATGGATACTAGTATTGTTTTTGAGGTAATGGCTCGTTCCAAATCAGATAACCCAATGATTCCATTATGATCTACTGGTAAATATGTTACCAAAAATCCCAAACTCTCTAAATAATGCATAGTCTGTAATACTGCTGGATGCTCGATACTAGTTGTAATAATATGATTCCCCATTCTTTTATTGGCTAATGCTGTGCCAATCAAAGCTAAATTGTCAGACTCTGTACCTCCTGAGGTGAAGAAAATTTCCTTTTCATTTACCTTTAAATTTTTTGCAATAACTTCTTTTGCATAGCGGATATATTGTTCTCCTTGCATCCCTTTTACATGCATACTGGAAGGATTCCCATAATCTTCGCACATAACCCTTGTCATTACATCTGCCACACTATCAAAACATCGGCTAGTAGCCGCATTGTCTAAATATACATCCATTGATATTCTCGCTCTCTCTTTATAAAAACATCTTTATCTTTATATTATGATAAAGTTCATATTTTGTCATAAATATGACTGAAAACTTGCCCCTATCAAGAACTATTCTATTACTTTTCTCGACTTTGCCGTACAATCCAACACGATTCTCTCTACGGTCCATACGCGACCTGTCATCTATTCTTCTAGTTGATACATAAGCCATGCTAACGTGGTAAATCCAGCTGTCTCCGTACGAAGAATCCTTTTTCCTAGAGTAATCGGCATAATGCCTGCATCCATAGCCATCTGAATTTCCATTTCGTCAAATCCGCCTTCTGGACCAATAAAAACAGCAACCGACTGTCCTTTTTTTACTCCTTGGATATATTTCTTGGTTTCATCCATACCTTTTGCCAATTCATAAGGAATCAACTTCACATCCATGGATTCACAAAATTGAATAGCTTCCTTCAACGTCATTACATTGCTAATATTAGGAATAATTTGTCGTTTACTCTGTTTCGCTGCTGCCGTAGCTATACCTTGCCATCTGATAATTTTTGATTTTGCTTTCTTTTCATCTAATTTAACTACTGCACGTTTCGTTGCCATGGGGATGATTTCGTAGACACCTAATTCCACTGCCTTTTGTATAATCAATTCCATTTTATCTGCTTTCGGTAATCCTTGAAATAAATATATTTTAGCAGGCAATTCACATTGCTCCTCTTCTACCGATAAAATATGGCAGATGATCTCATCTGCTTGTATCTCTGCAATTTCACAATGATATTCTTTCCCATCAATGCCATTGCTAATAGCAATTTCTTCACCAATTTTCATTCTTAATACATTTTTGATATGATTCACATCATTTCCAATCACGCTAACTGCTGTATTACTTATTTGATTTTGTTCTACAAAAAACTGATACATGTTTCACCTTACCCTATATTTCCAAGTATTTCACCTTAATAACCATCACTTTCTCACAGTCTGGCAAATTGTAGTGTGAAAAATCTCATTTTTCACACTACATCATATAGATGCTCATTTATTAATTCTTGCGAGCTGTTACACTAACCCATTCCCCTTGATATGTGACTTCTAAAACCTCTAAACCTGCTGCTTCCACTGCTTCTACTACACTGGTTTCTTTATCGTCAATAATACCAGATGTAATATAAATTCCACCTTTTTTCATTTGGTGAATAATCACTGGCGTCAAAGGAATTAAAACATCTGCCAAAATATTAGCAACTACAATATCATAACACTCATATCCTACTTGCTTTTGTATCTCTTCATCACTGATAATATTTCCTATCAATAATTGAAATTGCTCCCCACGGATACCATTTACTTCCGAATTTTCCCGCACCGCTTCGATAGCACAAGGATCCAAATCTGTTCCTACTGCACTTTTCGCTCCAAACATAAGGGATAAAATAGCTAAGATTCCACTTCCCGTTCCTACATCTAAGAGATTTGTTTCCGTTGTAATATATTTCTTTAATTGACGAATACACAGCTGTGTGGTCTCATGCATTCCTGTTCCAAAGGCTGTTCCTGGATCGATATGAAGTATCATTTTATCTTTGTCTTCTTCTTTTGTTTCTTCCCATGAAGGAATCACTAGTATATCATCAATATAGAATTGATGAAAATATTGTTTCCAATTATTAATCCAATCGATATCCTCTGTTTCGTCCACTACAATAGAACCTTCCCCTATGTCCATAAACTGGCGCAATTCATCTAGCTCTATCTCTATTTGCTTTAAAAGCGAAGGAATATCTTTATCTGAATCTTCTTCAATAAAAAAGCTCAAATAAGCAATACCATCATCATCTTCTGTCTCTGGCAAAATATCCACAAACATTTGCTCTTTTTCTAATGGTGTCAGTGGCACCTTATCTTCAATTTGTGCCCCTTCTAATCCAATATCATAAAGCGTACTGATAATAATATCTTCCGCCTCTGTGATTGTTTTCATTCTAATTCTAGTCCATTTCATGCTTGATAGCCCTTTCTATATTTGCTAATGATATATGTTTCCATAGACATAACAATTTTTAATTCTGTATTTGTATCTACATTCCCATGAAATATCATGTATTTTACTTTATTTTTGTTGATATGTACTTAAGAAATCAGCAATTCTTGTGGTTGCCACTTTTAATGTTTCCAAATCTGGTAAATACACGATTCTAAAATGGTCTGGTTTACTACAGTTAAATCCTGTTCCTTGGGTAATCAATATTTTCTTTTCTCTTAACAAATCATAAGCAAATTGCTCATCACTCTTAATGCGAAACTTCTTCACATCTAATTTAGGGAATATATAAAATGCTGCCTTAGGTTTTACTACAGAAATTCCTGGAATATCACGCAATGCTTCATAAATATAATTTCTTTGCTCATATACTCGCCCTCCAGGCAACAATAACTCATTAGCACTTTGATAGCCTCCAAGAGCTGTTTGAATAATAGATTGGGCTGGAACATTAGAGCAAAGTCTCATAGAAGAAAGTAAATTCAATCCTTCAATATACCCTTTGCAATGTGTTTTTTCTCCACTCAAGCACATCCAACCACTTCTAAAACCTGCCACTCTATGAGATTTTGACAACCCATTAAATGTTACCACCATTAAATCTGGTGCCAAAGAAGCAATGGAAACATGTTCGATTCCATCCATTACCAATCTATCATAAATTTCATCTGCAAAAATAATCAACGAATGTTCTCTGGCTACTTTTACGATCTCCTCTAAAATTGCTTTTGGATATACTGCACCAGTAGGATTGTTGGGATTTATCACTACAATACCTTTTGTTTTTGGCGTGATTTTTTTCTTAATATCTTCAATGTCTGGATTCCATTCTGCTTGCTCATCGCAGACATAATGCACTGGCTTTCCACCAGACAAAGTAACAGAAGCTGTCCACAATGGATAATCTGGAGCTGGTACTAAAATCTCATCTCCATCGTTTAACAAACCCTGCATAGACATGGTAATTAACTCACTGACGCCGTTACCTGTATAAATATCTTCCATCCCTACATTGGGAATCCCTTTCACTTGGCAATACTGCATAATGGCTTTTCTAGCCCCAAAAATACCCTTTGATTCTGAATATCCTTCGGAAGCACGTAGATTATAAATCATATCTTGTATAATTTCATCAGGACAATCCAATCGAAATGGAGCTGGATTTCCGATATTCAATTTTAATATATCAATCCCTTGGGCAATCATGGCATTGGCTTCATCCATAACCACACCTCTTATATCATAACAGACATTATCTAATTTCGATGATTTTTCAAATTTTTTCATACTAATAACCATGCCTTTCTCTCAGTCTAGCTACTCCCCATCAACGACGCAAATAGCTGTTTCAAAAATCTTATTTTTCACTATTGTACCACACTTTTTATTCATTTGCATAGAATCATGTACGGATATCAAACAATTGCTAATTTTCTGATGAATTGCTATAATAAAAAAAGTTACAATTTATAGGTGATTTGTAATATAAAAATATTGTATGAAGGGAAATGATCAATGAATACTCTAACCGCTATCACAAACCAAGGTGATTTTTATTATCCCATAGATAATACTGGTACTACCGATATATCTTTTGTGCTACAACAAATTTTTGATGAGCTATCACAAATAGAAAATATATCTGTCACACTCATTTTTGAACCAGCTGGCAGAAATATAGCCTTTCCTTCCGGCGAAACACCTTGGTCATATGGTACTACAAAATTTTCCTTTTCTCATATTAATTTTGTTGGGTACAACAATACAGATGTGGATACAGCCGTTTCAGAGGAGACTCTCCTAATTTTAGGGAATTAAAATGGTATCCCGCGAAAGGACGATATGAAAATCCAGAAACACAAGGTCAACGTGCCATTGTCATCAAAAACAATGAAGGTGGCAAACCAGAAATGGTGGATTTAGAATACTGCTACTTTACTGATTTATTTACAGGTCTGGATATTCTCACCAGCGATGTGAGCACCATTCATCACTGCTGGTTTGCACAAATGGTTAACGGCATTATTTATCATGAAGCAGGACAAGTGATGACACTGCACGATAATTGTTTTGCTGATTTGGAAACCGCCGTACAATTAGGCAATCCTATCGCTTCTACGCTACACGATAATGGATTTGCTTACGTAAGCAAATGTTTTGTGATTGAAAATGCCCACGAAACTAATATCCATCATAATGTGGTCAAGAACTGGGAACAGGCAAAAGGAACCGCTAGTTGCAGTAGCTTCTTATACCTTGGGGGAACCAATAAAAATGTAATAATCAACGGAAATATCGTAAATAATGAACTAGAAAGTCATGTAAAGACAAGAACCATAGATAAACAGCCTAATGGTAGAGCATTTATCCAAATAGAAAATTGTACCCATTTAATTTTTAGTGAAAATATTGTAGATACACGTCAAAAGGACTGTCCTATAAAGTTTCTAAACTGCAAGCATATTATGCAAAATAATAATATAATACAGCCGGATTTTTGATTTCACTGTGTGTGAATAACAACATATAATTTCATTCTACCAGATATTGACATATGCTCCCATTGAGACTACAATACAAACCATATTATGATAAATATAATTTGCAGTTATCCATCGCCTTTAACATAGGTAACTGACTCCAACTTGGAAAGAGAGATAAATAACAATGGATAGACAGAATTTAACGCTCATGACAGACCTTTACGAACTTACCATGATGCAAGGATATTTCAAACATAAGGATAGAAATGAAACTGTTATTTTTGATGCATTTTTCAGAAATAATCCATTAGATAGTGGCTATTCTATCGCAGCAGGATTACAACAAGTGATCGATTACGTGAAAGAATTAAAATTTGAAAAAGAGGATATCTCTTATCTCGCCAGCTTACATATCTTCGATGCTGATTTTCTTGAATATTTAGAAACATTTGCTTTTTCAGGCGATATTTATGCTATTCCAGAAGGAAGCGTCATGTTCCCTAGAGAACCTATGATTAAAGTAATCGCACCGATTATGGAAGCACAATTAGTGGAAACTGCTATTTTAACGATTA
The DNA here is from genome assembly GCA_044425705.1 of Eubacteriales bacterium. Taxonomy (GTDB): domain Bacteria; phylum Bacillota; class Clostridia; order Lachnospirales; family Lachnospiraceae; genus JAWXVD01. The sequence goes on along the minus strand of JAWXVD010000057.1, from coordinate 1,295 downwards.
TGAATCACCAAAGCCTTATTGCTACAAAGGCCTCACGTGTATGTTACGCAGCAAAAGGAGACGGCATCATGGAATTCGGCCTACGCCGTGCCCAAGGTCCTGACGCAGGTATCTACGGCGCTAGAGCAGCTATGATTGGTGGTTGTATCGGTACTAGTAACGTGTTAGCTGGACAATTATTTGATGTTCCTGTAAAAGGCACTCATGCCCATAGCTGGATTATGAGCTTCCCTGATGAATATACAGCCTTTAAAACTTATGCCGAACTTTATCCTACTGCTTGCCTTTTATTGGTAGATACCTATGACACCCTGAAATCCGGTATCCCTAATGCCATTCGTGTCTTTACAGAAATGAGAGACGTAGGTATTCCACTACAAATGCACGGCATCCGTCTTGACAGTGGTGATCTTGCCTATATTTCAAAGAAAGCCAGAAAAATGCTAGATGAAGCCGGCTTCCCTAACGCTATCATCTCAGCCTCTAACGACTTAGACGAATTTTTAATCGACAGCTTAAAAGCCCAAGGTGCTACCATCACCTCTTGGGGCGTAGGAACCAACTTAATCACCTCAAAAGATTGCCCATCTTTCGGAGGCGTGTATAAATTAGCCGCTATCAAAGATGATAATGGTAAATTTATTCCTAAAATTAAATTATCTGAAAACTCAGAAAAAGTCACCAATCCTGGAAATAAAACCATTTATCGTATCTATGAAAAAGAAAGCGGAAAAATAAAAGCCGATTTGATTTGTATAGCTGATGAAACTTTTAGTGAAAACGAAGACATATTATTGTTCGACCCACTAGAACCATGGAAAAAAACAAAAATGAAAGCAGGTACCTTCACCCTACGCGAAATGATGGTTCCCATATTCCTCAATGGTAAATGCATCTATGAATCACCATCTGTTATGGATATCCGCTCTTACTGCCAAGAAGAATTATCTACCCTATGGGACGAAACACGCCGCTTATTCAACCCCCATAAAGTATATGTAGATTTATCTGCTAGACTATACGACATCAAAATCCAACTTCTCGATAAAATGAGCTCCCACTAAGTAGGGTAAAAAACCTTCCCTCGGAATTGCTTTTTGCCCTTCCCCAATTTTGGCTCTATCAGAGCCAAAGAGCAAAATCCTTTATAGACCAACAGCCGAGGACGGAAAATACAATACCCCTGCAGACAATTTGCGATGAGCATGTCTGCAGGGGTATTGTATTTTCCGTCCTCGGCGTCCCCCTACTTAACCTTTTCTCCCGTGATAGAATAGCAAACCCATTCTGCTACG
>JAWXVD010000235.1:0-3545 GCA_044425705.1 Eubacteriales bacterium | reverse complement strand
AGTAAAAAGCCGCACATTTTCAAGTACATGTCAAGAGGGAAAATGAAATAAATTTGAGTTAGTGGTAAAAAAAGAAGATTCCTCTAAAATCAAGAAATCTTCTTTAAGTTAATGACATTGCGTGTGAACTGTAACTACATTTTACGGCTGACTGTGCAATATAACTTATACTGTGTTACAGTACACACGTGACCCATAACTTATATTTATCTATAGGGCATCTTAATATCGTGTAAAAAGAAGATAAAATTATAGTATGAAGCATATTATAGTAGATATTGTGATGATGATTTGGTATAATACATGTTATGTTTAAGAGATTAACTACTGACGGAGGAAATTATGAAGCAATTAACATATTTGGATCAACTAGAAGCTGAAGCTATATATATTATGAGAGAAGTGATTGCAGAATGTGAAAACCCTGCAATGTTGTATTCCATTGGTAAAGATAGTTCGGTTATGCTCCATTTAGCATTAAAGGCATTTTATCCTGAAAAGCCACCTTTTCCATTTATTCATATAGATACTACTTGGAAATTTAAGGAAATGATTGCATTTAGAAATAGACGTGCAGAAGAATTAGGGATTAAAATGTATACATATCGAAATGAAGAAGGGGTTGCACAGAATATAAATCCGTTTGATCATGGAAAATCTTATACAGATATAATGAAAACAGAGGCATTGAAAAAAGGTTTAGATTATTATGGATTTGATGCAGCGATTTGTGGTGGCAGACGTGATGAAGAAAAATCAAGAGCCAAGGAGAGAGTAATTTCTCATAGGAGTGCACAACATACATGGAATCCCCAGAACCAAAGACCAGAGATGTGGAAATTATATAATATGAAATTGAATCAAGGGGAAAGCTTACGAGTATTTCCTTTGTCGAACTGGACAGAAAAAGATATATGGGAATATATTGCAAGAGAAAATATTGAGATTGTGCCATTATATTTTGCAAAAGAAAGACCATACGTAGAACGTGATGGTAATATTATATGCGTAGATGATGATAGAATGAAACTTTTACCAGATGAAGAAGTTAAGGTTGGAATGATACGATTTAGAACTCTCGGGTGTTATCCATTAACAGGTGGATGCGTTTCAGAGGCTAGTACATTAGATGAAATTATTGAAGAAACGCTTGGAGCAGTTTGTTCAGAACGCTCCACAAGAGTGATAGACTCAGAAGAAGCGGGAAGTATGGAAAGACGAAAGAGAGAGGGATATTTTTAATGATACAGAAAGATATATTGAAATTTATAACATGTGGTTCTGTAGATGATGGAAAATCTACTTTAATTGGTCACATGCTTTATGATGCGAAAATGATATTTACCGATCAAGAACAAGCAATTGAACTAGCAAGCAAGGTATCAAAGGAAGACCAAGGGATTGATTATTCGTTACTTTTAGATGGTCTAATGGTAGAGAGAGAACAAGGGATTACCATAGATGTAGCATATCGATATTTTTCAACAGAAAAACGTAATTTTATTGTGGCTGATTGTCCAGGACATGAACAATATACACGAAATATGGCAGTAGGTGCTTCATTTGCAGATTTGGCTATTATTTTGGTGGATGCAACACAAGGAATTCTATCACAAACATTACGTCATATTAATATTTGTAGTTTAATGGGAATTAAACATTTTATTTTAGCAGTGAATAAAATGGATTTGATTAAATATGATCAAGTTCGATACGATAGAATTGTAAGAGAATTCACAAAACATTGTGCTAATCTAAATGTAAAAACTTTGATTTCATTGCCTGTTTCAGCAACTACAGGTGACAATATTACGACAGTTTCTAAAAATACAGCATGGTACAAAGGAAAAACTTTATTTGCATATTTAGAGACAGTTGATATTTCTGTGAATGATGATGAAAATACTTTGGTGTTGCCAATTCAGAGAGTTTCTAGACCTAATAATGATTTTAGAGGGTATCAAGGTCAAATCGAAGCAGGAATGATGGAAATTGGAGATGAAATCATAGCCTATCCAAATGGACAGAAAGCAACAGTAAATCGTATCCTTGTAGGAGATAAAGACGAACAAATAGCTGTTCGAGGACAAGGCATTACTTTTTGTTTGGATCGAGAAATTGACATCGCAAGAGGTGATGTTATTTCAAAAGGTAAGCAGCTAGTTACAACTGATGTGTTCAAAGCAAATATCTTATGGATGGATAAACAAGAACTATATATTGGAAAAAATTATCTGTTGAAATGTGGAACAAAGATGATTCCAGCAACAGTAAGCAAAATTAATCATTGCATCGATTTGCAAACGGGTAAATTTCTTTCAGCAGAAAAAGTGTTTATGAATGAAATTGCAGAAGTGACAATCATGTTGAATGAGGAAATTACATTGGATTATTTTGATAACAATCAAAGTATTGGTGGTTTCATTTTAATCGATAGAATTTCAAATCAAACATCAGCCTGTGGTATTATTACAAAAGATATTAAAAGAAGCAATAATATTGTTTGGCAAGACATAGATATTACAAGAGAAGTAAGAGCCAATCAGAAACATCAAGAACCATTGACAATCTGGTTAACAGGTTTAAGTGGTGCAGGAAAAACAACAGTAGCGAATGCATTAGAAAAACATCTCTTTGCATTGGGAAAACACACGATTCTATTAGATGGCGATAACTTACGATATGGATTGAATAAAGATTTATCCTTTGGAGAAGGGGATCGAGTAGAGAATATTAGACGTGTTGCAGAAGTAGCAAAATTAATGAATGATGCTGGTCTGATTGTAATCACAGCATTGATTTCACCTTATGAAAAAGACAGAGAAGATGCAAAAAAGACAATTGGTGATAGCTTTAGAGAAATATATTTATCTACCTCTATTGAAGAGTGTGAAAGACGTGATGTAAAAGGACTTTATAAAAAAGCCCGTGCAAATGAAATTACTAATTTTACAGGGATTCAGAAACCATATGAAGTTCCAAAATCTCCAGACTTAGAGTTCGATACAGAACAGTTTAGTGTCAATGATATTGTTGCTACAATTATTGAAAAATTTATCAATCACAAGGAATAAAAAGGTCACATACGAATAGTGATGTTTTGAAATGGAGTCAATTATGTCGAAAAAGAGAATTTTTATTAGTTCAACAGGAAGAACTGGTACACAATTTTTTGCAAAGTATTTACGAGTAATGATTGAAAATTCTGTATCATTGCATGAGCCAGGAACACCTTGGTTTTCTAAACCAAAACAGTTATTTGGTCAAATAAAGGATTATGGACTATATCACCTGTCAATCGGACAAGGCAAAAATACACATTCTATGTATAAATTAAGTCGTGATTATATAGCAGGAGATATTACAAAAGAAAAAGCTTGTGAAAATATTTTATCTATTAATCGTACTGTTGACGCCTTGTGCAAGGAAGATATTATAGTGTATTCTTCGGGACATATTTATGGTTTACTTGGATTATTAGATCAGGTATATGATGATTCTAGATTTGTATTTATCATTCGTGATCCCAGAGAATGGATAGGTTC
>JAWXVD010000234.1:0-3547 GCA_044425705.1 Eubacteriales bacterium | reverse complement strand
AAAAAGAGTTTAAAAAGATGAAATCAAAAGAATATCAAAAAGTAAAATCCTATTATGCAGAAGAAGAAAATGAACTAGGGTATCAATTTCATTTTACAGATAAGCTACTAAATGCAGTAGCAGATAAAGTGTTTCGTATCAAGAAAATGCTTCCTGATCATGGTCGAATTTCATATCAGTTACTAGAACCAGAGGTTAAAGTAGAAGTAGATAACTTGGTAAAATATATTTTGAGTAACCATAAAGAACTTCAACATTTAGTAGATGAATATGTAAATTCTAAAATGAAATTAGCTACTATGTATGGTGGAACAGACGATTACTTAAAATCAAAAAGAAAAGTATATGAAAAGGAAGCTGAAAAAATCATTGCCAATCGAGTGCTTGGCATGATTAGAACATTAAATGCAAAAGATTATGATGAAATCAAATTATCAAAGGATATATCTAAAAGAGAATTTTTGGTAACGCAGATGTTATATTCGGCAATGGATATGCTGCATAGCAATACGCAGAAAAGGAATAACGCATTTGATGATTTTGTAAATGGAAGCAAAGAGCTATCGAAAGAAGCTAAAAAAGAGTTGTATCTCAAATATCAAGATAAAGGCTATGAACACTAGACCTGCGAGTAAGTTTAACTTTCCTTGGCAGGTTTTTAGCCGCCAAAGGAGTGAATAAATGAGCTATAAATACCCGAAAGGACACCCATGTTTTGGGTGTCCTTATAAATTTGATGTAGATGTTCCAAGTTGCACGATGGGATCAGATACTAGAAATTGTGTATGGAGATTTTACAATCGTATGAGAGGAATTGAAGAAAAGATTGTATTAAAAGAAAAGGTAGCAACCAATACCACAAAGAAAAAGCTAGATAATTGTATGGAAATGTTAATCAATGTTAGTGAGCAAAAATTTGGAAAGGCCTATGCCGATAAATTAAGGAGGAAACAGATTGAAAAGTAAAAATGAGTTTTTAGGAGCATTTTTTGCACAGCTTTCAGAATTGGGTTTCATAGTAGAAGCTACTGATGATATTGATATTGTAGCTGAAGTGTTTTTACCAGACGGTCCATTTTGTGTGATTACAAGTTTTGGTGAAATCATTTATGAAGTGACAGATGATTCGAAAGTGCGAGAGTTTAAGGAAGATATTCAAGAAGTACAGAAAATCATGGGGATTAAGGCTTCTCCACCATGTGAAAACATAGAACAACTAGAGTTAGTAAATTTAACAAGAGGGGCTTATTACAAATTGATGGAATCGGTAAACACAGTTATGCTATGCCGATACAATGGGATTTTTGGATATGAGTTTGTCACGTGTATAAAACTGCAAAATGCTACCACTGATAAAAAGTATTACAGGGAACAAATTTGTTATACAAATGAGCAGGCTCAGTTGAACTTTGCACAGCGAAGCAAAATGGAATTGGCACAAACTTCCCTATACTCTGATGATGAAATGCGATTGATTTTATCTTGCCTTACTAGAACAATTTGTATTGATTCTGCGTTAGATAGCAAGATGGAAAAAGAGATTAAAACACTGATAGAAAAAACAGAAAGAAACCTACCGATGGAGCAAGAATTTTCACCACGTTATTTTTACGAACGTGAGCAATAACAGGAGGACATAAATGAAAAGTAAAACAGAATTTTATAAGAAGTATTTTGAAGCATTAGACCAAAAGGGGTTCACTGTAAAAGAACCATCTTCTCCAGACTATATCGTTGATATATTTTACAGAGATAAGCAAATTGCTTTCTTTACAAAACAAGATAGTATTTTGAAAAATCCATTTGTTGAAGTACAAGAAAAACTATTGGATCGTATTCAAAATATGGCAAGAACCACAGCCATTGCCTGTGGCATTTGTTCTGATAAACCTTATGAAGATGATAAGGCAGTGAAAATGCCAAATAATGTTATGAAGATTAACGAACATAACGGAGTAGTGCTTGCTTGTAAACAACACCCGTTGTTTGATTATGTGCTATCCACCTATAAGATGGATACAGAACATAACAATGCAGCTGTGCAGCGACAGTATTTTTATAACAAAGAACAGGCATTTGAAAGTTTTGCTACAAGAAGTGGTTTGATTGATGAAAAGAAACTCTTTAATGAAACGGAACTTAAAGTGTTACACTCTGGTTTGATTAAAATGCGAACCATTGATAATGACCTTACAGCTGATGATTTAAACTCTGTGGAACGATTGGTAGATAAGATTGAAGATTTAATTCCAGAGCTTGCGAAAAAAGAGAAATCTTTAGATTTTGCACGACTGTTTTCCTTTGGAGAGCAAGGCATGGAGCGAGAAGAATAAAAAAGTCTGCCCGAAATTGGGCAGACAATTATTTGCGTAGTAATTTTACCATATTTAGAAGTGCAGTAGCTTCTTCTTCGTTTAGCATACGAACAGATTCGACTAAATCTTTTTCAAATGGTGTTGGATAAATTACTTCTTCACTTTCGTTGAAAAATTCTGAAACAGTAGTTCCTAGAGCAAGCAGGAGTTTTTCCAAGATAAAGACAGAAGGTTGACTACTTCCTTTTTCAATGTTACGGATATAGTTTTCGGAAATATCTGATACTCTTGATAGCTTGTAAATACTGTAATCTTTAGATTTACGCAGTGAAATGAATTTCTCGCTAATATTCATAGTGTGTTATCACCTCCACAATTATATTATGGTCGATAACACAAGAAAATATAAGACAACAATAATTGTTGTAATTACCACTTTATTATTGTATTATAATATAAGAAATTATTTTTCAGATGAATCGGATATGCTTGGGTTTTCTTTAGCTTCCACGTTACGGATATGTTCGAGTAAAACGTACTCAATATAATTAGTAAGTGAGCGATGATCTTTTGTTGCTAGAGAACCAATTTTATCAAAAATTTCATCTTCCATTCGCAAAGTGAAAACACGTTTTGTTGTAGCCATACTATCTACCTCCTAGCTGATTATTAGTTATAAGTATATTGTATGGTATTTTTATATCAATATATGCAGTCTATTGACAGTCAAGTGACATCACTTTAAAATATTTATAGAAAAAGTTAAAGGAGGCTTTTTATGAACAGACCAAAAGGAGAATCTATTTGGGGCAATATCAATACTTGTGTTGAGATTGCTTTAAATGTCTATGAAATCGTTGCAGAACATGGTGAGGGCATTATGGTGAAAAAAGGTGCAGATACACCTTTATCAGATAAAGCTCTATCACTAGGTACTGACACTGGAGAGTATATCATGTTTGATGAACAAACAAAAGATATACCAAGGTATGAAGTGTTAAAGGCTAGATTAGAGGAAAACAAGGCTTTAGAGCTAGAACTTTTACAAGAAATTAAAGAAATTGAACGTGATGGGAAATATCGTTATCCACAATATTTTGGAGAAATAGCGACTCCAGATAATGTTGTGAATGAAATTTGCAGGGGAATTTTTATGGTTACTAGTGATAAAGGACATTGCTTGGCTGTACATAAAAATATTGCAGAAGATTATATGACAGAAATTGCGGCTT
>JAWXVD010000056.1:0-19897 GCA_044425705.1 Eubacteriales bacterium | reverse complement strand
AAGGAAAAACTATCTTTATTACTACCCACTCCATGCAAGTAGCCGATCATCTTTGTGATAGAGTTTCCTTTATTGTGGATGGTGAAATTGTAGAAATGGATTCTCCCAAGGCTTTAAAGTTGAAATATGGTACAAGAACCGTTGACTTAGAATACTTTGATAAAAATGAAACCATACAAAATGCTAGTTTTCTATTAGATGGCTTAGGCGAAAACCTTGCCTTTTTAGAACTGATTAAAGAACATAAGATTCAAACCATCCATTCCAAAGAAACTACTTTAGAAGATGTATTTATTCAAGTAACAGGACGGAGGTTAAATTGATGAGATTAAAAAACTTACTGATTTGGGACTTTAAATTACAGCTAAGATATCATATTTTATTGGCAGCAATTGTTATCACATCCGTATGGTTTTTTGTATTATATCTACTGCCTAACTTTACTATGTCTATTGCATTACCTATCGTATTTATTACAGATTTTACTGTAACAGGATTTTTATTGACAGCTGCCATGATATTTTTTGAAAAATCTCAAGACACCATTTCAGCATTAGTGATAACGCCTGTAAAAATAAAGGAATATATTCTTTCTAAAACCATAAGTATTGCTATTACGCTAACCTGTATCTCTTTTCTATTAGGTGTTTTTATTGTTTTTGTAAAAGATGTAACTGTAAACCTGCTTTTAGTGGCACTTGCAGCTTTTTTATCATGCACTACCTTTATACTCATGGGAATTTGTATCTCCACTTTTTATGATTCCTTCACAAAACTCATTCTTCCTATGGGAGTACTTTTTTCAATATTATTTATTCCATTCTTAAGTTATGTGAACAATCCGTCTTTAGATTTTTTAGATTACGTGATTGGTATTTTTCCTACCTATTCCATGATCATCTTGGTGAATGGGGCAATGGGCGAATTATCAATTTGGTCCATGATTCTCAGTATCGCTTATCTGTTATTGATTAATTTTTTATTATTTAAACTTTCCTTACAGCTTTTCAGTGTGAAAATAATCGGAAGGGAGCATACTATAAATGAGTAAAACGAAACATATCATGATAGCCCAGTTTAAAATTTTAGGCAAAGATAGCCTGATGCTCTTTTTACTTATCTATCCTATAATATTGACAATTGTGGGTAGACTCTGTATTCCTATGATTACTGAGTCCCTTCTCCCTACTTTTGATTTCTCACTACATTATGGTGCCCTTATGGCTTTCTTTGTGGTTATGAATCCCATCGTATTCGGAGCAATTATGGGTCTTTCTATCCTTGACGAAAGAGAAAGCAACGTGATACATGCCATACAAGTTTTACCTATGAATTTCAGCCAATATATTTTAGCAAAATCTATTTTATTCACTGTGCTTTCCATCATAAGCGGTATGATTATTACTGACCTTGTAAATTTATATGATGTTCCTTTGCTTATGTCGTTTTTCATCAATCTAGTGTCTTCTTGTGGTGTTTTCTTTGGTATGGTAATCATTAACCTTTTTGCCACCAATAAAGTAGAAGGCTTTGCCACTATGAAAATGACTGGCTTTCTTTTGATTATCCCTGTTGTTGGCATGTATCTTGCAAAACCATTCTCTTATCTATGTGCTTTGGCACCTGCTTATTGGCCAACAATGGTACTTGCAAGCTATAGTAAACAAAACATAGGAGAAATCAATGCTATCTTGTTTCTGGTAATAGGCTTTCTGTATATAAATATTTTGTCCTATTTTATGTACCGGCTATTTATGAAAAAAATAAAGTAAGTTTCTTAATCGCTGGTTATTATTTTACGATTTCTAACTATAATACAGACAAAAAATTCCCACGGATGGTTTCATTTCCGTGGGAATTTCTTATGGTCTTGTATGGCGTGAAGTCATATAATTGATTTTCATTTAGTCTGAATACGTAGAAATAGCACCAACCACTACACCTGTCTCTACAGTAGCACCAGACGGAGTAGAATCATCCTCGTTCCCCACAACCAATGCACCTACCTCTGAAATAGTGCCAGACAAAGTAGTATCATCCATGTACCCCAAAGCAAAAGCATAATACTGATTATTCGTGGCAAACGTAATGGTAGTTAATTCCTGATCTAAATCTGGCAAGGAATTCGCAAGTCCACCTTCTGTTACAGAAAACATACTATAGGTACGATCTTCTTCTTGCAACGTTTCTGGTATCTCTAACTCAATGATTGCATTATCTGCACTGTAACATAACTGATTGTTCACAAGAATATTGTAGGTTCTAGCAAGGATGTACTCTCCTTGCACCGATTCTAATGCATCGAAGAACAATTGCCCTTGTATCTCATTCACCATAGTAACGTCATCCGTACTAGATACTATCTCACAGTTTGCTTTTTCTGGTCCAAAAAGAGAATGGCGGTAGACATCCCCTGGATCCGTTGGTTCCCACGGTTTCCTTTCAACCGTTCTTTAGCCTTTATTATTACATTTTAAGACGACACCATAAAATCTAACCTTTATTCAAACTTTTCCACTACATAAATCTTATCCTTTCATTACATTTCACGTTTACACCGTAAAATGTAACATCCTTTCCCTCAAATTTGACTAAAAACGGAAGAATTTGTTAAGAATTTAGAATAGGATTTCTTAAAACTAAATAAAAACCTTTATTTACCTATTGATTTTTGATATAATCATTGAATGGTATCACCAAATATAACCCAAGATTGAAATCGTTTTAAGGAGGCATAATTCATGAATTATGGCAAAAAAGGGGTGCAAGAGAAACAAAAGGCACTGAAAAATACTGGAACAAAATGGGGAAGAAAAATATTTCTATTTATTATAACTCTTATGCTGATTGGTATTGTATCCATCGGAATTATTGGTGCTTCAGCAGGGCTTGGTATGTTTAATGGAATTTTAGCTTCATCTCCTGATATTACAAATTTACAAGTAACACCAACTGGTTTTTCTACTTTCATATATAATAGTGAAGGACAGCAAACAGCAAAGCTAGTTGCTTCAAATGCCAATAGAATTCCCGTTACAATGGAGCAAGTACCGCAAGATATGGCTGATGCATTTGTGGCCATTGAAGATGAACGTTTCTATACTCATCACGGTATCGATATTCAAGGTATTCTACGTGCGGCAGTGACTGGTGTGGCAAATGGATTTAATTTTACCGAGGGTGCTAGTACCATTACCCAGCAGCTCTTGAAAAATAATGTATTTACTGATTGGACTAGTGAAGATAGCTTTTTAGATAGTTTAAAACGTAAAATTCAAGAGCAATATTTGGCTTTAGAATTAGAAAAAACTATGGATAAAGAAGACATCCTCATTAATTATATGAACACCATCAACTTAGGCCAAAGTACCTTAGGTGTGCAAGCTGCTTCTCTTCGTTATTTTAATAAGTCTGTTAGTGAGCTTACTTTATCAGAATGTACCGTTATTGCTGGAATCACACAAAACCCAACCATGTATAATCCAATTACTAATCCAGATAACAATGCGGAAAAACGTGCTATTGTTTTAAAAAACATGTTAACACAGGGGTATATTACACAAGATGAATACGATGAGGCACTAGCCGATGATGTGTATTCAAGAATTCAAGTAACTAATGAAGAGATGGACACTGCTTCTGTAAACTCTTATTTTGATGATGCAGTAACAGATGCTGTGTATGCTGATTTGTTGGAAGCTGGTTATAGCGATAATCAAACCTATACCTTACTTTATACAGGTGGTCTTTCCATTTATTCTACACAAGACCCAGATATCGCTACTATTTGTGAAGATGTATTTTCTAATGAAGAAAACTATCCTGATGGCACACAATACTACTTAACCTATGCTCTATCCATTGAAGAGGCTGATGGCTCTGTAACAAATCACAGTTCAGAAATGTATCGTACTTATTTTAGAGAAACAAATTCTAAATTTAATATGCTATATGATTCTACCGAAGAAGCTTACTTAGGCATAGAAGAATACACAAATGCACACTTAAGTGAAGGCGCTTCTGTTTTAGCAGAATCTATTTCCATTACACCGCAACCTCAAGTTTCCATTACTGTACAGGATCAAAGTACAGGTCATGTGGTAGCTATGATTGGTGGACGTGGTGAAAAAACTGCTAATAAAACATTAAACCGTGCTACTTCAACTACTAGACAACCTGGTTCTACCTTTAAGGTGTTAGCTGCATTTGCACCTGCTATTGATAGTGCTGGTCTAACATTAGCTACTGTATTTAATGATGCACCATTTAATTACGAAGATGGTACTCCAGTTTCTAACTGGTATAGTACAGGATACCGTGGGTTAAATTCAATCCGAACAGCAATTAGAGATTCTATGAACATTATTGCAGTCAAAACATTAACGCAGATTACTCCACAATTAGGATTTGATTATTTGACTAATTTCGGATTTACTACCTTAGAAACCGCCAAAGAAGTAAACGGTCAAATCTTTACCGATATCCATCAATCTCTTGCACTTGGTGGTATTACAAATGGTGTAACAAATCTAGAATTAAACGCAGCCTATGCTACAATTGCTAACAGCGGTACTTACATTGAACCAATCCTTTATACGAAAGTTGTAGATTCAGAAGGCAATGTAATTTTAGATAATACTACACCAGAAACAAAACAAGTAATCAAAGATACAACAGCCTTCTTATTAACAGATGCTATGGTAGATGTTGTTACTTCTGGAACTGGTACTTCTGTGAACTTTGGTGGTGTACCAATTGCTGGTAAAACAGGTACTACATCAGATTATAAAGACGTATGGTTTTCAGGATATACTCCTTATTACACAGCTTCCACTTGGACTGGTTACGATAATAATGAAGTGCTCTCTTCCTCTGCCGAGAAAAATCTAGCAAAAACCTTATGGAGAAAGGTAATGGAAGAAATTCATGTTGATTTACCAACCACTTCCTTCCCTGTACCTAGTGGTATTGTAACTGCTACTGTTTGTTCTCAATCTGGAAAATTACCGATTGCTGGATTATGCGATGCTACCTTGACGACAGAATACTTTGCCGATGGCACAGTTCCTACCGAAACTTGTGATGTACATTTCCAAGGAAATATTTGTACCTATACTGGTTTACGAGCTTGCGAAACTTGTCCATTCCAACAAGAAGGAATTTTCGAATTAATACCTGCCGAGGATGCTTCTTTGTTAGCTGGTTCTTCTACCTTAACCAATACAACTACTACTGATAATGTAACCGTAGTTGAAAGTGCATCTGGTGATGAAGCAACCGATACTACAACCTCAACCATGTGCCCTCATAGTGAAGCATTCTTTGCTGATCCAAATGCGGAATCAATTATTGAACAGCAACGTGCAGAATTAGTTGCTGCGGCGCAAGCTGCTGCTGATGCTGCAACTGTAATCATTGAGGCTACTGAAGCTGAGGCTACTGAAACAGCTGTAAGCAATGAGACTACTGAAACCACTGAATAAACTGAAATCACAAATAAATTGAAACAATAACAGAACTGAAAACTTAAACAGCAAAAAAAGGATTATGAAATCAAACATTTGATTTCATAATCCTTTTAAAATTGATGCTTTTTCTCTAACCTTCAATCAACCAATCGTACATTTCTTGATATTTTTTAGCCGATGCTTCCCAAGAAAAATCTGCTGCCATAGCACGATCTACAATTTTATTCCATTCTCTTTTCTTTCCATAATAAATATTTTTCGCATATCTCACCGTATCTAACATTTCATGTGCATTATAATTTACAAAGCTAAATCCTGTTCCTGTGCTCTCAAATTCATTGTAAGATTCTACTGTATCTTTTAAACCGCCTGTTTCTCTAACAATAGGGATTGTTCCATATCGAAGTGACATTAACTGGCTTAATCCACAAGGTTCAAATAACGATGGCATTAAGAAAGCGTCACAAGCTGCATAGATTCTATGTGATAAGGCTTCCGAATAGAAAATATTAGCACTCACTTTATCACCATACTTCCAATCGAAATGGCGGAACATGTTTTCGTATTGTTCTTCTCCTGTTCCTAAAATAACTAATTGAATATCTTCCTGACACAACTCCTCCATCACATAATTAATCAAATCAAATCCTTTTTGGTCAGTTAATCTAGAAACAATACCAACCATAAATTTCTTTTCATTCTTTTCTAAGCCTAACTCTTCTTGCAATGCTTTTTTATTTTTTAATTTCTCTTTTCTAAAGTTAATGGCATTATAGTGTTTTGGAATACTTTCGTCTGTTTCTGGATTAAACTCATCATAATCGATTCCGTTTACAATACCTCTCAAATCATTGGCTCTATTATTTAATAATCCATTTAATCCTTCCCCATAGAAGTCTGTTTTAATCTCTTCTGCATAGGTATCACTTACTGTAGTAATGGCATCTGCAAAAACCAATCCACCTTTCAATAAATTCGCATCTTCATAAGCCTCTAAACATGCTGGTGTAAAATAATAATCTGATAATCCTGTAATGCTTTGTACTTCTTTGATACTCCACTTTCCTTGGAATTTCAAATTGTGAATTGTAATTGCTGTTTTAATATTTTGGAAATATGGATCATTTTGAAAACGTTCTTTTAAATAAACTGGTACTAAACCTGTTTGCCAATCATGACAATGAATCACCTCAGGTCTAAAATCTATCACTGGTAAAATAGAAAGTGCCGCCTTTGAAAAGAATGCATACTTTTCTATTTCAAATAAGGCATTGTCTCCATATGCTTTAAATCCACCAAAATATCCTTCATTATCAATAAAATAAAATTTAATTCCTTCATACTCAGCTTCTAAAATACCTACATATGTATCCTTCCAATTAAAATCCATGTAGAAAGAATCTTTATACACTAACATATCCTTTACTTTTTGATTCATACATACATACTTTGGTAAAATAACACGTACATCATAATACTCTTTGTCTAAACATTTTGGTAAGGATCCAACAACATCTGCCAATCCTCCAGTTTTAATAAATGGTACACTTTCTGATGCAATAAATAATATATTCTTCATCCCGAACACCCTCCTAAGTACAACTTACTCACAATGTATTTATACCAAGTATTATACATCATATCACCACAATAAGGCAATTAATTTCTATACTGTAACCTAATTTTATCTGCAATTAAGGCAATAAATTCCGAATTGGTTGGTTTTCCCTTCCCTGTATTGATAGTATAACCAAATAATGCATCTAATGTTTCCATTTTTCCACGGCTCCAAGCCACTTCTATTGCATGCCTAATGGCACGTTCCACACGACTTGGGGTAGTTTGAAATCGCTTTCCAATAGATGGATATAATATTTTAGTAATAGAGTTTAACATATCACTATCTTCTACCGACATGATGATTGCTTCTCTCAAATATTGATATCCTTTAATATGTGCTGGTACACCAATTTCATGGATCATCTCTGTTACATCTTTTTCCAGATCATGATTTCCAATTTGTAAGCCTTTTTGTAAATTTTTCTCGTATACGGTGCCCCCTCTGGCAGGTTCTTTGTAATCTAGCTGTTTCTTTTCTGATGGCACTGTAATCATAATTTGAAATTCTTTATCTGTTTTCATCAAATCTGTCAATATTTGCACAATTCGATCATTATCTTTCGTGGTAACTACATTAATTTGCTCCATAGCTTGTAATCCTCCACTTTTTATTTCACCATCTTTTGTTTTTAAACTTTTTTTCGTATCTTATGACTTTATCCTGCTTTTTTGTTACGAGATTATTATATATTCTTGACGATTTATGTTTCAAGTCTAGTTTATCGCATTTTTTTAATTTTTAATAGAAACTGCATATCTAAACAATACGATTCCAATTGCAAACAAGACAGCAATCACACTTACACCCATACTTAAGCTTCCTGTCAATTGAGATACGATACCAACAAGGGTTGTTCCTAAAAATGCAGCACCTTTTCCACAAATATCGAATAATCCGAAATATTCTCCTGATTGTTCAGCAGGAATAATTTTCGTAAAGTAGGATCTAGATAAGGCTTGCACACCTCCTTGGAACATACCTACCAATACTGCTAATGTCCAGAATTGGAGCTGAGTGGCTAAGAAAATAGCATAGATTGCGATGCCCAAATAAGCTACAATACAAACAGTTATCAAAATATCGGTCTTATATTTCTGCGCCAATCTACCAAATAAAATAGCAAATGGAAATGCTACAATTTGTGTCACTAGGAGTGCTAACAATAACCCTGTATCATCAAGACCTACTGCCGCACCATAAGCAACCGCCATATCTATAATCGTATATACACCATCAATATAGAAGAAAAATGCCAATAAGAATAAGAATATTTTCTTTTCTCCACGTACATTTTTCAAAGTTTTTCCTAGTCTTTTAAAGCTATCACCAATGGCATTTTTTTGTCTTTCCACATAAAACTTTTGTTGATAATTTTTTAATAATGGTACCGAAGAGCCAATCCACCAAATTGCAACAATGGTAAATGCCAACGCCATAGCCACTTCCATAGTAATACCAATGCTATCTGCACCTAATACTAATACTAAGCACGCAATAAAAGGAATACAGCTTCCTATATACCCCCATGCAAATCCTTGTGAGGAAACATCATCCATTCTTTCTTCTGTGGTAATATCTGATAACATAGAATCATAGAAAATCAAACTTCCTGAAAATCCGATTTTTGCGATTACATATATTGCTAAGAAAATCAACCATTCTTTGGCTAGTCCCAAACTCAAACAACCGATTGCACCAATCAAAATAGTCACTGTGAAAATTGGTTTTTTAAATCCTTTTGTATCAGCAATGGTTCCAAAAATTGGTCCAAGTAATGCTACAAATAAGGTTGCAATAGATGCCGCATACCCCCAATATGCAATATATTGCACATCTGATAGTCCTGCTCCACTTGCTAAATAGTTAAAATAAATCGGCATAATTGTTGATACTAGCATAGTAAATGCAGAATTTCCCACATCATACATAACCCAGTGTTTTTCCATTTTTGTTAATTTAAATTTCATTTTTATCTATCCCCTTCATTTTTAAAGTCCAGTGATTTTACTTGCTTGCAAAGATGCATTCACTGGCATTGATAACGATACCTTTTTCTCAGTCTGGTAATTTTGTCTCAAAATTATATCCATAAATATGATCAAATGTGCCCTCATTGTCCAATACATCTAAGTATTCATCCATTAATCTTACTGCCAATTTACTGGCTTTCTTATGTAGCTCTAACAGCTTTTCTGTACTTCCATTGCATTTAGGATTTCTGATTAAGCTAATCATAAGTCCTCCCATGCTTTCATATTTCCCTGCTAATTTTAAAGCTCCTGTAATAATATTTCTCTTAATGGCATATGGTGCTACAAGGAAATCCAAGAAAAATCTCATACTTCTTAATGAAGTTAACATTTCCTCCTGTGTAATTCCCTCATAAAAGTCTTTGATTACCCTTGCGTTCTCAGATGATGCCACAAGATGTCCTGTGACTTTATGAGATACTGGATTCAAGCCATCATCTACCATCATTCTTCTGTCAAACTCCATTTCAATTTCTGCATGAGAAATTCCCGTTCTTGATATCTCTTCTCCAATATATCCATGACAGATCACATCAAGAGAGAAGTGGCCAATCACACCTAAAATATATGATAATTGTGCTTCGTCATATTCATTTTCATTGTTTTTGCCCTGTTCTAATATTTCCCTACTTTTTGCGAAGAAATCATAGCCACTACGTCCATGTATTACATGACCCAAATGATTCACTGGATGCTTCTGTAGTGCCTTGTAATAAAATAAAATATCTGGTCCATGTAAACCTATAGAAAAGAGTTCAGGGTAAGCTTCTATTGCTTTCTTCACCCTAGGACTACAATCCTTTTTTGCATTTTCACCTAATTTAAAATGTGCATATGTTGTTGGCACTTTGCACCTCCTATTGATTTATACTACCGCATTATTATATTTTACAATATTTTTTACAATTTTACTATCATTATCATGTGATTTTCGTGTATAGGGTGTGTAAATTGTTACTTTTCAGACCTACACAAATCACTCCGCTGATTTGTGTGGAGAGAACAACTACGAGTGCCAATTAGCATGCCCCTCGCCGTAGGCGATTTTAAATGGGCATGCGTTAGTTACATTTTACGGTGTAGCCGTGAAATGTAACTGTAAATTTGTTATACGCGCTCTCTTCTATTACATAAAGTCAGCATATCGTAAAACAAGAGTTTCATATGGTAAGAATTTATGAGACACACTATTTCCTTTATATTCAATTTGAATTCCCACTATTTCTTCTACTTTTGATTGCAAACTTACTGTTTCTAATCTTCCTTTTGCAAATGAAAAATCTATCTCTAAACCATTTTTTACCCTTAAACCTGTCACTTCTCCATCAGGTAATTCATCTGGAAGTGCTGGCAATAAAAGAATTGTATGCTCATAGCTCTGGACTAACATTTCACATATACCTGCATAAGCACCTAAATTCCCATCAATTTGAAATGGAGGATGGGCATCAAACATATTCAAATACGTTCCCCCTCCATCTGAATAATTGACTTCATCTGTCTCCACAAAGTGTAATTGATTTTTTACTAATTCTAATGCTCTATTTCCATTTTTTAATCTAGCCCAAAAATTAATTTTCCATGCAAGACTCCAGCCTGTGCCACTATCTCCTCTAAATTCCAATGTTTTTTTGCAAGCCTCAAATAAATCAGGTGTGGTTTCTTCTGTAATTTGGTTAGATGGATACAATGGGTATAGATGAGAAATATGTCTATGTTGCATATCCTCTTCTTCATATTCTAAATCCCATTCTAACAATTGTCCTTTGGAGCCAATCTGATATGGATATAATTTTCCCTTTGCTTCTTCTACTGTATGTTTAAAAGCTTCATCCAGCTCCAAAATATCACAACATTTGATTACATTATCAAATACTTCTCGAACAATTGCAATTGTCATGGTTGCATGATTAGCGATATTATATGGTTTTCCTTCGTACATAAACTTATTTTCTGGTGAAGCAGTTGGTGTAATCCATAAATACTGGTCTTCATTTTTCACTAAAATATCTAAATAGTATTCCGCAGCTGCTTTCATTGCTGGATATGCTTTTTCTTTTAAAAATACTTGATCCAATGTATACTCATAATGCTCAAACAAATGTCTCGTTAACCATCCATATGACATATTCCAGAATAAGACTCCTCCTTGCCCTCTCCAACCAGTTTCGCCTACTGGTGTACTAAGTCCCCATATATCTGAGTTATGATGAGCCACACTACCTCTTGCATTGTATTGAGTTTTTGCTGTTTCTTTTCCTGTTTCACCTAATATTTCAATAAACTGCAACAGTGGCGTATGTAATTCCGATAAATTTACTATTTCCGTTCCCCAGTAATTCATTTGGGCATTAATATTAATTGTAAAATTACAACTCCATGTAGGTCTCAAATCTTTATTCCAAATTCCCTGTAAATTACCTGGTTGTGTTCCTTCTCGTGAAGATGCAATGGTCAAGTATCTACCATAGTGAAATAACAACTCATATAAATGCTTGCTATCTCTTGTTGTTTTAAACTCTTCCAAACGTGCATCGGTAGGTTTATCTTCCTCTATATCACAAAAAGAAAGGGTAACGCGATTATAATATTTTTGATAATCGGCTATATGCTCTTTTTTCATCACTTCATATGGTTTTCCTCCAATATTAGATGAATCTGCTTTTACCAATGCCAAACAATCTTTTCCATCTACATAAGGTAATTTGTCATAACCATTGAAACTAGTCTGCATAAATATTTTAATGGTTACTTGAGTAGCACCAAGCACCTGTATTTTATCATGCAAACTACTGATATTTCCATCAACAGCTTCCATTTCTGCCAATCCACAGAATCTCATGCCTTTTTTACAATCATCTTCTTCATACCTAATAGGATTAGGTTCTTCTTCCATATAGTCTGGTACTACATGAGAAGGCGCTAATCCTGTCATAACAAGAGTACTTCCTTGTGCAACCACCTGATGAGGCATTTGACATGTAAATGACATAGCTAAATCAATGGACTCCTTTTGATTTGCTGTGATAGAAATAATGACTGCATTATCTGGCTTTGACACAAAATATTCTCTCTTATATTTCACTCCATTCCCCACGAAATTTACACTGGTAATTGCAGTATCTAAACATAATTCTCTAGTATATTCTGTAATTTCAGCATCTTTTAAATTTAAAAATTCTAATTCTAAATCTCCAAAGGGCAAATAAGACTCACTGAACTTTCCAAGAAAATGATCTTCTATTTCTACGGCAACCTCTCCATATTTATGCTCTTTCATAAGGTTTTGCATGACTTTATAAGTTTTTGCAGCATCTTTAATCTGTGTATTTTGTGGATAACCAGACCATAAGGTATCTTCGTTCAAGCATACTTTTTCTTGTGCTACCTTTCCATAAACCATAGCCCCCATTCTACCATTCCCAATAGGTAGTGCATCTGTCCATTTTTTTGATTCTTGTTGATACCATAATCTCATAATTTCCTCCTTTTCAAAGCGTCCTTTTGCTGAGAAACCTGACCAGAATATCAAATTCTAATCTAGGTGTCATTGATGTTTGCGACACTTTAATAAAAATTTTTTATATTTTAAAAAATGTAAAGATTGAAAAATTCAACCTTTACATTTTCATTTTGTTTGATATTTCTAACTAAATTTTTTAATATTTTATCCCTTTACTGCTCCTGCTGTCATACCTTCTACGATTTGTTTTTGGAAGGCAATAAATAAGATTAAGACTGGTAATACCGCGATTATGATATTGGCAGCTACCAAGTTCCATGATCTACTGTACAAACCAAAGTATTGATATACTGTCATCGGCATTCCCCAAAGTGTTGCTCTATTAGTAAAATATAATTGCCAATAGAAATCATTCCAAATATTCGTTGCTGTAATTAAAATTAATGTAAACGTAACTGGTTTCAATAATGGCAAAATAATTTGGAAGTATAACTGTAATGTTTTTGCTCCATCAACTATAGATGCTTCATCCAATTCTCTAGCTATTGTACTAATGAAATTATAGTACATAAAGAAACAAAATGGAATGCTAGTGGCTGAATAAATCATAACTAGATTAAATCTAGTTCCATATATGCCTAGCATTTGTCCTAATGTAATCGTAGGAATCATAGATAATGGTAATACCAACCCAAAAATAAATACTCGATATAAAATAATATTTTTGCGTCTCTGTACAATAAAAGCTGCTGACGATGCAAACAGTATTACTACCAAACAAGTAGAAATTGCATAAATAGCACCATTACCCATTGCTTGGAAAATATTACTTGTATTAAACACTTCAATATAATTATCAAAATTAAATGTTGTTGGTAGTGTTAACTCAAACTTAGATGCTTCATAAGAATCTTTAAAAGAGTTAAAAACTACGATTAATAATGGAATAATAATAACAAGACTAAGTATTAATATTGTCGCATTCAGTATCATTCCTTGTACTATTTTTTTCGTCGATTTTTTATTCTTTCTCATTCTTCACTACCACCCTTTTTCTCAATAAATAGTAAAACACCTAAACATAACACGAAAATCATTACAGTCAATACAAGATTGTATGCTGTAGCTTCTCCCCATTGTCCTTGCCCAAACATCTTACCTACAAAGGTTAATACTACGTTTGTTGAATTTCCAGGACCACCACTTGTCAATACATAAACTTGATCAAATACTTTCAATCCAGAAATAATTGCTAAAATAATGTTAATAGTAAGACCTTGTGATATCATTGGTAATGTAATATATTTAAATCTTTGAATGGCACTTGCTCCATCAATCTGAGCTGCCTGATAATATTCTATGGAAATAGATTTTAAGGCTGCTATGTAAATTACCATATGGTAACCAGACGTCCTCCAAACCTCAACTGCTACAATGGTACTCATAGCATATTTAATGTCATTTAACCAGTCCTGTGCAAAAAAACCAAGTCCGACACTTTCTAAAAACAGATTTAGTGGTCCTGTAGGATGTAAAAATGCAACAAAAATTACACCGATAACAACCATGTTCAAAAAATTAGGCAAGAAGAAAACACCTCTAGCGTAGTATTTTCCAAGAAACGTATTGTTATTTACTAATAATCCCAATCCTAAACCAATAACATTTTTTAATATAACTGTTGATACTGCAAAATATAATGTATTCCAAAGCCCCTTTACAAGCTCTGGTGTTGTAAAAATATAGATAAAGTTATCAATCCCATTAAACACTGGTGTGTCCATTGTTCTTGCCGTCCAAAATGTAAAAGCATATAGCATACCTGCTCCTGAGGGAACGATGAAATATAGTAGGTATAAAATTAATGCTGGTAAAACAAGATATAATGAATATATTTTTCT
The DNA here is from genome assembly GCA_044425705.1 of Eubacteriales bacterium. GTDB lineage: Bacteria > Bacillota > Clostridia > Lachnospirales > Lachnospiraceae > JAWXVD01. The sequence goes on along the minus strand of JAWXVD010000056.1, from coordinate 5,414 downwards.
CTGCGATTTGACCACGATTTCACCCCTTTAAATCATGAATAATGGAGCTTTTGGCTCCATTATTCAATGTTTTTTATTGACTGACTACATATTTATTGAAATGCTTCTACGCCAGCTGTTTTTGCTTGTACTGCATAATCTGCATCAAATTTTGCCAATGCTTCTGCACCTGTGCTGATACCCATAATTACTTCTTGTTGGTAACCCCAGAATGCATCTACTGTAATACCTGCTGATACATTTGAGTTAATGATTTCGTAACCAATGTTATCTGGGATAATGAAATCATCATTGATGATTTGTTGCCATTCTGGCATATCCATTTCTTGATCTGTGTAAGCTGGGTAGTAACCCCATTCAAGCATATAACGATCCATGTTTTCAGGTTGTGAGAACCAGTTCATAAAATCTTTTGCTGCTTCAATGTTTTCAGAACCTTCCCAAATTGACATACCACCTCTAGCTGGGAATCCACCTGCATCTGTTGTAAATTGTGGAATTGCTGCATATCCTAAGACAACGTCAGGATTGATTGCCGCTACATCACCGATAAACCATGTTCCCATTACATACATTGCTGCTTCTTCTTCTGCCATTGCTGTTAAAGCACTGTCATATGTAGCTGCTAAATAATCAGAGTTTGTATAACCATCTTGACGAAGCGCTGCCATTGTATCAATTGTTTCTGCTAATTGATCATAATCTGCCCATTTAGCTTCATTTGCATTAATCAAGTCATAATCAGCTTCTGTCATAAATTGTGTTGCTACTGAACAAGCCCAAATTTGAACTGTCCATAAATCTTTATCTGATGCATATAATGGTGTTTCACCTTCTGCTAATAACGCATCACATACATCATAGAATTCATCCATTGTTGTAGGCACTTCTAAACCATATTTTTCAAACATACCTGTGTTGTATAATAAACCACCTTCAAGAGCAGGTCCTTGCATGATTAAAGTTCTTAACTGACCATCATCATCTCCGCTCATTTCATATTCGTCCATGCCATCAATCAATCTATCTTGCCATGGTTCATCTTCAAATACTACGAAGTTTTCTGGATCAAATTTTGAACGCACACCTTTTTCAAGAGCTAAAATATCAGGTGCTTCACCTAAGTTGATTTTTGTTTGCATTAAGTCATTGAATTGTTCATCTGGAATTGCTTGGAATTCAATTGTAATATTAGGTCTGTATTCATGATATTCATCAGCTAATGTTTGGAAAATATCTTTGAATTGTGTTTGAGGCATTGCGTATGTTAATACTACATCCTCTAAACTTTCAATGTCAAATTCCTCTGTTGCTACTTCCTCTGTTGCTACTTCTTCTGTAGTTGTTTCTGTTGTTGCTGTCTCTGTTGTTGTAGTTGTTGCTGTTTCTGTTGATCCACATCCAATAAATAATGTAGATACCATACTTAGGGTTAATCCCATAGCTACTAATTTTTTAAACATTTCTTTTCCTCCTTGATGTTTGTTGATATATTCATAATATACATTTTTTGTTCCTAGGTAAATGTAATATCCTAAACAAATTTTGGAAAATCCTAAACTAAGTTTTTACCAATTTTTTATATGTTTTTTATTTTTCATTTTATTAAAATTGAAGCACTACACCAGCATATATTTTTACAGGTGAAAACGAAATGGTAATCTTTCCATTTTTTGCCACTACATCTACTGGATTTCCTAAGACTGAAGTGACTGATTTAGGCGTTCTCGTCTCTTCTAATGTAACTACTAAATCTGCTATTTTTCCTACCTGATCGGCTACTCTGGTGGTTTTTGCTCGCAAATCATTATGGAATACTATTGTACTGACACAGACCGTATCTTCATTCTTGGCAATCACCAACTGTGCATTAGAAGCACCTGATAATATTCCATAAGGTGCGGTATTTTTTCTGATGATTCCTTGTAATATTCTTTTCCCCAAAAAATTACCTAACACATCATAATCTTTACAAATTGGTTGTGATACAAAGGTAACCTTTCCTTTTCCCATTTGGTTCACAGAGATGGCTGGTGCGCTTGTTTTTTCTCCAATTGGTCTAGCACCTATTTGATAAGCTTGTGCTGGGGCATATAGATAGGCTTCCACTTTTGCTGTTGTAACAGCTGTGAGCTGAGCTTTTCCTCCAATTGCAATCTCTGGATGATAGTCTTCATTCCAATACTCTATGGCTTCTCCTTCTGTCGTCTTGATATAGGAAAGTGGTTCTTCTAAGAAACCTTCTACCTTAACTCCACAAATTTCTTCCATGAGAGCACTATCAGCCATCTCATCTAGTTCATAAGGATCTACTGCCTTTGGAACCATTCCTGTTACGATAACGTGTCCACCTTGTTCTACGTATTCTTTTATGGCTTTCGCTGCATGAGTACCGATATAAGATTGCTCTGGCACTATGAGACAATCATACTTATGTATATTTTCTTTCAAATCATCATCAAATAGAATATGTGCACAAAGTCCTGCAGAAAGAATCATCTGATAACAAGAATCTATCACATCATAATTTACTGGCCACTTACTACCGTTTCCACGGATTTGCTCTGGGCTAGATAAAATTGCAATGTTTGCATGTACTGGTACATCTTTTACTTTATGATAAATCTGTTCTCCAAAATCAAACATGGTTTTGATTTGCTTCATGGATTCTAGATTTGGGTTAATGTCTTTAGGTCGAATCAGATCTCCTGCAATTAACATACAATTCATAGACACACATACTGCTGCCTCTGTCATTAGCATTTCATTGGATCTTGAATTAAAATCTTGCCAATTACGCATTCTTTGAATATTCATGTCAAGAGTTTTACCTCTCCAGGCTGTTGCTGCTAAATTCATAGAAATACTCACTGGTAAATTAGGTGTTGGTGGATCAAATGTGATAAACCCTACCTGTTCTGGTTCGGGAATTGACCAATGGGGACAACCTAGCGTATCTGCCCCTGTGGTGCAACCAGGTTTTACCTTTTCTAATGCCAAAGCTGCTTTATTTAAATAATCCCATACTTTATCTACCTTCCATCTATAAAATGGCGCACTATCTACCTTTCCTTTTGCCTGTGGTACATCTTTCAAAAATTCACTTCTACATCGTTCACAGTAGCATGGCATATCAAGCGCATGGTACACGCCGTCAATCCAAATTGCATTAATATCATATTTTTTGGCACACTCTACCATCAAGGGAATCATTTCTTCCTCATAAAACGGACTAGTAACACAAGTTTCAACATGTGCATTAGGCTCTCCTAGTAAGTTGTATACTTCTCCTTCTTTTGATTTTGCTAACCAATCTTCTCTATGATGTTTCACTACCGCTTGTTCCGCCAAACCACTGGCTGTCATATAGGCAGTGACATCAATGCCTTCTTTTCGCAGAGCGCTACATAATTCTCCAAAAATATCTTCTCTGACCATATTAGGGTGTGGAAACCCTATTTCTGTTGGAAAATAAGTAAAATCATAGGCACATCTCGCAAACAGCGTAACCGACTGGGCACCTGTTGCCTTTACCCCCTCTACATAACGTTGTACGTCTAATTCCCCTCCTACATCTTCAATATATTCTGGTGTATGCATATCAAAGTGCAACTTTTTTAGTACTTGTTGATAAGTTTTATCCATAATGAGTCCCCTTCCTCACAGCCTAGCATCTGATTATTTGTTTCTTTTCACGGCTACACCGCAAAAAGTAACGATTATTTTTTTATCATACTTATATCTCCATCATAAGTAAATGTAATTTTCTGTTTAGTTTTAGTAAATTGTTAAACTTGATTAGCTGTATCTTGATTTATAAAAAGAAAACAAAATTAATTTTCTTGACACTTTAATTAACATTACGCTAAGATGAAATTGTTAGTTACTGTTTATGTATAGAAATTCACTGAATCCTAGTATTTTAACTAAATGCAGCAAGAATTCTCACACCTCTTTAGGTGGTGGGAGCATGTCACGAAAGAAGGATGGTCATACCAATGAAAAAATTTACTTTTAAAAGTTTAAACCTCAACAGAAAATTTTTCTATACCTATGCCTTTCTTTTAACATCTATTTTGCTACTATTTACTTCGATACTCTATTTTGTTTTATATACGCAAAACCGCCAACAAAATACTTCTTCTTATTTAGAATTATTATCCAGTATTGAAACACAGGTAGACACCTCAATCTCTACTATGCAACAGGATATTTTTGCGTTGGCTATCAATGAACAATTCCGAACGGTTACTGGTTCTGGTGAAAATCAAATTGCTTTCTATACACAATGCAATAATACCTTATTAGATATTTTTATTACCTTAGATGCACCTTTGCTAAATTATCATCGTATTATTGCTTTCAATGATTATGCTTATTATAATTACTCAAAAGTAGCTGAATTGCCCAACCTAATTAGTGCTGCTATTAAAAATTATCCATGGAATGATAAATTATTAGAAGTATATCCTTTAGACTTTATCATTCCCCCACATATTGATGATTTCGGTGCTGATGAAAAAATTGTATATTCTGTCACGAGAAAAATTCCATCTTTTATAGATAATTCTATTACAACTGTAGAGATACAAAATGATTATAAAATACTAGAATCCTTTTACTCTATTGATGACACCTTAGGAAATATAGTAGTCATTACGACAACTGGTGAACTTGTCTACCCTTATGGTAATGAGGAGATTGATACTAATTTTTATTTAGATTTATTTCTTGAAAATCAAGATAATGATTCTCAAGTATCTTATCAAAATAATAGTTATATTTATTTCTCTCAATCAGAATCCACTGCATGGATTACTTTTCTTATCTCTAATCCACAAAGCGAACTTTCCTTAGGATTTACCCTGGGTATTTATTTTATTGTAATCTTTATTCTTTTATTTTTATTTATCTTGTTCCTTGTACAAATAAGTACCAATCGGCTTTTACAGCCACTAGAGAATTTAAATCAATCCATAAAAAATGTATCCTTGGACAATTTGTATTTATCTATTCCTAATTCTGAATCCTTAGATGAATTTGAATTTATCAATCATTCTTTTCAGGATATGTTCGCACAACTAGAAAAATCCTTTGCCGAAACATTGCAATCCAAGGCAAATGAAGAACATGCCTATTATTTAGCACTAGAAGCACAAATGAACCCCCATACCATTTATAATACCATTTCTATGATTGAATCTGTCAGTTATTTAAATGGTGACTTGGAAGTTTCCGAACTATGTATCTGTTTTTCTGAAATGCTTCGTTATATATCAGATTTCACACAAACAGATTATTACTTATCCGATGAATTGGCTCATTTAAGAAATTATGCCCATTTAATCGAAAAAAGGTATGCTGGTGCCTTAAGTATCTCTATTTCAGTTCCCGAGAAAGTAACGAATTTCAAG